>NZ_CP076228.1:322646-645293 GCF_021378375.1 Wolbachia endosymbiont of Drosophila innubila | reverse complement strand
CCCCCCCATTCTACAAAGATGTTATGTACAACACATAGCACAAATAAAAAACTAATGCAAGAATAATTTTCTAACTTTGATATTTTTAGAGATCTGTGTTTTCTTTCCTTCTATACCCATTCTAACTTCATAAACTTCACTGACATTGTGAATCTGCTATTTGGTTCTTTTTAGCTATATAACAAGCTACCCTGCAAAATTTTTGTCAGAGTCCCAATTTCCTTGTGTCATTACTGCTCCTTCTAAAAAAACACTTTTATTATGAAAATTTTTCTTTCTTCTTCTCTTGGGTAAGGTCAATTTTTTCCTACCATGAACCCACAGTTTGCTCAATGATCCTATTAGAGAGAAAGAGCCTGATCAATTACTCTTGTTACCCTTGGTTCACTTAATTGACACCCATGCTTAAATGCAATTACTCCTAACTTAGGAACATCATCTCTTTTTAACATTTTTAAATCTACAAAGTTTTCAGAGTTATTCCTCCATTTCCTAGCTTTTCTTTAAAATCATCCCTGTGAACAACTTTAAAAAAGTTTTCTATACCAGCAAATGTCATTGTTTTATATCACATTTATAATGTGCTGATAAAGCATCAATTAGCGGCTTATGATTGTGCAGAAAAATTTCTTTTTTCACTTCATTAGCTTTATTAATTAAAATATGAGCGTATTCTGGATATTGCTCTTTTAGGTTATCGTGATTATCAATCTGATTCTGTATGTCTGCATTCCTTTCCCACACACTAATTAGTTCATTAATATCACTTTTTTTCAAAAAGGAATGTAGTTCCTGACTTTCTTTTTCAATCTTTTTGACTTCTTTTTTACAGTTTTGAAGATGTTGTGGATAACTACTGTGTAGATCGTGCAAATCACCTATCAATCTATTCTTTTCTTCTAAGTTCTTTTGACTAACATACAGATCAGCAGCTTCTAGTTTTGTTACGTAATTTATTAGAGCTTTCACTGTATCTATATGGCCATTTCGATCAGCAAAACGCAGAGGTGTATCTCCATTACTATTCACTGCATTAACATCTGCCCTTTTTCTATTAGAAGTTTTACTATCTCTTCATGGCCATAAGCTGTATGTAATGGAGTACCGTCACTATTTCTTGCGTTAACATTAGCACCTCCTTGTATTAGAGCTTTCACTATATCTATATGGCCATCTCGAGCAGCAAAACGCAGAGGTGCATCTCCATACTTATTCACTGCATTAACATCTGCCCCTTTTTCTATTAGAGCATTTACTACCTCTATACCACCTTTGCTAGCAGCCCAATGTAAAGGAGTCCTTCCCTGTCTATCTTTTGCATTAATCTCTGCTTTTTTGTCTATTAGAGTATTTACTACATCTGTCCTGCCAATTTGAATACTCAAATGTAAAGGAGTCCTTCCCTGATTATCTTTTGCATTAATCTCTGCTTTTTTGTCTATTAGAGTATTTACTACATCTGTCCTGCCAATTTGAACACTCAAATGTAAAGGAGTCCTTCCCTGTCTATCTTTTGCATTAATCTCTGCTTTTTTGTCTATTAGAGTATTTACTACATCTGTCCTGCCAATTTGAATACTCAAATGTAAAGGAGTCCTTCCCTGATTATCTTTTGCATTAATCTCTGCTTTTCCTTTTATTAGAGCTTTTACTGCACTTGTACGATCAATTAGAGCAGCCCAATGTAAAGGAGTCCTTCCCTGATTATCTTTTGCATTAATCTCTGCTTTTCCTTTTATTAGACCATTTACTACATTTATATGACCAACTTTAACAGCCCAATGTAAAGGAGCCATTCCCTGATTATCTTTTGCATTAATCTCTGCTTTTCCTTTTATTAAAGCTCCTACTACTTTAATGTTTAATAGTTTGTCTAGGAAAGACTCTATAATATTTTTGCATGCTTTAATATATATAGGTTCCTCACTTCCGATTTCTCTAGCATGAATATCATCCCCGTACATTTGAGCATTTACTACCTTTGTATAACTTCCGGTAGCAGCCAAATGTAAAGGAGTCCATCCCTGTTCATCTTGTGCATCAACATTTTTTCCTCCTTTTATTAGATCATTTATTTTACCTACATTGCCATTTTTAACAGCATAATGTAAAGAAGTCCATCCCTGTCTATTTCTTGGTACGTTAACTAAGTCCTTCATATTGTTACTAATATTGTTACCATCTGAGTTAAGTAAAGCAAGAGTTAAAGCCTTACCGCCAGCTAAGAACTCTACTAAGCCATTTGGACCTTGGCCACCAATATTACCATCTAAGTTAATTTTAGTATAACCTAAAAGCTTACTGTTAGCTAAGGCCTCTACACCTTTGTCACCAATATTGTTACCATCTAAGTTAATTTTAGTACAACCTAAAAGCTTACTGTTAGCTAAGGCCTCTGCACCTTCGTCACCAATATTGTTACCACTTAAGTTAAGTGAAGTAAGATTTGAAAGATTCCCATTAGCTAAGGCCTCTGCACTCCGTCACCAATATTGTTAGACTGTAAGTTAAGTGAAGTAAGATTTGAAAGATTACCATCAGCTAAGGCCTCTGCACCTCCGTCACCAATATTGTTAGACTGTAAGTTAAGTGAAGTAAGATTTGAAAGATTACCGTCAGCTAAGGCCTCTGCACCTCCGTCACTAATTTTGTTAAACTGTAAGTCAAGTGAAGTAAGATTTAAAAGATTATCTTTAGCTAAGTTCTCTGCACCTCTGTCACCAATATTGTTACTATTTAAGTTAAGTAAAGTAAGATGTGAAAGACTCCCACCAGCTAAGACCTCTGCATCTGTGTCATCAATATTGCAATACCGTAAAGAAAGCTTTGTAATGTATGTCCTACTCCGTAAAAAGATTACCAATTCGCTTGTATTTATTGTGGTGTGAGATAATGCTAAAAGCGTCACCTTCGACATATTGAGAAAAGTCCATTTTACCCTCCATATTAATACTATCATGTAACATATAAACATTACATAACAAACATGCTAATACTAGCATAAGACAGCTAAACTATAAGTCAACCACTTTTTAAAAAAATATTTTCAATAAAAATGTAAGCCAATTAGCATCACAAAAAATCTAATTATTGACTTTTTCTAAAAACATAAAATAGTACGTATATTTGTGAGAGCTTTTTTACGTAAAGGGGTGTTTCAAAAATAAAAGCGTAAAATTGTTACAACAAAGTTAGGCAAATCAGTTCGTACCTAAATGTGGCAAAAGTAGGCTAAAATAGCTGACTTTGCGATATAGTAAAATTATTATAAATAAAAGTTCGCACGGATCTAGCGGTAGACCAATGCATTCCAAGAAAACTAGTTCTCACGGTGGTTGTTTTCATTAAGCAAAATGATCGTATTATTAATTTAATAATAAAGAGTATTGAAATATATACCAATTAAAACAATTGTTTCTTTCATAAAAATACTTGTTTTACTGATTTTTTACTATCATAATGAACGTAAGCTAATGCGAGTGTTAAAATAAAAGGGGGTTTATATGCCAAAACACAGTCTTCAGGGAGCTGCTCAGAGGAAGTAAGAATTAGTTCGGAAGTTACTAAACAAGAATTATCAACTCCATTTATGAAGGGTTGTGTTATTACGCTTATGGATTGGCTCATTGTGAAAATAAACAAGCAGGGTCTTTCAGTCAAACTACTTGAAGAATTGAAGGAAGAAGTTAAATCTTTAGAAGAATCGCGAATTGAGTTCATCTATAAAAGATCATGAAAGATATATCTGATAGCATAAAGCCAGAGCCATCAAGAGAAGGCTGTTCAAGTAACGCAGGGGTTGCCAAGTGCTGTAAAGCAAGAACAGGATCCATCAGGAAGCACTAAATTGATGGAATTAATTAGACCCTCATATCTGCAAGTATTAGAGTGGTTCGAGCAGCATATTTATTTTTTCGATGTTTCAAATTTAGGTAGTGTTTTGTCTGGGAAAGATTTTTGCGTTGGACGGAAGATGTAATGGTTGATAAAAAAAACAGCAAAATCTCTCATAGATGGTGACTTTTAGGTGCTAAGCAAATGTACGAGCTAGCGTGTCTTTATTGTCTTAAAGATTGTGTAGAAAAGTCATGGGGAGTTTAGGAGAAAAGAAAAGGAGAGTATGGTGAAAAGAGAGATGTACCACATCTGGCAAAATTCTGGGCTTCTACGATTGGTAGTGTGATGGGAGTAGTAGATTACATATCTGGGCTTGAGTTAGCAGTAGAATATGGAACTGAGTCAGCAATAAAATACTTTTTAGATAATTTACCCACTTGCGGATTAACAGAAGAACAAACAGAAAATTTGGGAGGAGTTTTAGTAAATTTAGCAGTAGTTGTTGCAGGTAAAATTGTTTTAATACTGAGCCGACTATGAATTATACTAATATTTTGATCGACTACTTCAAGAAGTAGAAAACAGGGAGTTTGATTCTTCCAGAATAAAAAGGGATTTCCTTATTATTTTTAAGCTACTTTTAAATCATAAGCACAATTGTTTTTGGAGGAAGTGCCTGATGATCTGTTACAGCGCGATTATCAGCGTCTGTTGTTGGACATTGCTGCAAAAGAGGATGAGCAACTTTTTATAGGATTTTTAGATCTCAAAGAAGATAAGGGTTTGCAGCGTATTAACGGATTAGAAAAAAAAATGTTTTACTGTTTTATTTCAACTAAGTGAAGATAACATTAAAAGACTTTTCGATTCTTTTTACCCTTGAAGAAAAGCAAGCTATAATTTTTTATATTAGGAATAATATTTACTCATTAGTAACTTCTTGGAATGGAAAGGATAGATTGGATTTAAAACTTATTATTGAAAAATGCCTTCCTGATGAGGAAAAAAGAAAGAGATTAATGGAAGAGTTATTCTCTTCTAAGGGGTGCGGTATTTGTGTTAGTCTTATTGTTCAAGGTAGCGAGGAATTGGTTGATGAATTTGTGAATTTGTGTTTTCCTCAAAATCAGGAAAAATCAACAAATCACGAGAATTGATGTTACTTGATAATGTAGAAGAAATAACTGATATCATCTTGAATAGTTGCGCTCATTTTTGGTAAGTTAGTGGTATGCGAGATGGAAAAGCAGGAAGTAGTTGAAAGTTTTTTAGAGTGGTTTAATTTACCTGAGAAACAACGTGATAAATCGCAAGCCGCGTCGAACATACCGGAAAAAGGATGAAGAAGATAATGTTATCTACAATGAACTAGAAAGGGCTCTTAATCCTGTGAAGGGGGAAAATGAGGAACGGCAAAAACAATTCCTAAGGTTAACTCTACTAGTAAGTCGTTGTTTTTCTTTATTCTCTTATTGGTGGAGTTGCTGCTTTTGCCTTACACTAATTTGTGGGGTGAAGTTGTTAGTGCAGCACAATGGGATTTTGATTTTACAAATTTAACAGTGGATTTTTGTTTGTTAAATGTTTGATGGTGAAGCTAAATTTGAATTTGAAGGATGGGTCAAATGAGTTAGAATGTTGGTGAAGTTGGTCACGATCAACCAAATTTACTGGGAGAAATCTTAAAGGGCAGGAAGAGCCTGGTGGTAGAGAGGTTCAAGATGTTGAAGAGTAGAGAAACTATTTAAGTGTCTTGGGGGGTTATATCGTAAAATTGATATGAATCCCGAAGATATAAAACAGAAGCGGCACAGCACGGCTTTTAGCTTGTGGTGTCTAATGTTATGTTGTAAAAGATATATGTGAGTTATTACATTGGGCCTACAGCTGGTCGAGGATATGCGGATTTAATACTGTTTCTACGTAAAAAGATTCTGAGGCGATTTCAGTGATTGCTGAGTTCAAATCGAGAGATATAAGTCCCGATGGACCCAGAAAGCAAGTAGTAAGACAAGGGCTATTTTATCATCCTGCCATTTTAAGATCTGAGAAGCAAAATATCATAGTAGCATGTATAAGCTTTCTTCATGATACAGGGGCAGTGTTAGTATACGAGAAGGGAGAGTTATTGGGCCGGGGAGTATCATTACAAAATTCTTTTATGAAGTCTACGGGCTGAAAAGGCAAAGAGAGTTCCCACTACATCCTTAAGAAATCAGCAGAAAGTCTTACATGTTATTCTATTTCTAACTGTGAGAAGCAAAATCACTATTCCTTCCAGTCGGTTATATTGGCAAATCGCACTTACTTAAAGATCATAATTAAGGAAAGATATTAGGACGTTAAGTATGTACGCTTCGGTTTGTCAAAGTAATGGGGGTGTCACACTTCTTCTTAAGATGAATAGGAGTAATAAAGCTATCATGTTAAATATCGTTGATGTTCCAAGAAAAGAAACCCGCAATTCAGGAGAAAATTATATATTTCTAATTTAACTAGCCATAGTGTTAATTTTGTGTTAAAAGTTGATATAGTAGTAAACAGATCCGAGTAATTGCCGAAAGATTAGAGCTGATATTAGCCTAAACGAGGGGGTAGATGGGAAGTGTTCGAGCATGTAATACACAAATGGTTTAACACCATTGATAAGGAAAAGTTGGGTCAATTCACAGAGGGCAATACCAATCCATAGAGGAAATATGCAATAAATTACAAGAAACTGTACAATCAATTGACTACATGATAGTCGTCGTATAGAACAGCAAAACACTATTACAGTGGATAAACAAACGAAGCCAAGGCCTTAAAGCGTTAATTCAAGGTCTATTTATTATTAAATAAGAGTAACTATCTGGTTTCATCAGAAAGCAATATACTAGGTGATCGACAGATTTGATTATATGATTTAGAAAAAAGGTTGTAGTGGCTGCGTTTGAGCTAAACATCATGGTAGTTTTGAAAGAAGCTGCGAAGCAGCTGGAAAGGATATCTTAATAATTCAGAACATGAAGACATTACCAGAATATGTCTAAAAGAACCAGGAACACGTTAATGAAGGCAATAGAAATTTTACAAATTATTATTAATGGCGAAGGTGCAACACCACGATACGTTATCTTCACAATTAAAAGCTGTTGAAGGAAAAGATTTAGAATCTATTCTTAGTCTGATAAGCAAGTCTTTAAAAGATAGAAAGGAACTGCTACAAGAGATTTCTTCTTATCTAGGTGAGATAGCTCTATGAATTTTTCTAAGTCAAGTTTATTTTAATCTTGGTGTTGAAGCTAAGGATCCGAATGAGAGAATTCTTCTTTATGGAGAAGCTTATAAAGTTGTATGAAGCTAAGGAATTGCGTCCCGAAGATCCTGATGTTTTACTGGCTTTAGGTAAAGCTAAGAATAATCTAGGTATTGCTACTAATGGTTCTAATGAGAGAATTCTTCTTTATGAAGAAGCTATAAAGTTGTATGAAGAAGCTAAGGGATTGCGTCCCCGAAGATCCTGATATTTTACTGGCTTTAGGTAAAGCTAAGCGTAATCTAGGTATTGCTACTAATGGTTCTAATGAAAATTCTTCTTTATGGAGAAGCTATAAAGTTGTATGAAGAAGCTAAGGAATTGCATCTCGAAGATCCTGATATTTTACTGGCTTTAGGTAAAGCTAAGCATAATCTAGGTAATGCTACTAATGATTCTAATGAGAAAATTCTTCTTTATGGAGAAGCTATAAAGTTGTATGAAGAAGCTAAGGAATTGCGTCCCGAAGATCCTGATATTTTACTGGCTTTAGGTAAAGCTAAGCATAATCTAGGTATTGCTACTAATGGTTCTAATGAGAAAATTCTTCCTTATGAAGAAGCTATAAAGTTGTATGAAGAAGCTAAGGAATTGCGTCCCGAAGATCCAAATATTTTTACTGGCTTTAGGTAAAGCTAAGCATAATCTAGGTATTGCTACTAATGGTTCTAATGAGAGAATTCTTCTTTATGAAGAAGCTATAAAGTTTATGAAGAAGCTAAGGGATTGCGTCCCGAAGATCCTGATATTTTACTGGCTTTAGGTAAAGCTAAGCGTAATCTAGGTATTGCTACTAATGGTTCTAATGAGAAAATTCTTCTTTATGAAGAAGCTATAAAGTTGTATGAAGAAGCTAAGAATTGCGTCCCGAAGATCCTGATATTTTACTGGCTTTAGGTAAAGCTAAGCATAATCTAGGTATTGCTACTAATGGTTCTAATGAGAAAATTCTTCCTTATGAAGAAGCTATAAAGTTGTATGAAGAAGCTAAGGAATTGCGTCCGAAGATCCTGATATTTTACTGGCTTTTAGGTAAAGCTAAGCATAATCTAGGTATTGCTACTAATGGTTCTAATGAGAGAATTCTTCTTTATGAAGAAGCTATAAAGTTGTATGAAGAAGCTAAGGGATTGCGTCGAAGATCCTGATATTTTACTGGCTTTAGGTAAAGCTAAGCGTAATCTAGGTATTGCTACTAATGGTTCTAATGAAAATTCTTCTTTATGGAGAAGCTATAAAGTTGTATGAAGAAGCTAAGGAATTGCATCTCGAAGATCCTGATATTTTACTGGCTTTAGGTAAAGCTAAGCATAATCTAGGTAATGCTACTAATGGTCCTAATGAGAGAATTCTTCTTTATGGAGAAGCTATAAAGTTGTGTGAAGAAGCTAAGGAATTGGTTAGTCGAACCGGCTTGTCCTTCATGATTCCTCAGAAAACATCATTCTTAATGGTGACACCAACAGCAGAGAACCTTCTCTTGAGAAAGAGCTTGCTAACATTTTTGTTTGTTTCACTCTTTCATCAAAATACTTTTTCCATTTTAAGTCAAGTGGATTTGCATCCGCCCTGATTTTAACATGTCGTCTGATAGGTATATCAATCAACCTAAGCAGTCTTAAATACCTTATCTCTTTCGGTTTGTTCTTGCATATGGGTGCAGCAAAGACCCATTGGCGTTGTTTCATTACCTTGAAGTAACGATTCTTTATCCAACGTAATCCTTTACGAGGATGTCTTTTCTTTGCCCATTTCCATAGAGCACACATAATTTCATGGTCTATTTTGTTAAAAGCTCTTTTCGCACACACATGGCTGTAGTAATTTTCCCATCCCCTTAATAGGGAATTGAGCAACTTGATTAGTACGGCCTGAGTGTTCGCTATGTTTGCCTTTATCAATGTACGTGCTTTATTAAGAAGTTTCTTAATACTTTCTTTTGAAGGTTTTATAATTAACTTCTTATTATACCTGCGTACATTACAACCAAGAAAGTCAAACCCTGTTGTAATAGATGTAATTTTTGTTTTCTCTTCGGAAAGGATAAGACCTCTCTCCTGAAGAAAGGACGATACTAGAGGTTTTACTTCATTTTCCAGTACTTCACGTGTGATTCCTGAAATGATAAAGTCATCTGCGTACCTGATTACATTTACTCCACTTCTGATTTTGCTTCTTCTTTTACTGCCAAGTTTACCAAATTGACTTTCCAATGATTTTTCAAGTCCATTTAGGGCTAGATTTGCTAGTATTGGAGAGATGATACTACCTTGTGGGGTACCTGCAGTTGTGGAATACAGAGTTTTTGATTCTAGGAAGCCAGCTTTTTAACCAGCTATGAAGAATTTTCTTCTCCATAGGAATATGCTTCATGAGCCATTCATGGTTAATGTTATCAAAACACCCTTTAATATCACCTTCGAGTATCCATTGTAGTTGGTTACGGCTTGCCAGTAACAAGTGGCAAGCCACAGTAGCGTCTGCGCAGGATCTTTTGGTCTAAAACCATAAGAGTGACGATCACTGATCGTTTCAGCTATCGGTTCCAAAGCAAACAAGTATAATGCTTGCATGGCTCTATCTTTTATCGTAGGGATTCAAGAGGTCTTCTTTTGCCATTAGACTTACTGATGTATATCCGTTTTAGCGGAGAAGGTTTGTATCCTCTTTGTTTTAATAGCTTTATTCCTTGAAATTTTGTGTTGCAGAAGGTGTTGTAAAGTTTTCACCTTACCCCATCTGCCTTGTTGGACAGCCTTAACAATACGCCTCTGTAGCCTCATAACAACTTTTTGGCATTTCTTCCAGGGTAACTGGTTCCATGCTTCGGAGTCAACTGGTTACCCAATTCGGCACTGATGCGTGAACTCCAGTGATGGCAAAACATCTGGCTCAATAAGCTTTAAGAATCCTTTCAGTTTCTTTCTGAATGAATTCCTCTCCTTAATAAACAATATGACCGAAGGCTTTCAAGGTCGCACTTCAAACCAACTATCAACCGCGGTAAGTCAACCTCAGATCTATACGTTTGTTAATGGAAGGCCAATCAAGGATAATCTACGTTATTGGTGCAATTCGATATGCGTATCAAGATTTTTATTCAAGTGGGAGGTATCCTTTTGGCAGTGCTGCACTTAGGTATACCATACGATCAAGTATTAGATGTAAATGTGCATCCAAATAAATCAAGTAAGATTTCAGAATAAAAGGTTAATATGAAATAGTGAGAAGAGGGATAATAAAAGCGTTGTTAATGAGAATAGGGTACCTCTTCAGTGAGTGATATTAATGAATCTAGGGGTGTCAAGGTATTGGAGAAGAACTGAGTGGTTCACCTTTTGATGTTAGTGAAAGTCAAAGGAATAATGAGTGTGTAATAATGGAAAAAGCAGAGAAGTAAAGGGTCAAAAAGAATTTTACGGAAGGAGGCCAAGTCCTTTTTGAGAATCAGCTAATGAAAGAATTCAACTTGCCAAATGCAGGAGAAAAAGGCTTATCAGAACGGTCAGAATCATTTTGACTATACTGATACACAGAGATTCCTACTACAAGCGGAGACTATTGCCCTAGAAAGGAGCAAATTGATTTTATAGAGGATTATCCTCTAGGATATGCACGCTGTCAGGTCTACAATACTTACATTATTGCTGAGGCTAAAGGCAAATTAATTATAGTAGACCAGCACGCAAGCCCATGAGAGGTTGATCTATGAGTGCTTAAAACAAAAATCAAGCATAAAAGGCAAAAGCTTCTTCTTCCTGAAATAGTTGAGATTAAAACCAAGCAGGAATGGAGATGGTTGAAATGTATAAAGATAAGCTTTTGAAATGGGTTTTGCATTGAAATAGAATCAGAAGATAAAGTAAGGGTGAAAGAAAATACCTGCAATCTTGGAACAATAGATATAAAAAGATGCTAATTGAAGTAGTAGATAGATTAACAGAAATGGAAGATATGTTGCCAATAGAGGATAAGGTGAACAAAATGCTGGCCACGGTCGCGTCATGGATCGATTCGAGCAGGAGAAAAATGAAGTTAGAGGAAATGAATGAGCTACTGAGACGAATGGAAGAAACACCGTATGCTGGGCAATGCAACCATGGAAGACCAACTTACATAGAAATGAAACTAAGTGATATAGAAAAATTGTTTGAAAGGAGATGAATTCAGTTTGTCAAAAAGGTTCCCAATTAAGTATACGTAATAGTTCTTCTGATTATGAAGTATAAGATGTGAGAAAAGAAGAATAACTGCTCTAGCTTTTAGACTACAAAGCAATAGGACAGGGTAAGAAATCGTAGATTAGCGAAGAGATATACTCAAAAGATTTGGCGGGAAAATCGGCGTAACATATCAAATAGTACTACAATATGAAAAAGGAACACGAAAAAATTTCGATTGAGAAATTGCAAAATAGGAAAAGAAGATAAGAGTGGAGGATAGTGTGAGGAGGGTATACTCAAAAGATTTAGCAAGAAAATGAGTACAACACGTGACGAAATAAGCAACTATGAACAAGGACGTGTGGCTATTCCACTGGAAAATTGTATGCAATAGCGGAAACATTATCGATTAATATCATGGACCTACTTGAACTAACAGAGGATGCAGATGATAAAGTGGAAAATGAATTACCGAATTTAATTGATACAAAAGAAATTGAGAGTCAAAATTGCAGTATGTGCTAATAAAATCTCTGTGAAAAGCATACAAATTGAAAAGAAAGTGAAAACGAAAGATGAAAATTGCAAAAGATTTAGTTAAAAAGGAATTTCTACCGATATTATTTTGCAAATAACAGGGCCCCTCTCTTTTGGACAGAAATTCAACAAGTTTAAAATAAAAATAGTTATATATTATCTTTTTTTTTTGATGTAAAAGATTTAAAATTGATTTGACTTCACGCAAAAAGCTATGGCTTTATGCCAATGCTGATAAGAAAACAGCAGTAAATATCTAAGAAAAGTTTGTTGTTAGTGAAGGGGTAAATTATATGAATAATAAAAGTAAAGAAAAATAAATTCCAGGAATGATGAAGCAAAGGCAAAGCTCTACTTGATCATTGAAATAATGGAAACATTTCTAAGTGCAGTACATGAAGGCCACAAGCTCAGGGAATTGCTAAAATCACAGTGCATGCAGGAGTAGGAAGGATTTTTAGGTAGAGAAATGGATGATCCTGAGAAGTTATAGAAGGGTAGCGATTCTGCAGTAGCAATGATTGTATGTGTGTTAAGGAAACATAGAAGTTGCTTTGAGAGAAAGCTCAGGAGAGCCAATAATGAGGACTTACAAAGAGACTGAAAGTGAAGTACTTGAACGTAAAATTGGTGAAATGGAAAAAGCAAATCGGTGTACATATTGAGGTGAAAGGAGATTATAAGAAAAGCATTAATAAAAATGCAACATTAATAATAATGTCACACAACCAACCCTGGAGGAAGTTTAGAGCCGTCAAAAGAAGATCGCCAGTAACAAAAGAGCCTAGTAAGCGTTAAATTGTTTTGACCATTATCATCACAAAATTGGGGCTATTTTAGTTTTAAGAAAGTGGATTGTTATGGAAGAAAATATTTGCAAATCTTTACCACTATAATTTATAATAAGTAATATAGTGTATAACAACTGAGTAATAAAGTTCGTTATACACTTAGAAAGTATATTTAATAGCGGAGGCTAATATGGTTAATAAAATAATTGTACCTTTTTGGTGATAAGGAAGGAGGCATCTATGAGTTAAACGTTGATCTTGATAAATTATCAAAAGGTGAGATGTTAAATGCTATTGTAGGAATTGGTCGTACTAGCCAGCAACTCACTTCTACAAGCGATAAGTCGGGAATATTAAGTGGTCTTAGTTGTAATAGCTTTTGTAAGCAAAATTAATAAGGCTAAAAGCTTGGAGAGGTGCCTTTTCCTACAAAAACGTTCGCGAAAACAAAATCAACTACGGAAAAGGACTTGATTACATATATGGCACAAAACCTGTGAGCGATCAAGCAGATTATCCGGAAATGTTAAACCCATTTGCTTCATCTTTGCAAAAAATAAAGCCAAGTGCAAGCGAAAGTGAAAAGTTGAGCTGGTTTAAGAGTGCTGTGGTAGAGGCAAAGAACATAAATGAATTGCAACAAAACTTATAGACCAAGTACTAGCCTCTTGAGCAAGAATAAATGCATATAACGATGGGGAATGGAGCATTGCAGAGTATGTAGTATTGGTGCATTTTCATAAATTTGATAAGACTGATCGAAAAAAGATAATGCGTCAAATTAATGCTAAGTGGTGCAGATTTTCATGATACTTTTATTGCAGAATAAACTAATAGGTGAAATCTATAATGAGCTACAGCGTGAAGTTCAGCCACAGATAGATAGAGACTGGGGAAGAACTAGAGGCTGGTGAGTGCTGTGCAAGAAGAGAATTAATAGATGTTGAGATAGATACAACAACATCGTATATAGAATTTTTCTGATGATAGCAAGGTAGAGGTAGCCAAAATACTGAAGTAAATTGGGAAGTAATATTTTAAAAATTGGCAAATGATGCAGTTGAGGTTAAAAGTGAGAAAGGAAGAAGGTATAAGAAACTATATCGATATGTCAGATGAAAGCTCTATTATATTAGAATTTCCCTACAAGCATTGGTAAGCTAAATATTATATTGTACCACGATGTAAAAAATATGATCAAGTACAATTGAGAGTAGAAAACAAGGAAATGTGGGCTGAATTACAAAAAAAGAGAAGAAATAGGAAAAACTGTCTCTTTGAGGAGTAAACTTAAAGAAGCAGTAGAGAGGTAATTTCACTAGGTGCAACATATGGATTGAAAAGCAGAAGGGAAGTAAGTGAAAAAATTGTTTTCATGGGCAGACAAAGTACGTGAAAAATAGTAAAGAAACTTGTAGGGCACTTTAATTCATCAATTTAAAGGTTCAGAGTCTGGCTATTATATCTGGAGCCCTTTGAGCTATAGTAGAAAATATTATATGTATGGTTCTTTGCGTGGAAAAATTCTAGACTATGAAGTAGGGAAAAAAGTGAAAAAGATTGGAGGTTAGAGAGGGGGTATACTCAGAAAGATTTAGCTGGTGTAAAAATACTGGGTAATACTGCAATATGAGAAAGGGAATCGTAGAATTTCAATCAAAAGGTTGTACGCTATAGCAGGTGCATTGTCAGTGGGTATTACCACCGATCTCATTGCATCAAAGGAGAAAAATCGGCTTTAAAAATGAGGCCGAGAAATATTAAATCTAGTGCTAGAATATAAAAAGATTAATGATCCCAGAGTTACGTAGGATGTTTTTGTAAATTTATCCAAAATTAGTCAAAAAAAAAAGTAAAAATCAGAAAAAAAAAAATTGCTGGTTTGGTTAAAGCAGGAGTTTCTCGGTTGGATATTGTTGCAAAACAATTGGTCTGCTGATGAATGTATTGAAAAGTTGGTTCTATAGTATTTACCAAATGATTTTCCGCTATGGAAGACTGTGTATGAGCAGTTCAGGCAATGGAAGAAGCAGGGAATTTTTGAGAAAATGAATTATGAAATTACAAAAATATAGTAGAAGAAAAATAGGAAAGAATGAGCAGCCGAGTGCCTGTATAGTAGATAGTCAATCTGTAAAGACTACAGAAAAGGGGATCAAAAGCCATGATGGAAGTAAAAAAAAGTAAAGGGTAGAAAAGGCATATAATTACAGACACCTCAGGGTTTTTATAGGTTGTTACATAGGCGCTGCTAACGAAAAATGATAGAATCAGCCAAGAAGATGTGGAGGACTTTTGCTTAAGCACAGGGACAGAAGGATGAAGGAGTATGATTTACTCACAACATCCCGCCCTGGGCGATATAAAGAGGGAATATGCCGGAATTTTGTCGAACAACCTCTTTCCGCATGAGCCGCAAAGAAATAGGAATCTATTTCGTCGAGCTTGTAGCAAAAAAAAATCAAATCAACGGAAGCAGGGCTATATTTTGGTGAGAAAGCAATAGAGATTGACTTGCTGATGAAGTGATAACATATTCTGAATTTATAGATAGGAGAAACAATATGAGTAAAGCTGAATTTAACTATAAGGGCCACCATCGATGCTGATGAGTTAATGGAAGAATCAAAACGAATAAGGTTATGAGAGGTGCCCAAGCGAAGTATTAGAGGTAATAAGATTGTGTAATTTGTCAAAGATGCCAGAGAAGATAGGAGAATTTATTGAGCAGGATGTAAACGCAAACAAGCAAGAGATATTAATGTCGATACTGGCGGAGAGAACGAAGAAGACAGAGATACTGCAGCACAATACCACAAAGTTCATCAGAAGATTTTAATGATGCGGTAGCAAGAACCGAGCGCAATCTGGCATTTGAGAAATTTAGGTACCAGCACTACAAATGCCGCGGTAAACAAGTCCGGGCCAGAATAGCCAATTATAAAAGCTTCACCGCGACGTATAGCAACTTTAAACACCGCGGTAAACAAATCTTGTAACCGCCGTATATAACACTAACAAAAGCGGCGGTAAACACCATGAGATGGTATGAATAGTTATTGCTTGGTTGGAAGCATGAGAAGATAATACCTTTCAGAGTGGATAGGTGGCAGATTGAA
Organism: Wolbachia endosymbiont of Drosophila innubila; assembly: GCF_021378375.1. Taxonomy (NCBI): domain Bacteria; kingdom Pseudomonadati; phylum Pseudomonadota; class Alphaproteobacteria; order Rickettsiales; family Anaplasmataceae; genus Wolbachia; species Wolbachia endosymbiont of Drosophila innubila. Next base: position 629,548 of record NZ_CP076228.1, on the reverse strand, counting down.
AATGTTTCTAGAGGCCCTTTCTGCTTTTTTGCAGTATAGGAAAAAGACCTCGTGAAGGAGGATTAATCGCCCCTGCCACCGAAAACCATCGTGCGGCCTATAAAATTTAGTGACCGCGTATAGAGAATGGACCAACCGGTAATATTCTACTCTGATATGTTGGAGTATTCAATAAGGGGAGAAGATTTATGCGTTACATAGGTGTTGATTTACATACTAATAGTTTCACTGCTTGCTACTTAGAAATTGGTGAAAAACCAGAGTATGTTAAAACGTTTTCGCTTACAGGATTTAGGTAATTTTATCAAAATCTTCAAGAAACAGATGAAGCAGCCTTAGAGGCAACGGGAAATAGCTGTTTCTTTTTATGATGAAGTGTCTACGTTAAGCGTTGTTGTGCTTGCCTCGTAATTTGAAGGTTCGTCGTTCTGTGAACAAAAACAGATAAACATGATGCAAGAGCTATTGCTTTTTTTTCAGCAAAGATATGTTGCCTGAAGCAAAATGCAAGAGCAAACAATGCCAACAGTTAGCTTCTCTTCTTAAAACAAGAGATCAGTTAGTAAAATCACGGGTATCTTAATCAATAAAAATACATGGACTTTTCACCACGGAATAAAGATTAAAACCACGGAATAAAGATTTGAAAAACAGGAAGTCACTTGAAAAACAATTGGTGATATTAATGATTTTAGTAATCCTGAAAAACTTACAGCTTATTTTGGAGTTGTACCGCGAGTTTTCAATCCAATCAACAATGCACAATTGGAAGAATTACTAAACGTGGATCAAAAATTGGGCGTACTTCTTTAGTACAGTGTACTTGGATTGCTATACGTTATAGTCCTTATCTGAAAAGTTTTTACGAGCGTGTGAAAAAAGCGTGGTTCTGCTAAGGCTATTATTGCTACTGCTAGGAAGTTTCTCACAACTATTTTCTATACTCTTAAAACAACTGGATTTTCAAAGATTTTACAAAATATGAAATTTCTTATTGACAACAATCATAGGAGAAACATTTATGAGTTGTATAACCGAACAAAATAACCTTGGTGACCTATTAAAGTATGAGGCATCAAATCTATACTCAAGAGACCAAATAACAGTAACAAAGGGCAAAACCTAAGCTTGGGTACAGAAGTTTGGCTGTAATATTGAAGATAATGTAATTAGTTATCAATCCAACTGCAACAGATGGTACGCAAACAGCTATAGGAGTGATAGCAAGTGATGTAAAAAACGTGAAAGAAAATACCAAAGCAGTAATCATTACACGTATAGCAATGCTAGCAGATCATGCAGTTGTGTGGCCAGCAAATATAACAGAAGAGCAGAAAGCTGCAGCAATAAAGCAACTTTGAAGCACGAGGCATCATTATCCGCAAAAGGGGTTTAGAAGCCCAGCAAACATCTTAATCATTCGCAAAGGGCTTAAAAGCCAACAAACATCTACAGCATTAAAGGGGAAAAACATGCAAAATCCATTTACAAATTCAGCATTTAGTATGACGGACTAACTAAAGCAATAAACATATTGCCGATAAATTATGGTCGAACAGAAAGCTTAAATTTATTTCCAAGTAGATCGGTAAGATTCCGACATATTACGATAGAAGAGCAAAACGGTGTTTTGAGCCTATTACCAACGCAAGTTCCGGAGCACCAGCAACAGTGGGGAAAACGTGGAAAACGAAAAATAAGAACGTTTACGATACCACATATTCCCCCATGATGACGTAGTGTTACCTGAGGAAGTGCAAGGGATAAGGGCATTTGGGTCAGAGAATGAACTGAAAGCGTTGGCTAACGTGGTAACAGATCATCTGAATTGATGAGGAACAAGCACGCGATAACGTTAGAACATTTGCGAATGGGGGCGTTGAAAGGGGATTATTCTGGACGCTGATGGCAGTGAATTGTTAAATCTTTACAACGAATTTGAAATTACGCCAAAAGTAGTAAATTTTGCACTGGGAATAGCAACAACAGATGTAAAGCGGGTGTATGGAAGTACTCCGGCATATAGAAGATAATCTAAGTGGTGAATATATGACAGGAGTACATGCTTTGGTAAGCCCTGAATTTTTTGATGCATTAACTTCGCATAGTAAAGTAAAAAAGAAGCATATGAAAGATGGCAAGAAGGAGCAGCGCTTCGGAATGATATGAGATCAGGATTTACGTTTTGTGGAATAACATTTGAGGAATACAGAGGACAAGCAACTGATCCTGAAGGAACCGTGAGAAGATTTATTGAGAAAGATACAGGTCACTGTTTTCCACTTGGTACAGCAAGCACATTTACTACTTACTTTGCGCCAGCGGACTTTAATGAAACGGTAAATACACTAGGACAACCGCTCTATGCAAAACAAGAGCCAAGAAGATTTGATAGAGGGACTGACCTTCATACCCAATCAAACCCTCTACCAATGTGCCATCGCCCAGGTATACTTGTAAAACTTGCTGCATAACAGGTGAGGTAAAGCTAAGTGCAGATTGTTTTAATACCCGAACAGGAAGCATTATATCAACTAAAGAATAAAAGCAACTAAAAATTATGTTTAGAGATATTAAAAGATTATTTGCAGATTGTTTTGCACATCTAGGGCAGCAAGCGTTGTATGAATCAAAGGATAAGTCATATATGGTGCAAATATTAAAACAACAGCCAGATAAATTATACGAGATTGGTGAAGGACAATTTGTAGGGGAGATATTGATTTTGGAGGTGAGTATATTCGATGTATTGCAGCCAGTAGTAGATACCGTCTTGCAAGTCAACAAAAAAATTACAAAAATTGTTCAAGCTGTATCATAAAATTAAAAAATACTTCCAATTCACATTTTGTGTAACGGTACACAGATTATAGTTAGTGAATATGTTGATAAGTAAATTTCCGCTTTTTTGTACGTATAAAATTAATTTACTTATCAACATATTCACTAACCAGTTACAAAATTTGTGTAAGATACTATTTTACATAATTGGAGCGTTTTTTGATTTTAAAGCACTAAACTTTCAGCCAAACTCCTAGCTCTGTAGTTTTTGATATGATCTGGATCAAAAGCCTTCTTTGACCTTAAAACACCAAAAAACAATATGGAGTAACTTACGCATTGCAGCTCCCACAATGGCCATGTTATGCTTGCCTTTCTCTTTTAACCTTTTGCAAAAAGTCATAATAGTAGGATTATGATTCTTAGCTACTATGGCAGGAAAGTACATTGCCTTACATAATGTTCGTGAACCGGATTTACTTAATCTGGGCTTGGCATGTACAGACGTACCTGACGTTATATTTCGTGGTATAGCTCCAGCATATGCTGCCAATTGCCTGGCATCCTTGAAAGCTTTTATGTTAGGAACTTCAGCCAAAATAGCTACTGCTGATTCTTCTCCTATTCCTGGAATGGTCAATAGAAGTTGAAAATTTTCCAACAATTCTTTGTGTTTATTTAATAGTTCACGTAAGGAGTTTTTTTATTCTTTCTATTTTTTGTTTTATGTTCATTGCAAGGTCTTCCCAAGCATTTGCAACTTCTTTAGGCAGTCTCTCTTTTTTTTTTTCTAAGTGGTTATTTACTAATGTCAATTCATCTTTTAACGCAGCCGAGCAACGATAAAGATGCTTTTAATTTCTTTAACTCAGGAGAAGGTGGTGCCCAACGAATAGGTTCCTGTCTTTGGCAATAATCGGCAATTATCTCTGCATCAGTCTGATCATTCTTTTGTCGTATAAGCTTACTTTTTGCATAAAATCTTATACAAGCTGGATTAACAACACTCACAAAATGTCCAGTATTGTGTAGAAATTCAGCTAAGGCTTCACTATAACAACCAGTAGCTTCCATGCAGGCTTTTACTTGTTCTACATTATGCTTTTGTAGAAAGCTCAGTAAACCTTGAAACCCATGATCATTATTCTTGAAACTCCTTTTCCTGGTTTCACGTTTTCCTTTGTTGCTTATGAATGAAAGAGAAACATCAAAGCGATCTTTTTGATATGTCTATACCCAAAAGTTGTTGATCATATATAACTCCATACGTTACTATTAAAATGAAAAGTAAGGCTAACCTTGTGGGTACAGAATTATAACCATTTAGGTCTTTCTACGATACCGTTCAGCCTATACTTTTGAGAAGGGAACTCTTGTCTACCACACAGATTTTATATCTAAGGAGATATTCAAAGTTCTTCCCTTCTCCACCTAATGCTTAAGCTTAAAACATCAGATGCTTTTGACAAGATACAAGGAGATATCTTTATTATTGATAAGCGTAAGTACAAAGTATATTCACCACCACTTAGGGACAATTCGGGAATGCTATGGAAAATTCAAGCGTCAGGGGTGTAGATGCGTATTAACATCGAAGTCACCGGTAGTATTATACAAAGTATAGATGCTGAAAGGAAAAAAGTGGAAAAAGCAACGGTGAGGGCACTAAACAAAACAGCACTATGGGTAAGGTCACAAACTGTCAAACAAGTTAGCGAAGAAAAACAAATACCAAAAAAAGCAATGAGAAAAAAGTTAAGTGTGGATAAAGCAAATAGAAAGCGCTTATGGTCAGTAGTAAAGCTCAGTTCGCAGTGGATAGGAGTAGCAAAACTTGGGAGTATAAAACAGACAAAGATAGGAGCAAAAGTAGGAAGCCGTACGTATGAAGGAGCATTTATAGCAACAATGAAAAATGGTCATATAGGAATCTTCAGACGAAGGTATACCACGTCTTTGCCAATAGATGAAATTAAAATAAATACCCATGCTCGGGAAACAATGAAAGAGTTAGTCTCTAATGAAGTAGAGAGTATTTGAGAAGTATTTTGACCATGAACTTAATTTTATTTAAGAGCGTATGTTTTGGAGAGATCTACATCAGAAGATTTGTAAAACGCTAAAAGAAGAAATCCCAGCAATACAAACGTGCGAAGTGTATCCAGCAATACGTAGGGAAATAATAGCGCCAGCAGCATTTGTAGAGCTTGCAAGTTTAGAACCAGGGAAAGATCCGGGGACTGAGGAATTAGCGTTGAGGGCAAGATTTGAGGTAAGAGTGGTAGTTGATGGAACAGTTGAGGATTCTCAGGTAGTGGTAAGGTCACTGGCAGCGGAAATTGCAAGGGTAGTGAATAAGAATACTTGGGACGTGGAAAATGTTTCAGCAGGTGAATTTATATCAGCAGGAGGGGGATGATTTTTAAACCAGAGTTGGATGCATATTTGGTGTGGTTGGTCGAATGGGTTCACGAGCTACATACAGGTCAATCAATGTGGTTAGAAACTGGTATCATACCACATACAATAAGTGTTGGCGAAAATGTTAGAGCATAATTTTTTGCAATTTCAGAGCTGAATAGGAAGTTAGCGAACATTATTCGTATAGGTTTAGTTAAAGAAGTAGATTATGAAAAAGCAAGAGTGCGGGTAAAAATAGGGGAATTTTTAACGGATTGGCTTCCGTGGGTAACGGCAAGAGCAGGAGAAGATAGAAGTTGGTTTGCGCCGAATATTGATGAGCAAAATAGTATTATCGCCATATGGAGAGTTGTCATTATATCAGGGAGAAATATCCCTCCGGAGAATAAAAAGGAAATAAATAGTGTAAAATTTCAAGATGGGACAAAGTTATCATATGAGCAAAGAAAAGAATCAACCATCTTAAGATAGATGTAGTGGATAAAATAACGTTGAAAGTAGGAGAATCAAATATGTATTTGTTAATGATATTGGCATAACAAGAGCAGGTGACTGGGTATCGTGTGGTTTCATGTGATGGGGTGATAGCAAAAATGTATTTGCAGAATGAGAGGCCGAATGCTAGCACGGGAAAGCGAATTGAGCGATTAAACCATCTAAAGCAATCGATAGTTGACATACTGACCACGCCGATAGATCACGTGTTATGCGAAGGATTATGAGTCAAGACGCATTTGAATTAGTAGATAAGCCAATTAATAGGATTGAACTTGGAAATCTATGCAGCAGTATAGCAGAAGCTCTACAAAAGTTGGAGCAAAGATTTAAGTTAGAAAAAGTAAAAATTACAGAAGTGAAAGAAGGAAAGGGTCAATATTTCATTAGATGGTATTTATCTACCAAATGGGAAAAATATTCATTTGATGGGATTATGGTATAGAGATGGAGGAACTTTGAAGAGATTTTTCCCGGATGAAAGAAGAATTAGTAAGTCGTGATGAAAGTTTTACGGCATTAGTAGAAAGTGACCCAGCAATAAAGATTTTAGAGGTAGCAGCATGGCGAGAACTTTTGCTGAGAGAAAGAATAAACGAAGCGGCAAGGAGCAACTTACTGAAGTTTGCAAGAGGGGAAGAACTTGATAATTTAGCTGAGTTTTATGGAGCAGAGAGGCAAGATGGAGAAGAAGATGAACGATTTAGAAAAAGAATCAAGGCAAAATAAAAGGCTGGTCAACTGGAGGAAGTAAAGAACATTATCGATATCATGCACTCTCAGCAGATAGAAGAGTAAAGGATGCGCTGGTTGAATCAAAAAGTGCCAGGGAGTGTAGAGATCTCGATTTTATCCACGGAGTTATCCACAAATGGCATAGCATCTGAAGAACTACTTGATATTGTAAGAAAGCGAGTCACCAGGGATGATATAAGGGTATTGACAGATACGATAACAGTAGTTGGTTGCAATATTATTGAAATAGATATCCACAGCAAAATTAGCATTAAAAGACCGGATATTATTGAAACGGTGAAGAAGAAATTTATCGAAAAATTTGAAGCAACGAAAAGATTGGGATGGAAGGTGACAAAATCATGGATCATAGCAAATCTATTTGTAGAAGGGGTAGAAAACGTGGAATTAATAGAGCCAAGAAAAGATGTTGTGTGTGTGGTACTGGGGAATGAGTGCGTTTGTTTAGGCAAGCTAGAAATCGAATTAATGGGCAAAAGCTAATGTTACTTCCACCTAATAGCACAAAAGAAGAAAGAGCCATAGTAGAGGCTATCGATTACAAAGTTGATCCAAGCAGGATAAAAGGATTTAAGTTTAATTCTAAAGATGAAATACTACCGTGGATAATAGAAGAATATGGATTGGGGGAAATTCTGCGTTGGGTAAAAGACAAAGGAAAGGCGATAAGAGAAGAATAAAATTTCAAAGACTGCGTGGCACACCTGCCTCACTGAAAATAGCATTAAAGTGGGCAAATATAGAAGATATTACGATCATTGAAGAGCCACCCGGTAAAACACTTTTTTGAGTTGCAGGTAGGGATAAGAGATGTTCCGAACGACTTCTTCGTGGATGCAGTAGTAGAACTAGCAAAAACTATCATTGCCAGCAAGATCGAGGCTAATGAGGCTTTTCAATGACCACTATAATATTGGAAGATTTATTTTAGATGAAAGCTTTTTTGGCAGCTTATTATCAGACTACTCTGGTACAAAGATCGAAAAAGATGGACCAGTGTTATCATTTGGGAGAGTAAATTTTTTCAGGTCTAGTGGTCCAGTTGTTAGGATTATAGAGAACTATCTACGCAATCATTATGAACAAGCTTTGAGCAATGATATATATCGCCTAGATGTAGCAATACTTGGAGAAACCGAGCCTCATACTAAGAACTATAACGGTATTTATGAAAGGAATCATGTGTGGTATAACTTCAAAGCGCTATATCCGCTACCACAGGGCTTATTACCGGCAATTAAGTTTGCTAAGGCACAAATAGTATTATCAGATAGCTGGAACTTAGGGGAAATAAACGCATGTTTTCCGGTTACTAGTATAGAAGAGGAAGGGGATAAATTTTATTGGGAAGTAGCAAACTATCTGAACAACTGTGGAATTTAAAATATAAACCAGTTTTAGAAAGGTTTAGCGTTACTCACCACTACAAGGTAGAAGATTTTACCAACCAGAAAGTTATAAGATTTGGTTTAGCAGAACACAATGTTCATTTTGAAAGCGATTTAGATTCAGAGCAAAAGGATTCAATACATGAGTTAGAAAGGTACATTTTAGTGTTTTACCCAGGTGTACTAACATGGCACGAACATCGACATTTGAACAGAAGTTGGGAAGAAAACAGGTCGTATGTTTAATGAGTTAAATACATATACTTATATCTTCATACACTACATTAATATTCGGTAAAAATGTGTGTTTTTTGAAAAAAAGAAGTTGCTTTTTCATGCCAAAACAGCTATAAATTAGGTAGGTGTAGGTAAACAAAAAAGATTTACCAAACGCTAGAAGTTAGGAAGTTTTATAGTGAGGTACATCATGTGGATTAGTCAAGAAGAAAGGGATGATTTTAATGAATTATTTCAAGAGTTGCTTGCAGGCAAATTGTCTAAAAAGCATATAAATAGAAAAAATGAAAACGGTGAAACAATGTTGCACCGAGCAGCAAAATGTCGACGAGAAAAAGTAAACTGGCTGATATGGGAAGGAGCAGATGTAGATGCAAGAGATAACGAAGGTTATACACCACTGCACTCAGCAGCGCTTGAATGCGTCTGGAAAACGTAAAAGAATTAATAGAAGCCAGAGCAGATATAAACGCAACCGAAGAAGATGGAAATACGGCACTACATCTAGCGTGTATGGTAGGTGGAAAAAAGATAGTAGAAGAGTTAATAAAAGCAGGGGCAGAAATAAACCTGGTAAGTATATCAGGATTTAGCCCAATGTATTACGCAAGTGATGAAGAGACAAGGGAGGTATTAAAGAAAAAAGGAGGAAAAATAGTGAACAAACAGAGGGAGTTAATGGAAAAAATAAGTAAGGTATCGGAAAAGCAGGTGGTAAATGGTGGAAAGAAGCTAAATGATGTGGAGGAAAGGGCTGTAGATGTTTGCAGACTTTTTGTGAGGAAATAAGAGGCTAAATATATGGAAAAATAGAAGAGAAAAGCTGGCAACAGCAGGAGAGGAATTGCTATTATTTAACAGATTAAATATATAGATTTATATCTTAATATAATATGCTGAAAAAATGTGTATATTTTGTAAAAAAAACTTGCTTTTTATGCCAAAATAGCCCTAAGTGAAAAAGTAGCTGGTAAACAAACAAAGTTTGCTAAGCGCTAAAGTGAGCCAAATTGGAGCCACTTTATATTGCATTAATAGCTGAGGAACTTATGGTAAAATTTAGTAAGAAAGAAAGAGAAGAATTTAATAAGTCGTGGAAAGAAGTATTAGATAACTCAATAGAAAATATTAACAAAAAAGACACAAAAGGAAGGACGATACTACATTACGCGGTGGGAATGCCAGATCCGAAAAAAGTGAAATTATTAATCAAAAAGGGAGCAGATGTAGATGCAGCAGATGCCGGGAAATATAGACCACTACACCTAGCAGTGATGGGGCAACGTCTAGAAAATACAAAAGAGCTGATAAAGGCAGGAGTCGATGTAAACGCAGTGGAACGAAGTAACAAATTTGCCGCGTTACACCTTGCGTGCATGGTAGCAGAGATAAAAAATAGTAGAAGAGCTAGTAAAAGCGGGAGGGAATGTGGAACAAAAAGATAAATTTGGCAAGACCCCAATGGATTATGTGAGAAATAATAAAGAGATAAAAGAAGTGTTAGAGAACGTAAAAATGGCAAATAAACAGAGGGAATTTATAGAAAGAATAAGAGTTGTATCGGAAAGTACAGCAGCAGGCGTGATAGTAGCAAAAGAAGAGGTGAAAGAGCTAGAAACTATGGATGAAAAAGTGCTATGAGCCGCAACTTTTTTTTAAATTCAGAAGCTAGGGATGGAAGGAATAGAAAAGAAAGTATTGAATTTAGAGAAAAAGCGTTGGAAGAGCTGAGAAAAATATGGAGGAAGGTCTTTGTGGAAGAAGCGCCTACAAACTCAAAGAAATATTTGATACCAAGATTGGCGTATAGGTTGCAGGAGAAAGCGTATGGAGAAATATCAAGAAAAGGAGCAAAAAGACTAAAAATACCTGGCAGATCGGCTAGAACAGGGAAAAGGATAAGTAGCGATAAACTGCCAGCAGTAGGAACGGAGTTGATATTAGAAAGAGGTGAAGAAACGCATGCAGTGATGGTAACAGATAAGGGTTTAATCTACAGAGAAGAATTTTTTACGTCATTATCAGCGGTAGCCGGAAAAATAATGGGAATGAGCTACAACGGTCCTTTATTATTTGGGATGCGTGATAAAAAGGTAAGTTGAGAATGCTAAAAGAGGTAAGGTGTGCGATATATACGAGAAAATCAAATGAAGACGGGCTAGAGCAGAAGTTTAATAGTCTTGATGCACAGCGAGTAGCATGTAAAAAATATATAAAAAGCCGAGAAGGGTGGGTAGCATTAGCCAAAAGGTATGATGATGGAGGCTATTCAGGAAGTAATTTAAATAGACCAGCGATAAAGGAATTATTTGAAGATGTAGGATTGGTGGATGGAGGAATGCGCCACTAGGGTATGATGTAAAAGAGAAGGAATTAATAATAAATGAAAAGAAGCAAAAGTAATAAAAGCATATTTGAGAGATATGGAGCTGAGATCAATGGCAGAATTGGCAGAGAGTTAAACAGAGAAGGATATCGAACGAAAGCAAACTGTATATACCTTTTAAAAGGCCACAGTGAGGAGAATAATAACAAACTGATATATATGGAAAAATACATTATGAGAAGAGTATAAAGGAAAGCATGAGGCAATAATAGTAGTAGAAGAAATGGCAAAAGCACAGAACACAGCGAATCATATCGAAGTGTAAAAATATGAAGAGGCGCTACTAAAGGGGATGATAAGATGCAGATGCTGCAAAGCAAACATGACGCTGATTATTACCTCAAAAAAAAGAAAATAAAAGGTATCGATATTATATATGCATAACCATTTCAGAGGAAAAGGTTGCAAGTCGATGAACCGAACAGTAGTAGCCGGAGAAGTGGAAAAAAGAAGTAATGAAGAGAGCGGAATGCTTATATGAGAATTGGGAAAAAGGCAAAAAAAAGAAAAATGGAAAAATTTAAGTTTTGGAAAACAGAAAGAAGCAGTGAAGAAATTAATAAAAAACAGTGTGGGTAAGAGAAGATGGAATGAGGTGTGTTCTGAGTCAGAGGAAAAATTTATACCAATGAATTTAAAGAAGAAAGGAACAAATGCACAGTAGTGGGAGCCAGAAGGAAAACAAACAATGCGCTACTGAAAGCAGTGGTAAGAGCCCATCTTTGGAAACGTCAACTAGAGGAAGGAAAATATAGAAGTGTGAAAGAGCTGAGCATTAAAATTAATATAGGTACAAGACGTATACAACAAATTTTAAGATTAAATTATTTAGCACCAAAGATCAAAGAAGACATAGTAAATGGGAGACAACCGAGTAATTTGCGGTTAGTTGATTTAAGGGAAATACCGATGCTATGGAGTGAGCAAATGGAAAAATTTTACAAATTAGCGTCTTAAAAATCACACAATTAATACGTTATTAACGCAACTAACTTATAAAACAAACATTATACGAAGGGAAATACTATGCCAGTAAAGAAAAAGAGCGTACTGATAAATTATGTGGATTAACAGAAAAAGAGAAAGGTAAGTTTGATACCTGAAGCAAGAAATAGAAAATCTAGGGAAAAAAGTCCTTTATGTTCTGGAGAAGGACGAAAATGAGAATAGCATTGCTGAAAATTTAATGATGATACATTACAGAAAATTTTAACAACAAAAATACCTTTTATAGTGAAGAAGGGAGGAAGGGAGTATTTACGCTACCGTGTTATGCTATATCTCTAAGAATAATCAAGCTTTTGAGACGTTTTACAAGAAGCAGCAAAACGAAAAATTTTAAAAGATCTTCTGAATGACGAATTTAACCGGAGAAATTCTGGGTGTTCAAAAAAACAACCTACACGGTACTAGCATACTGTATTTCAGAAATAGCAAAGCTGTTAGGGCAGTTTTAGAAGTTTCTAAAGAAAACGGTATTTTGAAAGAAATCCTCGACCAGAAAATGATAAAAGAAAAAGCAAATAGCCAGAAGATAAGCTATACACTAATTGATTATGCTAATAAACAAAATTGTAAAGAAATTGTAGCAACTCTCAAGGAATTTAAAGAAAGTCTTAATATAGAAGTTAAACCTGTAAGTGGTAATGCTGAAACTAGCTGTGAAGATATCAATAAAGACTGTGAAGATCTTGAAATACATGAACCTATGCTTGCAAGCAGTGAAGAAGCTAAAAATATTTTAACAAAAGATGATATAGATCAGACACAAAGTTCCAGTATTTCTACAACCACTTTTACTGAAGTTGTGAAAAGAGATCAAACGCAATCGTGCTCTCATAGCAAATCTAGAAGTGCTGAGAACGGAAAATCATTAACAGAAATAAAGCATAAAAGAAAATTAATCAAAACTGATACAGAATCAAGAGAGAAGTTGACAGATAATTTAACATGGGAAAGTAAAGCTACAGCTCAATTGCGTGGAGATATTAATAAAGATAGCGAGCTAATATTTGAAACCAGTGAGAAAGCTCAAAATGCTTTAACAGAAGAAGAGCCTGATATCCCATCTCCAACTGAACTATATTTTGATAGTAAAGGAAATTCTGTAGACGAAAAATCATCAAAAAAGGCAATTCAACCAATTGTAGCTGGTGTTGTTGGTGCAGTGTTATTGGCAAGCGGTGTTGCATTGTATATCATGAAAATGCCTGTAATAGCAGCGGTTGTGGGAATAGCTGGATTGGTGTGTCTGAGCTTTGCGTTGTATAATGTGCTAAAGCCCAGCACGAAGCTAGAAAAAGTGGAAAGTGTGGAGCAGCCTATTCAGTCTTCTTTGAATCTAGCATAAAAGGCTATGCTCAAAAAATCATAAACAACAAGATAACCTCTTTAGAAGATTTCTTAAACTATTAACTAAGAATTACCTCCGTTAGTCCTACTGCTATTTTTAACAATAACTTGACGTGTATAACCTATAGAAACATCCTCCCTTTTTTGCTTATATCAATTCATACAGTCCTTTTTCTTGGTATAGAGAGTTGAGATACCGATACATCTGTCACTTTTGTATTTATACTGCTTAACATATTTACAACTTCCGTACTTCCTCCTTCTCTAGCGAGATCTAAAGGCGTTTCACGTCGATTGTTTTTAGTATGAATGCTAGCTCCTTTGTCAATTAAAACCTTACAGTTTCCAAATTACCATTAAAGGCAGCATAGTGTAGGAGTGTCCAACCCTCTTTATCAATATCATTAACCTTTCCTCCTCTTTTATTTAGAAGAAGTTCCATAATGCCTTTATATCCATCATCTTTACCATAATGAATTAAATCTATAGGCTTTTGACCATAAGCGTTTTCAGCACGAACATTAGCCCCATCAGCAACCAAAAAGTTTTGCTATTTCCAACTCACCACCAAAGGCAGCATAGTGTGAGGTGTCCAACCGCTGTTATTGGTATCGTTAACGCTTATCCCTTCATTTAAGAAAAACTCTACGATATTTTTGTTCCCTTTCTTAACAGCAATGTGTATAGCTTTTTTACTACTAATTTCTCTAGCATGAATATCAGCCCCATTTCTAATAAGCTCTTTAACCTTATCAAGGTTATTTTGTTCTACAGCATAAAATAGCTTGCTATTTAAATCTTTCTCTGCTGCAGTAAGTTTAGATGTGTGCATAAACCCTCCTAAAAATATTATTATTAAAATAAAAAATAAAGTAAAACCTTTTTGAAGCAGTAAAAACCATACCAACGTTTTTGTCTACAAAGCTTAGTACTATCGAATTTGTGCTCCATTTTTTCTTGTATATCGTACTTGATCTGCCCATTTACCATTTTGTAATTTTTCTTCCTGGACAATTCTTGAAGATGGAGCAGGCTTTTCGAAGTACCCACGTTCAATAGCATCATAAACTGAGTGATAACCAAGTGAGCAATTTTTTCCTATTTCTTCTCCACAATCTTTTAATTTTTTCAACATCCCTTGATCTCTTGCTTCTACCCTAATCCTGTTTTCATTTTGCTTATCAGAATACAATCTAACTTCTAATTCTCCAAAAGAGGTACAGAAAATCAATGCTATATTACTATTGGCTGTAAGGTCTGTGTAATGCCTTTTACCATTTTGCGTTATAATTTCCACCTCACTTTCACCAATCTTTACTATATTTCTTTCATATCCTGCATTTTCATGAGTTAACCATAAACTTCTCGCTCCATCGGTGATCTTTGCAATATCTATTTTGCTCTCCTCCGAATATTCTAAGTAAAGAGTAGTATTACCTATTGCTATATCATTCAATTTACTAGTGGTTGCACTTTTCGCAACTTTAATAAACCTATGGGCATCATTAATGTAACCTTCAAAAGCTTTTATCATATTGGCTTTGTGATCTTTGCATTCTAATCCCAGTTCATCAATTACATCAATGCTCTCTGGGCTACCAAACACTGCTCCTTTTGATACCAATTGACATATTATACCACTAGCAACTTTAGGATACTTTTCTAATTCACTAATTCTTTTTATCACATAATCTGTGAAACTATAACCTTCAAAAGGTGAAGGAACGGTGAAACGATAATTAAGTCGCACTCCAGACTTGATAGCTATCTTCACGAATTTTTCCAATTGATTTATGTCTTGAATTTCAGATAAAATACCTAAGGATCTACTTAGCTTTTCCTTCTGAGCTGGTATTATATTACCCCACAAAACCCCAGATTTAGGTAAGCATTTTTTCCTTTCATACGTGAACTCTTTTGCTCCCGCTTCCAAAAGTAATTTCTTTATTTCATCAGCAGCTTGAAAGCCGGAAAAAGCATTTTTTACATGTTCCAGCACTTCTGACTTTCCTGCTATGTCCCGAGTATTTAAAACTACTTTTAGGTCTTTATTATTCTTATGTTCATGTAAAAACTCCTCTAGATCTTTGAGAAACTGAAATAGAGTGAGTGTAACAATATAGCCTAAATTGCCTTCTTTGTAGCGATGTTCATTAAGTATATTATTTAATTCTTTTTCGCAACTTTTTGATTGTCAGTAAAAACACCTTTCAACATGGTAATTATGATTATCAACTGCAGTTTGTTGTGGAGTTTTCCCTTGTCCATCACATATATTGGGGTCAGCATTTCCCCTTAAGAGAGAATATATATTTTTATCATAGCCCATAGCAGAAGCGCGATGCAAAGGTGTTTCTCCTTTATCATCCTGTATATTTGGACTGGCTCCTGCTTCTAAGAGTAAATTTATAGGTCGGTCTTCTTGACGGTAAGATGCACCTATATGAGCTCCCGCAATCGCATGCAATACTGTTGACCCAGATTCTCCTCTTTTGACATTTAGAACGGCTTTTAGATCTGGATTGCCTCTATTATTTTTTAAAAATTCTTCAAGCTCATCGATCTGACCATTATCATAATCAAAAAGAGCACCTTCATCATGCCATTCTAGATACTTTAAAACATTTAGTAACTCTATGTTTAACTTCTTTTGACTTTCTGTGAGATTATGATCTAAAGCGGACCAAACAGGTACCTGTTTACTCAGTGAATGTTTACTATCCATTAAAGACGGTGGACTATTATAACTTCGAAATGACGATATGGTTGATTGAGTATACCAAGAATCCCCCTGACTAAGCATTTCATCTATGTTACTCTGTGAATGTCCTTGCTTTCGTAAAATTTCTAACCGATCATTAGATGGTGGAATCTGCAACAGATATTCTATAATCAACTCATATTGATCATCAAACGATCCGCCTATTTCTGACTGCCCTTGTCGAGTATTTGATTTCTCTTCTAGCTTTTTTAATAGCTCTTTTTTTTCGCTTATTTCTGCTCCACTAAAAACCTGCTCAGGACTTGAAATATCTCTAGTTAACATACCCCCCCATTCTACAAAGATGTTATGTACAACACATAGCACAAATAAAAACTAATGCAAGAATAATTTTTCTAACTTTGATATTTTTTAGAGATCTGTGTTTTCTTTCCTTCTATACCCATTCTAACTTCATAAACTTCACTGACATTGTGAATCTGCTATTTGGTTCTTTTTAGCTATATAACAAGCTACCCTGCAAAATTTTTGTCAGAGTCCCAATTTCCTTGTGTCATTACTGCTCCTTCTAAAAAAACACTTTTATTATGAAAATTTTTCTTTCTTCTTCTCTTGGGTAAGGTCAATTTTTTCCTACCATGAACCCACAGTTTGCTCAATGATCCTATTAGAGAGAAAGAGCCTGATCAATTACTCTTGTTACCCTTGGTTCACTTAATTGACACCCATGCTTAAATGCAATTACTCCTAACTTAGGAACATCATCTCTCTTTTTAACATTTTTTAAATCTACAAAGTTTTTCAGAGTTATTCCTCCATTTCCTAGCTTTTCTTTAAAATCATCCCTGTGAACAACTTTAAAAAAGTTTTCTATACCAGCAAATGTCATTGTTTTTATATCACATTTATAATGTGCTGATAAAGCATCAATTAGCGGCTTATGATTGTGCAGAAAAATTTCTTTTTTCACTTCATTAGCTTTATTAATTAAAATATGAGCGTATTCTGGATATTGCTCTTTTAGGTTATCGTGATTATCAATCTGATTCTGTATGTCTGCATTCCTTTCCACACACTAATTAGTTCATTAATATCACTTTTTTTTTTCAAAAAGGAATGTAGTTCCTGACTTTCTTTTTCAATCTTTTTGACTTCTTTTTTACAGTTTTGAAGATGTTGTGGATAACTACTGTGTAGATCGTGCAAATCACCTATCAATCTATTCTTTTCTTCTAAGTTCTTTTGACTAACATACAGATCAGCAGCTTCTAGTTTTGTTACGTAATTTATTAGAGCTTTCACTGTATCTATATGGCCATTTCGATCAGCAAAACGCAGAGGTGTATCTCCATTACTATTCACTGCATTAACATCTGCCCCTTTTTCTATTAGAAGTTTTACTATCTCTTCATGGCCATAAGCTGTATGTAATGGAGTACCGTCACTATTTCTTGCGTTAACATTAGCACCTCCTTGTATTAGAGCTTTCACTATATCTATATGGCCATCTCGAGCAGCAAAACGCAGAGGTGCATCTCCATACTTATTCACTGCATTAACATCTGCCCCTTTTTCTATTAGAGCATTTACTACCTCTATACCACCTTTGCTAGCAGCCCAATGTAAAGGAGTCCTTCCCTGTCTATCTTTTGCATTAATCTCTGCTTTTTTGTCTATTAGAGTATTTACTACATCTGTCCTGCCAATTTGAATACTCAAATGTAAAGGAGTCCTTCCCTGATTATCTTTTGCATTAATCTCTGCTTTTTTGT
Organism: Wolbachia endosymbiont of Drosophila innubila; assembly: GCF_021378375.1. Taxonomy (NCBI): domain Bacteria; kingdom Pseudomonadati; phylum Pseudomonadota; class Alphaproteobacteria; order Rickettsiales; family Anaplasmataceae; genus Wolbachia; species Wolbachia endosymbiont of Drosophila innubila. The sequence continues at coordinate 612,238 of NZ_CP076228.1, read as the reverse complement.
CTATTAGAGTATTTACTACATCTGTCCTGCCAATTTGAACACTCAAATGTAAAGGAGTCCTTCCCTGTCTATCTTTTGCATTAATCTCTGCTTTTTTGTCTATTAGAGTATTTACTACATCTGTCCTGCCAATTTGAATACTCAAATGTAAAGGAGTCCTTCCCTGATTATCTTTTGCATTAATCTCTGCTTTTTCCTTTTATTAGAGCTTTTACTGCACTTGTACGATCAATTAGAGCAGCCCAATGTAAAGGAGTCCTTCCCTGATTATCTTTTGCATTAATCTCTGCTTTTCCTTTTATTAGACCATTTACTACATTTATATGACCAACTTTAACAGCCCAATGTAAAGGAGCCATTCCCTGATTATCTTTTGCATTAATCTCTGCTTTTCCTTTTATTAAAGCTCCTACTACTTTAATGTTTAATAGTTTGTCTAGGAAAGACTCTATAATATTTTTGCATGCTTTAATATATATAGGTTCCTCACTTCCGATTTCTCTAGCATGAATATCATCCCCGTACATTTGAGCATTTACTACCTTTGTATAACTTCCGGTAGCAGCCAAATGTAAAGGAGTCCATCCCTGTTCATCTTGTGCATCAACATTTTTCCTCCTTTTATTAGATCATTTATTTTACCTACATTGCCATTTTTAACAGCATAATGTAAAGAAGTCCATCCCTGTCTATTTCTTGGTACGTTAACTAAGTCCTTCATATTGTTACTAATATTGTTACCATCTGAGTTAAGTAAAGCAAGAGTTAAAGCCTTACCGCCAGCTAAGAACTCTACTAAGCCATTTGGACCTTGGCCACCAATATTACCATCTAAGTTAATTTTAGTATAACCTAAAAGCTTACTGTTAGCTAAGGCCTCTACACCTTTGTCACCAATATTGTTACCATCTAAGTTAATTTTAGTACAACCTAAAAGCTTACTGTTAGCTAAGGCCTCTGCACCTTCGTCACCAATATTGTTACCACTTAAGTTAAGTGAAGTAAGATTTGAAAGATTCCCATTAGCTAAGGCCTCTGCACCTCCGTCACCAATATTGTTAGACTGTAAGTTAAGTGAAGTAAGATTTGAAAGATTACCATCAGCTAAGGCCTCTGCACCTCCGTCACCAATATTGTTAGACTGTAAGTTAAGTGAAGTAAGATTTGAAAGATTACCGTCAGCTAAGGCCTCTGCACCTCCGTCACTAATTTTGTTAAACTGTAAGTCAAGTGAAGTAAGATTTAAAAGATTATCTTTAGCTAAGTTCTCTGCACCTCTGTCACCAATATTGTTACTATTTAAGTTAAGTAAAGTAAGATGTGAAAGACTCCCACCAGCTAAGACCTCTGCATCTGTGTCATCAATATTGCAATACCGTAAAGAAAGCTTTGTAATGTATGTCCTACTCCGTAAAAAGATTACCAATTCGCTTGTATTTATTGTGGTGTGAGATAATGCTAAAGCGTCACCTTCGACATATTGAGAAAAGTCCATTTTACCCTCCATATTAATACTATCATGTAACATATAAACATTACATAACAAACATGCTAATACTAGCATAAGACAGCTAAACTATAAGTCAACCACTTTTTTAAAAAATATTTTCAATAAAAATGTAAGCCAATTAGCATCACAAAAAATCTAATTATTGACTTTTTCTAAAAACATAAAATAGTACGTATATTTGTGAGAGCTTTTTACGTAAAAGGGGTGTTTCAAAAATAAAAGCGTAAAATTGTTACAACAAAGTTAGGCAAATCAGTTCGTACCTAAATGTGGCAAAAGTAGGCTAAAATAGCTGACTTTGCGATATAGTAAAATTATTATAAATAAAAGTTCGCACGGATCTAGCGGTAGACCAATGCATTCCAAGAAAACTAGTTCTCACGGTGGTTGTTTTTCATTAAGCAAAAATGATCGTATTATTAATTTAATAATAAAGAGTATTGAAATATATACCAATTAAAACAATTGTTTCTTTCATAAAAAATACTTGTTTTACTGATTTTTTTTACTATCATAATGAACGTAAGCTTAATGCGAGTGTTAAAATAAAAGGGGGGTTTATATGCCAAAAACACAGTCTTCAGGGAGCTGCTCAGAGGAAGTAAGAATTAGTTCGGAAGTTACTAAACAAGAATTATCAACTCCATTTATGAAGGGTTGTGTTATTACGCTTATGGATTGGCTCATTGTGAAAATAAACAAGCAGGGTCTTTCAGTCAAACTACTTGAAGAATTGAAGGAAGAAGTTAAATCTTTAGAAGAATCGCGAATTGAGTTCATCTATAAAAAGATCATGAAAGATATATCTGATAGCATAAAGCCAGAGCCATCAAGTCCAATGAAGACTGATGAACAAGGTGTTGAGCCTAGTAAAGTGAAGCCAGAGCCATCAAGTCCAATGAAGACTGATGAACAAGGTGTTGAGCCTAGTAAAGTGAAGCCAGAGCCATCAAGTCCAATGAAGACTGATGAACAAGGTGTTGAGCCTAGTAAAGTGAAGCCAGAGCCATCAAATCCAATGAAGATTAAGGAGAAGGCTGTTCAAGTAACGCAGGGGTTGCCAAGTGCTGTAAAGCAAGAACAGGATCCATCAGGAAGCACTAAATTGATGGAATTAATTAGACCCTCATATCTGCAAGTATTAGAGTGGTTCGAGCAGCATATTTATTTTTTCGATGTTTCAAATTTAGGTAGTGTTTTGTCTGGGAAAGATTTTTTGCGTTGGACGGAAGATGTAATGGTTGATAAAAAAGAAACAGCAAAATCTCTCATAGATGGTGACTTTTTAGGTGCTAAGCAAATGTACGAGCTAGCGTGTCTTTATTGTCTTAAAGATTGTGTAGAAAAGTCATGGGGGAGTTTAGGAGAAAAAGAAAAAGGAGAGTATGGTGAAAAGAGAGATGTACCACATCTGGCAAAATTCTGGGCTTCTACGATTGGTAGTGTGATGGGAGTAGTAGATTACATATCTGGGCTTGAGTTAGCAGTAGAATATGGAACTGAGTCAGCAATAAAATACTTTTTAGATAATTTACCCACTTGCGGATTAACAGAAGAACAAACAGAAAATTTGGGAGGAGTTTTAGTAAATTTAGCAGTAGTTGTTGCAGGTAAAAATTGTTTTAATACTGAGCCGACTATGAATTATACTAATATTTTTGATCGACTACTTCAAGAAGTAGAAAACAGGGAGTTTGATTCTTCCAGAATAAAAAAGGGATTTCCTTATTATTTTTTAAGCTACTTTTTAAATCATAAGCACAATTGTTTTTTGGAGGAAGTGCCTGATGATCTGTTACAGCGCGATTATCAGCGTCTGTTGTTGGACATTGCTGCAAAAGAGGATGAGCAACTTTTTATAGGATTTTTAGATCTCAAAGAAGATAAGGGTTTGCAGCGTATTAACGGATTAGAAAAAAATGTTTTACTGTTTTTATTTCAACTAAGTGAAGATAACATTAAAAGACTTTTCGATTCTTTTACCCTTGAAGAAAAGCAAGCTATAATTTTTTATATTAGGAATAATATTTACTCATTAGTAACTTCTTGGAATGGAAAGGATAGATTGGATTTAAAACTTATTATTGAAAAATGCCTTCCTGATGAGGAAAAAAGAAAGAGATTAATGGAAGAGTTATTCTCTTCTAAGGGGTGCGGTATTTGTGTTAGTCTTATTGTTCAAGGTAGCGAGGAATTGGCTGATGAATTTGTGAATTTGTGTTTTCCTCAAAATCAGGAAAAAATCAACAAATCACGAGAATTGATGTTACTTGATAATGTAGAAGAAATAACTGATATCATCTTGAATAGTTGCGCTCATGGTGAATTGGTTGCGAAATTTGGTGACATTTTTGAATGGGTTAGTTTGCCTGATGATAAGAAAGTTAAATTTAAGGAACGAATTATCGATCGCAGGGGATGCAACATTTGTGCTAGATTTATTCGTGAAGGAAATAGTACTTCAGCTGATGAATTTTTAAATTGGTGCTTGCCTGATGATAAGGATAAAAAAGGTAAAATCGACAAACTCAAACTGAAATTAGTATTTGGAGGGATGTGGGGAAGAAATTTTTGCGTTAGTGGTATGCGAGATGGAAAGCAGGAAGTAGTTGAAAGTTTTTTAGAGTGGCTTAATTTACCTGAGAAACAACGTGATAAATTCCTAAGTCAGTGTCGAAATATACTGAAAAAGGATGAAGAAGATAATGTTATCTACAATGAACTAGAAAGGGCTCTTAATCCTGTAGAAGGGGAAAATGAGGAACGGCAAAAAAAAAGACCAAGAGTTAGTGATGGATGTATAGAGAAGCCAGAAGTAAAATTGTCTAGATCGTCTGGTAATCCTGATGGTAGTATGCAAGCAGTGAGAGCGGAAGATGCCAGGTATGATGATAGTAAATCACTGTCAAATGAGGAAAGCTCTAGTATGCATAGGTGAGTTATCGGTGAACACAGTCTATATGTTGAGCTTGTCTGTCATGTCTGGAATTGTATACCATAAAAGTGATAGTGTTAATGATAAAAATTGTGGAGGTATATACTTACCGAAAAGTACTGTTATCTGTCAGTATACAAAGAATTTAATACAGTCTAAGTTTTTATATAAATAGGGAGGTTTTATGTTAGTAGGAAATCCTGTACCGGCTGCTGATTCACAGCAATCAGAACGTGAATTAATAGAATTATTGGTCACAACACCAGAAGAGTTTGAGAAAAAGTTTAATGAAATTTTAAAAACAATTCCTAAGGTTAACTCTACTAGTAAGTCGTTGTTTTTTCTTTATTCTCTTATTGGTGGAGTTGCTGCTTTGCCTTACACTAATTTGTGGGGTGAAGTTGTTAGTGCAGCACAATGGGATTTTGATTTTACAAATTTAACAGTGGATTTTTGTTTTTCAATCATAGGGAGCGATGCAGTAAGTATTAGGGCTAGTGTTAAAATGTTTGATGGTGAAGCTAAATTTGAATTTGAAAGGATGGGTCCAAATGAGTTAGAATGTTGGTATGAAGTTGGTCACATAGATCAGCAAATTTTACTGGGAGAAATCTTAAAGGAGCAGGAAGAGCCTGGTGGTAGAGAGGTTCAAGATGTTGAAAGAGTAGAGAAACTATTTAAGTGTCTTAAGGAGTTATATCGTAAAATTGATATGAATAATCCCGAATATAAAACAGAAGCGGCACAGCACGGCTTTGCTTGTGGTGTCCTAATGTTATGTTGTAAAAGATATATACTTGATTATTACATTGAGCCTACAGCTGGTCGAGGATATGCGGATTTAATACTGTTTCTACGTAAAAAAGATTCTGAGGCGATTTCAGTGATTGCTGAGTTCAAATCGAGAGATATAAGTCCCGATGGGGCCAGAAAGCAAGTAGAAGACAAGGGCTATTTTTATCATCCTGCCATTTTAAGATCTGAGAAGCAAAATGTCATAGTAGCATGTATAAGCTTTCTTCATGATACAGAGACAGTGTTAGTATACGAGAAGGAAGTTAGTAGACCGGGGAGTATCGTACAAATTCTTTATGAAGTCTACGAGGCTGAAAAAAAAGGCGAAGAGTTTACTACATCCTTAGAGAAATCAGCAGAAAGTCTGTATTATTCTATTTCTAACTGTGAAAGCAAAAATCACTATTCCTTCAGTCGGTTAATATTGGCAAATCACTTACTTAAAGATCACATAATTAAGGAAGATATTAGGACGTTAAGTATGTACGCTTCGGTTTGTCAAAGTAATGGGGGTGTCACACTTCTTCTTAAGATGAATAGGAGTAATAAAGCTATCATGTTAAATATCGTTGATGTTCCAAGAAAAGAAACCCGCAATTCAGGAGAAAATTATATATTTCCTAATTTAACTAGCCATGGTGTTAATTTTGTGTTAAAAGTTGATATAGTAGTAAACAGAGGAGATCCGAGTAATTGCCGAAAGATTAGAGCTGATATTAGCCTAAACGAGGGGGTAGATGGGAAGTGTTCTGAGCATGTAATTACACAAATACTTAACACCATTGATACAGGGAAGTTGGGTCAATTCATAGAGGGCAATACTCAATCCATAGAGGAAATATGCAATAAATTACAAGAAACTGTACAATCAATTGACTATGATAGTCGTCGTATAGAACAGCAAAACACTATTACAGTGATAACAAATGAAGCTACCTTTAAAGCGTTAATTCAAGGTCTATTTATTACAAATAAGAGTAACTATCTGGTTTCATCAGAAAGTAATATACTAGGTGATCGGATAGATTTGATTATATATGATTTAGAAAAAAAGGTTGTAGTGGCTGCGTTTGAGCTAAAACATCATGGTAGCCTGAAAGAAGCTGCGAAGCAGCTGGAAGGATATCTTAATAATTCAGAACATGAAGACATTACCAGAATATGTCTAAATTGGGATAAAAGATCTAAAATAGAGAGTATTGTTTCTTTATCAAAGTCATTTTTTTCTACGGGTGTTAAGATTGCAAAAGAGAACCAGGAACACGTTATGAAGGCAATAGAAATTTTACAAATTATTATTAATGGCGAAGGTGCAACAATTCACGATACGTTATCTTCACAATTAAAAGCTGTTGAAGGAAAAGATTTAGAATCTATTCTTAGTCTGATAAGTAAGTCTTTAAAAGATAGAAAGGAACTGCTACAAAGAGATTCTTCTTATCTAGGTGAGGATAGCTCTATGAATTTTTTTCTAAGTCAAGTTTATTTTAATCTTGGTGTTGAAGCTAAGGATCCGAATGAGAGAATTCTTCTTTATGGAGAAGCTATAAAGTTGTATGAAGAAGCTAAGGAATTGCGTCCCGAAGATCCTGATGTTTTACTGGCTTTAGGTAAAGCTAAGAATAATCTAGGTATTGCTACTAATGGTTCTAATGAGAGAATTCTTCTTTATGAAGAAGCTATAAAGTTGTATGAAGAAGCTAAGGGATTGCGTCCCGAAGATCCTGATATTTTACTGGCTTTAGGTAAAGCTAAGCGTAATCTAGGTATTGCTACTAATGGTTCTAATGAGAAAATTCTTCTTTATGGAGAAGCTATAAAGTTGTATGAAGAAGCTAAGGAATTGCATCTCGAAGATCCTGATATTTTACTGGCTTTAGGTAAAGCTAAGCATAATCTAGGTAATGCTACTAATGATTCTAATGAGAAAATTCTTCTTTATGGAGAAGCTATAAAGTTGTATGAAGAAGCTAAGGAATTGCGTCCCGAAGATCCTGATATTTTACTGGCTTTAGGTAAAGGTATTGCTACTAATGGTTCTAATGAGAAAATTCTTCCTTATGAAGAAGCTATCTTGTATGAAGAACTAATGGTTCTAATTTTGAGAAAACTAATGGTTCTAATGAGAGAATTCTTCTTATGAAGAAGCTATAAAGTTGTATGAAGAAGCTAAGGGATTGCGTCCCGAAGATCCTGATATTTTACTGGCTTTAGGTAAAGCTAAGCGTAATCTAGGTATTGCTACTAATGGTTCTAATGAGAAAATTCTTCTTTATGAAGAAGCTATAAAGTTGTATGAAGAAGCTAAGGAATTGCGTCCCGAAGATCCTGATATTTTACTGGCTTTAGGTAAAGCTAAGCATAATCTAGGTATTGCTACTAATGGTTCTAATGAGAAAATTCTTCCTTATGAAGAAGCTATAAAGTTGTATGAAGAAGCTAAGGAATTGCGTCCCGAAGATCCTGATATTTTACTGGCTTTAGGTAAAGCTAAGCATAATCTAGGTATTGCTACTAATGGTTCTAATGAGAGAATTCTTCTTTATGAAGAAGCTATAAAGTTGTATGAAGAAGCTAAGGGATTGCGTCCCGAAGATCCTGATATTTTACTGGCTTTAGGTAAAGCTAAGCGTAATCTAGGTATTGCTACTAATGGTTCTAATGAGAAAATTCTTCTTTATGGAGAAGCTATAAAGTTGTATGAAGAAGCTAAGGAATTGCATCTCGAAGATCCTGATATTTTACTGGCTTTAGGTAAAGCTAAGCATAATCTAGGTAATGCTACTAATGGTCCTAATGAGAGAATTCTTCTTTATGGAGAAGCTATAAAGTTGTGTGAAGAAGCTAAGGAATTGGTTAGGTAAGGAAGTAGTATTGCTACTACTCCCTCCCTTAGAAACGCAGCATGCAGGTTTCTCCACACTACGCTTGAGCCCCTTATCTAAGTCCTTCTTTTCTCGAACCGGCTTGTCCTTCATGATTCCTCAGAAAACATCATTCTTAATGGTGACACCAACAGCAGAGAACCTTCTCTTGAGAAAGAGCTTGCTAACATTTTTGTTTGTTTCACTCTTTCATCAAAATACTTTTTCCATTTTAAGTCAAGTGGATTTGCATCCGCCCTGATTTTAACATGTCGTCTGATAGGTATATCAATCAACCTAAGCAGTCTTAAATACCTTATCTCTTTCGGTTTGTTCTTGCATATGGGTGCAGCAAAGACCCATTGGCGTTGTTTCATTACCTTGAAGTAACGATTCTTTATCCAACGTAATCCTTTACGAGGATGTCTTTTCTTTGCCCATTTCCATAGAGCACACATAATTTCATGGTCTATTTTGTTAAAAGCTCTTTTCGCACACACATGGCTGTAGTAATTTTCCCATCCCCTTAATAGGGAATTGAGCAACTTGATTAGTACGGCCTGAGTGTTCGCTATGTTTGCCTTTATCAATGTACGTGCTTTATTAAGTTTCTTAATACTTTCTTTTGAAGGTTTTATAATTAACTTCTTATTATACCTGCGTACATTACAACCAAGAAAGTCAAACCCTGTTGTAATAGATGTAATTTTTGTTTTCTCTTCGGAAAGGATAAGACCTCTCTCCTGAAGAAAGGACGATACTAGAGGTTTTACTTCATTTTCCAGTACTTCACGTGTGATTCCTGAAATGATAAAGTCATCTGCGTACCTGATTACATTTACTCCACTTCTGATTTTGCTTCTTCTTTTACTGCCAAGTTTACCAAATTGACTTTCCAATGATTTTTCAAGTCCATTTAGGGCTAGATTTGCTAGTATTGAGAGATGATACTACCTTGTGGGGTACCTGCAGTTGTGGAATACAGAGTTTTTGATTCTAGGAAGCCAGCTTTTAACCAGCTATGAAGAATTTTCTTCTCCATAGGAATATGCTTCATGAGCCATTCATGGTTAATGTTATCAAAACACCCTTTAATATCACCTTCGAGTATCCATTGTAGTTGGTTACGGCTTGCCAGTAACAAGTGGCAAGCCACAGTAGCGTCTGCGCAGGATCTTTTGGTCTAAAACCATAAGAGTGACGATCACTGATCGTTTCAGCTATCGGTTCCAAAGCAAACAAGTATAATGCTTGCATGGCTCTATCTTTTATCGTAGGGATTCAAGAGGTCTTCTTTTGCCATTAGACTTACTGATGTATATCCGTTTTAGCGGAGAAGGTTTGTATCCTCTTTGTTTTAATAGCTTTATTCCTTGAAATTTTGTGTTGCAAGTTGACCATATTTGACGATCTACACCTGCTGTGTTTTTTCCTTGGTTTTCAGTTACTCTCTTAACCGCCAAAGCTTTGCCGCTAAAAGAGCGTGTGAGAAGGTGTTGTAAAGTTTTCACCTTACCCCATCTGCCTTGTTGGACAGCCTTAACAATACGCCTCTGTAGCCTCATAACAACTTTTGGCATTTCTTCCAGGGTAACTGGTTCCATGCTTCGGAGTTATTGGTAGGTGCACTTACAGTTGTACTTGTAATCATCTGCTTTCCTACCTTAAGTGGTTAACAAAGTTTCTTGTCATGAAGGACCAAATGGAAGTCTGCTCGTTTTCACGCGAATTAATGTTACAAATTCTATCCATTTCGTTACAAAATGGCATTCGCTTTCTCCATTATCCTTTACCTGCACATCCATCAGCATTCCTTGCGGGTTGCCTGCCATATAGGCGAAAATACAGGCTTATCCTGTTCCTTTTGTCATACAATAGTGGGTTAGGTGGCTTCTCTATACCGGTGGAATTATTATTTGCGTACATCCAGAAATGAAAAATGTCACATTACCTTTTGGTCGGAGCTTATCAGCATCTTTAGCTCTTTAATCGTTACGATACTTATGAAGCTTCACTTACGTTCACCATACCACTAAGCCTAGCCCTCCAACCACATGATGCTTGTAGTTTATGCTTTCTCTCACGATTGAGCATCTTCTTTATCAAGAGGAGGTTCATTGTCCGCGTCGCTCAGCACCAACTGGTTACCCAATTCGCACTGATGCGTAGACTCAGATGGCAAAACATCTGGCTCAATAAGCTTTAGAATCCTTTCAGTTTCTTTCTGAATGAATTCCTCTCCTTTTATAAACAATATGACCGAAGGCTTTCAGGTCGCACCATCTCAATTATATACCTGTTCCCACTAGAATCTCTGCAAAGAACATCAACGATACTTTGTTTTTTAGAGGCAATTTCAGCATCTTGAATAGTGCTGAGGAATTCTATTTCTTTTATTTCATCTTTGCCAGTGAACCCCAAAATATCATTGAGAAAGTGAATGAGGATGTCTTTATTTTTTTCAGTACCAAAAATACGCCGGAACGCAACATCATTCTTGGGGTCGAGAAATTTAGAAAGAGCCATAAAAAAATTTTTAAATGTATCTTTATATTATATATTCTTATTAATAATAATTCAATAATTTGTCGTCTTTTTTGTTAACTTTACTGATGTTGTTGTAAGGAACGTTGTTGCAAAATTTTGTAAAATTTATTATCCTAAGGTTTCAAGTTCTCACAGGTTTATTGGAGCTATATGTACAATGTGTTTATCAGTGAAAATCCGGAGAAAATGATGGGGGAAAAGTTAATACATTACTTTAGCCAGGGTAAATGCGAAGGCAATGCAGAAATGAAAAATCTGCTGGGAGGAAAGGGGGCAAATTTAGCAGAAATGTGCAATGTTGGCATTCCTGTTCCACCTGGTTTCACAATTTCCACCTCTGCTTGCAAAGTCTATTATCAAGACAATAGATCTTCTGTTATCCAAGTAGCTGACTACTCGGATCCAGAAAAAAATGTGGTCACGCACTGGAATGACATATGTAGTGGAATCAAAAACTACATGGCGATGCTTGAAAATGACATCGGTTGTAAATTTGGGGATTTAAATAATCCCTTATTAGTTTCCATACGCTCTGGTAGTGTTAGTTCAATGCCGGGCATGCTTGATACTATTTTAAATGTTGGTCTAAATGATGAAACCGTTGTTGGGCTTGCAAAAAAAAGTGGCGAACGTTTTGCTTACGATAGCTACTGCCGTTTCATCATGATGTACTCCAATGTTGTACTACAGCTTGATCATCACCTATTTCAAGATGTTGTTGATAATAAGCAGCAAAAGAGTGGAGCAAAAAGCTTAGCTGATCTTGATGTTGATGTTTTAAAAGAAATTGTTAACAATTTCAAAAGGATAGTACATGAAAAAACAGGAAAACATTTTCCGCAGAACGTTGAAGAGCAATTGCTCAGCTCAGTGAATGCAGTATTTGCTTCTTGGAAAAATGATAGGGCTGTTTCCTATAGAAAAATACATAATATTCCTGAAAACCTTGGAACAGCGGTCAACGTGCAAGCAATGGTTTTTGGTAATTTAAATGATAATTCTGCAACTGGTGTGATATTTACACGAAATCCTTCAACTGGAGAAAAAAAATACTTTGGTGAATTTCTGATTAATGCTCAGGGTGAGGATGTGGTTTCTGGTGTTTATACTCCTATGCCAATTGACGGAGAGCAAAAAAACACCATGGAGAAGTTGCTGCCAAGTGTCTACCGAGAATTATGCGTGGTATGTGAAAAACTTGAAAGGCATTATAAAGACATGCAGGATATCGAATTTACTGTGCAGGACGGTAAGTTATGGATTTTGCAGACTAGGTCTGGCAAGCGCACGGCTGAAGCTGCTATTCGCATAATAGTTGATATGGTAAACGAAGGAACGATTACAAAAGAAGAAGGAATATTGAGAATTGATCCAAAAACCTTTGACAATTTATTGCATCCAGTTCTTGACGTTAAGAGTGACCAAAAAGTAATAGGGAAGGGGCTGCCGGCTTCTCCAGGGGTTGCTTCTGGATATGTAGTGTTTAGTGCAAGTGATGCTGAAAAAGCTGCAGAGCAGGGCAAAAAAGTGATTTTAGTAAGGTCAGAAACGAGTCCTGAAGATATTAATGGAATGAATGCTGCAAGTGGCATAGTAACAGCACGGGGAGGGATGACCTCGCATGCTGCTGTTGTAACCCGTGGAATGGGTAAGCCATGCATTTGCAGTGTGAGTGGACTTTATATCGATAAAGATGGAACTTTCTTTTCTGTAGGGGATACAAAAGTAAATAAAGGTGAACCAATTACCATCAACGGAGGAACAGGGGAGGTTATGCTTGGCATTCTCCCTACAATTTCACCTGAATTATCGCAAGAATTCAAAACGGTAATCAACTGGATAGGTGAAATCAAAACGGTCAAAGTGAGAGCGAACGCTGATACTCCAAAAGACGCAAAAATTGCAAAAGAATTCGGTGCAGAAGGTATAGGCTTATGTCGCACAGAACATATGTTTTTCGCTAGTGATAGAATCGAATTCATTCAAAAGTTGATAATAGCTGACGATGAAAATGAAAGGGCAAATGCGCTCATTAAACTAGAAGAAATGCAAAAGTCTGATTTCAAAGAAATATTTTCTATTATGGAGGGCAGGGAAGTCACTATACGGTTGCTTGATCCACCTTTGCATGAATTTTTACCCAATGATCAGTCTACTATAGAAAAAATTGCCAAATCACTTAGTAAGTCAGTTGAGTCAGTAAAAAATAAAATAGCACAGTTATCAGAAAAGAACCCAATGCTTGGCCATCGAGGTTGTAGACTTGCTATTTCTCATCCTGAAATATATAGCATGCAGATTAGGGCAATACTTAGTGCTGCAAGTGAATTAAAGAAAGAAAAGAAGATAGAAGTGGAGCCTGAAATCATGATTCCTTTTATCATGAGCGAGAAAGAATTTATTCTGATATGCGAGCTAGCAAAGAAAGAATCCTCTGTTATCTCAGCTGGGATCCAGACGCAGATTCCAGCTTCACGCGCTGGAATGACATCAGACAAGGCTTATTCAATTGGAACGATGATAGAACTACCAAGAGCAGCACTGATTGCTGATAAGTTAGCAAAACATGCAGAGTTCTTTAGTTTTGGCACTAATGATTTAACGCAAACAACCATGGGACTTTCAAGAGATGATTCAGTTAATTTCCTCGATTCTTATAAGGAAAGCAACATATTCGAAAACGACCCATTTGAAGTGCTGGACATCGAAGGGGTAGGGGAGTTAATCAAGATGGCCATTGAAAGAGGCAAAAAAACCCGAAAAGAAATAAAACTGGGTATATGTGGAGAGCATGGAGCAGATCCAAAATCTATAGAGTTTCTCATCGAATCAGGGGTGGATTATGTTTCATGCTCACCCTATAGAGTACCGATTGCAAAGTTAGTGGCAGCACAGTTTAGTGTTAGATCTAAATTTGCTAGGTAAGTATAGTGGCAGTGTTGGCTACTCATATGGTTTGAGCCCACCAGAGGGTGTCATTCCAGCGCGTGACGCTGGATCTAGTTTTTATTATGGCTTTCTGGATCCCAGTGTCTGGGCACTGGGATGACATCCTGTTACACGTTCAACTTCATTCTCTCTCATCTCCCTATAACTTGATAATGTAGAATTTTTTACATGCAACCCGGTGTATATTGCAACCAAAGCAGCTATGACACTGCAAACTACTGCACCAGCTACAAATGGAACCATTACAGCAGCAGTAATGAATAATCCTGTAATAACAACTCCAACAACATCTTTTGTCAATGAGGTGTAAAAATCCTTTTTGCTCTCTTTATATTTAGTTTCTTGTTCATTTGGCATAGAAAATTGAGCATCTACGAAGCCGTTAGCTTTATTATCATTATTTGGTGTGGCAGTTTGCTTAGTATTTGTTTCCTCTGGTATTACAGGCGTTTTGTTTTTGTTATTATGATTATCACCATTGGTACTGGTTAGAGGAACTGTTGCTATAGGTCTACTACCAATGTTCCCATTACTGCTGCAAGGTTTTGCTCTGTTTTCTTCATTAAGCTTACCACTATTCAAGAACGCATTAACAATTTCAGTTTTACCTACCTGTATGGCCACTTCTAAAGCCTCTTTCCTGTTTGCAGGACTCACGTAACCTAAAATTAGCTCAACTTCTTGGACATTACCTTGAACAATAGCAGAATTCAAGGCATGCAATTTTTCTTCTTCATTAAATTTGCCACTATCCAAAAGTACCTTAACAACGTCAGCTTGTTTTGTTATTGCAGCTATATCCAATATAGTCCTGGAAGCAGTATCTGTAAGATGGATTACAGCATCTAAATCTGTAAACAATTTTACAACATCTAGAAATACGCTACGATCGCCGGTAATATTGGACTCTCTTACAGCATTTGCAAACGAGTCAAAAATTGCCGAATTTGTTTTTTTCCTTGTATTAGTTGCCCGTAAAGTACTTCAGCAGTCATACCAGGGTTTATGGAGTTACTAGAATCTACTTCATTACTGTCTGCTCTATTCTCTTCCACATTAGGTGCCTCTTCTTCCTTGTTTATCGCTGCGGTTATTTGCTCTTGTTGAAGGGGTTTACACCCATTTTGGAGGAGAAAATCCTTAACGCGTGTGTTGTTATTTTTGGTTGCATGTTTTAGAAGTAAGTCTTCTAATGAATTGTCTCCTTCACATTTATCTTGGAAATTAACTTCTTTCCACTTTGGTTCCTTTTGCAAATCTTTAAGACTAGCAATTCCCTTATCATCATATTTTACAATTGTAGCTATCTTTCGATACAACTCTCTAATATCATCATTACTATATACCATAACTAAACCTACTACTATATGTTAGTTTATTACAGCAACTTTCCCACAACCAGTCAAGACATATTGCAGTCTAAAGTTGCATGATATATATTGGATTCTTTATTTATGATTCTCGAGCAAATGATGGAAGATTTAGCTTGTAAATTAGTTAAAGTGACCGAAGCTGCAGCACTTGCTGCATATAAACTAGCAGGCTTCGGCGATGAAAAAAAGGCTGATCAGGTTGCAGTTGATGCAATGCGTACAGTATTAAATTCAATGGAAATAAATGGTACTATCGTAATTGGTGAAGGTGAGAGAGATGAAGCGCCGATGCTATATATTGGCGAGAAGGTTGGCACTGGAAATGGTCCTGAAATCGACATTGCCGTTGACCCACTTGAAGGCACTACGATTTGTGCTCATTACAAATCAGGGGCAATGTCCGTTCTTGCTGCAACGAAAAAAGGTAATTTTTTACATGCACCTGATGTTTATATGGAAAAGATAGCAGTAGGAAAAAATCTTCCAGAGGGTGTAGTCTCACTAAAAAATAGCATTGAAAAGAATCTAGACAATTTAGCCAAGGCAAAAAAATGCAAAGTGAATGATCTCGTGGTAACTGTACTTAAACGTGAAAGGCACAATGAATTAATAGAGAAAATCAGGAAATTAGGAGCAAAAATTAAACTAATAGATGATGGCGATGTTGCAGCCGTAGTTTCACTAGTAAATGGCAATCATGATATGTATATCGGAATAGGAGGGGCACCAGAAGGGGTGCTTGCGGCTGCAGCGCTGAGTTCAATCGGTGGGCAGATGGAGGGAAGATTAATATTTGACACGGATCAATTAAAAGAAAGAGCAAAAAATTTAAATATCCATGACCCAGAAAAAATCTACACCGTAAAAGATATGGCAAGAGGTGAATCAGTGTTTATTGCAACTGGAGTAACAAGCGGAGAACTTGTGGATGGAGTTGATAACATATGTTCAACTAGTTCTTTAATAATTCTACCTAATAAGCTGATAAAGCTGCAAACAATGCAGAACTTATGTTAGCTTTTTTAGTTTCTAATTTTAGCTTTACAACATTTAGCATTAAGATATAATCAAGTTTACTTATAACAATAGAGGTGTGAAATGTTTTCTAGTATTGTAAATCTATTAAGAGGTTGTCCGGAAACAAGTAAAAGGCTATAATATCTGAAATTTTAGTACGGGGTAAAGATGAGAAAAAAGTATCCAACAGATCTAAGCGAAAGGGAATGGGCAAGAATAGAAAAACACTTCAGAGTATCATACAAGAAAGGAGGAAGGCTGCCAAAGTATAGCAAAAAAGAAATATTAGAAGCAATTTTCTATGTATTGCGTACAGGGTGTCAATGGCGGTATTTACCAAATGATTTTCCGCTATGGAAGACTGTGTATGAGCAGTTCAGGCAATGGAAGAAGCAGGGAATTTTTGAGAAAATGAATTATGAAATTACAAAATATAGTAGAAGAAAAATAGGAAAGAATGAGCAGCCGAGTGCCTGTATAGTAGATAGTCAATCTGTAAAGACTACAGAAAAGGGGGATCAAAGCTATGATGGAAGTAAAAAGTAAAGGGTAGAAAAAGGCATATAATTACAGACACTCAGGGTTTTATACTAGGTTGTTACGTAGGCGCTGCTAACGAAAATGATAGAGATGGTATTAAAATAGCATTAAACAATATGAGAACAAAATATACTAAAGTTAAAAAATGTGGGCTGACATGGGATACCAAGGAAGAAATTTAAAGAATCACATAAAGGAAGAATATGACATAGATATTGAAATTGTTAAAAGGCCTCCATGTAGATTTTGGGTGCACAAAGATACGCCACCTGAGCTACTACCAACAAGAGAACAAGGGTTTAAAGTACAGCCAAGAAGATGGGTTGTAGAAAGGACTTTTGCTTGGGTTAATAGGAATAGAAGGCTATCGAAGGAGTATGATTTACTCACAACATCCACTGAGAATTTCATATACCTAGCTATGAGTAGGGTTATGTTAAAGAGGGAATATGCTTGAATTTACTAGTTTCCGGACAACCTCTTAAAGGGTGTTTTGATAACATTAACCATGAATGGCTCATGAAGCATATTCCTATGGAGAAGAAAATTCTTCATAGCTGGTTAAAAGCTGGCTTCCTAGAATCAAAAACTCTGTATTCCACAACTGCAGGTACCCCACAAGGTAGTATCATCTCTCCAATACTAGCAAATCTAGCCCTAAATGGACTTGAAAAATCATTGGAAAGTCAATTTGGTAAACTTGGCAGTAAAAGAAGAAGCAAAATCAGAAGTGGAGTAAATGTAATCAGGTACGCAGATGACTTTATCATTTCAGGAATCACACGTGAAGTACTGGAAAATGAAGTAAAACCTCTAGTATCGTCCTTTCTTCAGGAGAGAGGTCTTATCCTTTCCGAAGAGAAAACAAAATTACATCTATTACAACAGGGTTTGACTTTTTGGTTGTAATGTACGCAGGTATAATAAGAAGTTAATTATAAAACCTTCAAAAGAAAGTATTAAGAAACTTCTTAATAAAGCACGTACATTGATAAAAAGGCAAACATAGCGAACACTCAGGCCGTACTAATCAAGTTGCTCAATTCCCTATTAAGGGGATGGGAAAATTACTACAGCCATGTGTGTGCGAAAAGAGCTTTTAACAAAATAGACCATGAAATTATGTGTGCTCTATGGAAATGGGCAAAGAAAAGACATCCTCGTAAAGGATTACGTTGGATAAAGAATCGTTACTTCAAGGTAATGAAACAACGCCAATGGGTCTTTGCTGCACCCATATGCAAGAACAAACCGAAAGAGATAAGGTATTTAAGACTGCTTAGGTTGATTGATATACCTATCAGACGACATGTTAAAATCAGGGCGGATGCAAATCCACTTGACTTAAAATGGAAAAAGTATTTTGATGAAAGAGTGAAACAAACAAAAATGTTAGCAAGCTCTTTCTCAAGAGAAGGTTCTCTGCTGTTGGTGTCACCATTAAGAATGATGTTTTCTGAGGAATCATGAAGGACAAGCCGGTTCGAGAAAAGAAGGACTTAGATAAGGGGCTCAAGCGTAGTGTGGAGAAACCTGCATGCTGCGTTTCTAAGGGAGGGAGTAGTAGCATACTACTTCCTTACCTAACCAAAAGATGAATCTGGAAAAGACCTTAACTGTACTGTTGTTCTAAATATAAATTTAGGTCAAGTTAGTATTAAAAAATCAACTATTGACGGTAAAGATGTTGAACCAAAGAAAATTTTAGAGTTAGCTAAGCAAAACGAGGCTGTGCTTATAAAAGGTAAAGCTTTACATGAAGTTTTAGCAGCACATTTCATTAAGCAAACACCATGTGAGGAAAAGAAGGATATGCAATCGCACGAGAATATCGTTGTACCTGGTTCCGGTGCACCTCGCTCTATTAATGAGGAAATAACTGTAGAGCATCCGTTCGGGAAAGCGGCAAATAAAGATAATCATAGAGAAATGTGAGTTTACAACAAATGGTGCCATGAAAGTAGCTGATACATAACTGTACGAACGTTTGTTTGCGAAGAAATGTTATAGCAGGTTTTGCCTCAAACACAAAGGTGTCATTCCAGTGCTTGACACTGGAATCCAGCCCTTTTACGCAGTCCCATTAAAAACGTTGTATTTTAACGTAGGATTAGCTACTTTTATACTCACCAATTTAATCTCTAATCAAAATTCCTGGATCCCAGTGTCTGGGCACTGGGATGACATCCTCCCTAGTGGATTCAAATCACAATATTCGTATAGTAAGTACTGACCACTTTTGCTTCAATATTTGCGATGCCCCTGAACAGATACAATTATTCTATTATCAGGAGGATGCCATTAATCGCTTTATATAATGCTACTTGTAACACTTATGCCCTGAACGGAGACAGTTTAGGCTGTTATGCCTGGCGGCTTTGTTGGAATAAGTTTTTCAACACTGCTAACAATAAAATTGATTGTATCGTCAGCTACCTTATCGAATTTATCATTTATCTCTTTTCCTATTTCTTGATTTTTAACATATTCGTGTAGAGCTAAAGCAGTTATAGCTGCACATGCTGCAATTAAGCCAGTTTGTGCTATAATGAATAGTGATAATCCTCCTACGAATATAGATGTTAATCCAATAGCCAGGTTTATAATTTTACTTTGTGTTGTTTGTTGCGTCGCTTGGCTTTGATCTGCCTGTTTATCCTCTAAAGCATTAGATATTGTTTTTAAGGCAACTTTTATCGCTATTGCTGCAACTGAAACCATAATTAGCCCTATAGCTATTTTTGCTAAAAGAAGAATCGACGGTAGCATCATTACAAATAATAGCGCGCCAATTCCTCCAGCTAACCACTTCTCATTTATTTTTTTTGATTGATTTGTACCAGTGTTCATTATTACCCTCCACTTTACTTATGATTTACCTATATCTAATACGAAATATGAAGGTAGTCAACTATATATTTTATATGAAAGATTGTATTAAAAGTTTTTCATGTTATTTTTTGCTGCTTCGTGGTTAAATTTGGAATTTTAGAAAGAGTTACGTATTATTTGAAATTCTTGTATACTGTTTTGAATCAGTTAAATAGATAATGAAGTGCAGGACGCAGTTTTAATTTTACAAGATGGCAAGTGCTTTTGGGGAAAATCAGTAGGTAAAAAAGGCAAGTGCATAGGCGAGGTTTGTTTTACCACTGGTATGACCGGTTATCAGCATACTATAACTGATCCTTCTTTTGCCGATCAAATTATAACGTTCACTTTTCCTCATATTGGTAACATTGGAATAAATCATAAAGATAATGAAGGAAAGAAAATTTTTGCAAGTGGTGTGGTTATGCGTGAACTTTCTTCTATGTCCCACCCTTCTTCATATATCAGTTTAAATGATTGGTTAGAGAAAAATAACGTGATTGGGATATCAGGAGTTGATACTAGAGCTTTAACAAGACATTTGAGAGAACATGGATCTCAAAATGGAATGATATGCTCATCGAGTAAGGCGCATGCATTAGACAAATTGAAGGAATACAAACCTGTAAATGGGATAGAAATAACTAATAAGGTTAGTTTAAATAACAGTTTTGAAAATAATAGACTAGCGGAGCACTTTGTCATCCAAGTAGCTGACTACTCGGATCCAGCAAAAAATATATGGATTCCAGTGTCACGCACTGGAATGACATCAGATAGAGCTATTGACCTTAATGCAAAATATAGGATTGTAATCGTTGATTTTGGCGTAAAAATCAGTATAATTTCACGCTTAATAGAACTTGGTTGTACAGTTGAATTAATCAGACCAAGCACAGGTTTTGCTCAAAAAGTGTTGAGTATGAATCCAGATGGTATAGTGCTTTCAAATGGTCCTGGTGATCCGCAAGAAATAGGAGAAAGTGTAGTTTCAGAAATAGACATTATTATAAAATCTAAAATACCAATTTTTGGCATATGCATGGGCCATCAATTACTTGCGATTACTTTGGGGGCAAAGACCATCAAGATGGATATAGGTCACCGAGGGAGTAACCATCCAGTTTATGATGTAATTAGTGGAAAAGTTGAGATCACTAGCCAAAATCATGGTTTTGTTGTTGATTCAGCTTCTCTTCCAAGTAATGTTGAAATTACTCACATTTCTCTATTTGATAATAGTGTAGAGGGAATAATGATGAAAGATTACCTAGTCTTTTCTGTGCAATATCATCCAGAAGAAGCGCCAGGTACGCATGATTCGCATTATTTGTTTAGGCGTTTTATTGGCAATATTGTGTTATATAAAATGAAATCTGCATGATTTTAATCAGGGTAGGTTTTATTGCTTGATTTTTTAATTTTAGGCGTTTAGTATTAAATACAATAAGAGCTTAAGTTAAGATGCTAAAATAGTATTCTCTTAACAAATTTTTGCGGAGGAGTGACCGAGTGGTTAAAGGTAACAGACTGTAAATCTGTCCGCGTGAGCGTGCGTAGGTTCGAATCCTACCTCCTCCATTGTGCGGGTATAGCTCAATGGTAGAGCTCTAGCCTTCCAAGCTAGTGACGTGGGTTCGATTCCCACTATCCGCTCTTTTTTTTGTTGTATTTTTATAAAATCAACATATTATTTATTGATGTATTTGTATTTTAGGTAGAAAAGTTTAAATTATGACAGCAATAGTGGAAGCATTTGGAAAGCCGCATGTAAATGTGGGAACAATAGGACATGTGGATCATGGAAAGACGACGTTAACAGCGGCGATAACGAAGCATTATGGAAATTTTGTAGCGTACGATCAGATAGACAAAGCGCCAGAAGAAAGGAAGAGGGGGATAACGATAGCAACAGCGCATGTTGAGTATCAGACAGAGAAAAGGCATTATGCACACGTTGATTGTCCTGGACACGCTGACTATGTAAAGAACATGATAGTAGGTGCAGCACAGATGGATGCGGCGATATTGGTAGTGTCGGGGGTTGATGGGCCAATGCCACAAACGAGAGAGCATATATTGCTGGCGAAGCAGGTAGGTGTTGGATATATCGTGGTGTATATAAATAAAGCTGATGTTGCTGATGCTGATATGATAGATTTAGTAGAAATGGAAGTGAGGGAATTACTGAGTAAATACGGATTTCCAGGGGATGAAGTGCTTGTGGTGGTTGGTTCAGCGCTCAAGGCGCTGGAGGATGACAGCAGCGAATATGGAAAGAAATCAATAGATAAATTGATGGAAAAGTTAGATGAATATGTAGCGGTTCCACCAAGGCCTGTGGATTTACCATTTTATTGCCAATCGAAGATGTATTTTCGATATCGGGGCGAGGAACAGTGGTAACAGGAAGAATAGAGAAGGGAGAGATAAAGACGGGAGAAGAGATAGAGATAATAGGTCTGAAAGCGACGCAAAAGACGATATGCACAGGTGTTGAGATGTTTAAGAAGTTGCTGGATAAGGGAAGTGCAGGACTCAATGTAGGAATATTGTTAAGAGGAACAAAAAGAGAAGAAGTGGAGAGAGGGCAAGTATTAGCGAAACCGGGGACGATAACACCGCATAGAAAGTTTAAGGCGGAGGTTTATATATTAAAGAAAGAGGAAGGAGGAAGGCATACACCATTTTTTGCGAATTACCAGCCACAGTTTTATTTAAGGACAACGGATGTAACTGGGAGCATAAAATTGCTAGATGGGAAGGAGATGGTAATGCCAGGAGATAATGTGAGTGTAGAAGTAGAATTGCAAGTACCGATAGCAATGGATAAGGGATTGCGTTTTGCGATAAGAGAAGGCGGTAGAACTGTTGGTTCTGGTGTTGTTTCTGAAATTTTGGAGTGAGTGTAGTAACTAAGATGAAGCAAGATATATATATTAACATTAAGGCTTTCGATTGTTCTTTATTGGAGGAGTGTATTCGAAAATTTGTTGATGAATTAAAGCGGTCCAGTGCAAAATTATCTGGTCCGATTGCGTTGCCAAGGAAAGATTCTAAATTTATTGTTAATAGATCTCCTCACGTTGATAAAAAATCTCGTGAACAGTTTGAAATGAGAACTTCTAGGCGTTTGATTGTTTTACATGATCTTACTCCTACTATGATGCAGATGCTTACAGGTTTATCTTTTTCTGCTGGCGTAGAAGTGGATTTAAAAGTCAAGGAAGTTAAGGTTTAGGAGAAGGAAATGAAGAGAATAAATTCGCTGAGGAGAATTGGTTTGCTAATGATGAATATTGGTCATACTGCTATGTATTCTGACAATAGTCGCATGGCTGTAACTTTATTGCATCTCAGCGAAACTCATATTATTGATATAAAAGGACAAGATAAATGTGGCTATAATTCAGTCATTTTAGGCACAGGAGATTTTAAAAATATAGCAAAACCTCAGTTGGAATATTTAAAGAAAAAGGGTATAAATAATAAATGTAAGTTATACGAAAGTAGATTAAATGACCTGTCGGGAATAGAATGTGGTAAAAAAGTGGGAATCAATCATTTTGTGGTTGGTCAATATCTTGATATTACGGGTTATTCTATAGGTAAAGGATTTGCTGGTGTGATGAAGCGGCATAATTTCAGTGGGCTTAGGGCATCTCATGGTGTTTCTATTGCTCACAGATCACAAGGTTCCACTGGCCAATGTCAGGATCCTGGTAGAGTATTCAAAGGAAAGAAAATGGCTGGTCATTTAGGTAACAGCAGGATAACTGCACAAAATATGAAGATATTATCCATTGATCATGAAAATAGTATAATTGCTGTGAAGGGTAATAATGTTCCTGGGTTTAAAAATTCCTATGTTTTTGTAAGAGATGCAGTTAAAAAATCTTTACATAAAGATGTTCCTTTTCCGGTAGGTTTACTGTTAGATATAAATGATGATGCTAGTAATTTGGTAAGTTAGTTATGGAATGTAATTTAGTTAATCTATCTAATGATAATGTAGGTACTGCTCAGCTCAATCCTTTGATATTTTCTGCTAAGCAAAAATTGAGTATTTTGCATGATATAGTGAGATGGCAATTAGCGAAGAGAAGAGCTGGTACTCATAAAACAAAAGGTATTAGTGATGTCTCTGGTACAACAGCTAAACCTTATGGTCAAAAACGTACCGGTAGGGCAAGACAAGGGAGCTTGCGATCTCCTCAATTTAGAGGTGGTGGGATTATTTTCGGCCCTGTTGTGAGGAGTCATACTTATTCTCTTAATAAGAAGGTACGCAAATTTGGTTTAAAAATTGCTTTATCTCTAAAGTATTTAAATAATCAAGTAATTATTCTGGATAATTTAAATATTGATGTGAAGAAAACGTCTGAAATGTGTAAATGTATTAAAAATTTTAAATTTTCTTCCTTTTTGATAGTTGGTGATTATGGAGATGATTTGTTGCGTGCGGCTAAAAACTTGCACTATGTAGACTTAATCAAACCTATTGGGTTAAATGTTTTTGATATATTGAATCACGAATGCGTGATGTTGACAAAAGATACTTTAAAGCATCTTGAAGGTAGATTGTTATGATCAAATATAATAATATAATAAAATCTTCTATAATTACAGAAAAGGCCTCTTTTTTGAGGGAGAAGTTTAATAAATATTCTTTGTATGTTTTTGTAAATGTAAATAAGCGTCAAATAAAGTTGGCAATAGAGTCTCTATTTGATGTTAAAATTTCTTCTATAAATGTTGTTAGAATTAAGCCTAAATATAGGCGTTTTAGGGGTGTGGTTGGTTGTGAAAAACAGAAAAAGAAAGTTTATTTTTCTTTGATGGATGGTCAAAAATTAGATATAATGAGCGTTTAGTATGGGTATGAAATTTTTTAATCCTGTTACTCCGTCTTCTCGTGGGACTGTGTTAGTAAGTAAAGTTGGTTTATCAAAAGATGAGCCAGAAAAGTCTCTTACATCCGGTAAAAAGTCCAGTGGTGGAAGAAATAATCATGGTAGAATTACAACTCGTCATAGGGGTGGTGGTCACAAAAAGAAGTATAGAGTGATAGATTTTAAGCGTAATAGAAGTGGTCAAGGTATAGTTGAAAAAATAGAGTATGACCCAAATAGAAGTGGGTTTTTGGCGTTAATATCATATAAGGAAGATGATATTAAGTCTTATATATTAGCTCCTCAAGGTATGAAGCCAGGTGATGTTGTTACAGCTGGGAATGATGCTGATATTTTGCCAGGGAATTGTTTACTACTCAAGCATATACCTGTTGGTTCTTTCGTTCATAATGTTGAGCTGAAGCCAGGTAATGGTGCTGCGATTGCTAGAGCTGCTGGTTGTTATGCACAAATCGTTGGTCGTGATGGCCAATATGTTTTATTACGACTCAGGTCTGGTCAAATTAGGTTGATTTTATCTTCTTGCAAGGCTACTATTGGTGTAGTATCTAATCCTGACCATAAGAATAGAAAGTTGGGTAAAGCTGGGAGAAGTAGGTGGCTTGGGATTAGACCTACTGTACGTGGAGTTGCAATGAATCCAGTTGATCATCCTCATGGAGGCGGGGAAGGAAAAACCTCTGGTGGTCGTCATCCTGTTACTCCTTGGGGTGTTGCAACAAAAGGAAAGAAAACTCGAAGGAGAAATAAATCTAGTGATAAGTATATAAAACAATTGAAAGGTTAGTTTATGAGTAGATCTGCATGGAAGCCTCCTTTTTGTCATCCTTCTATATTAAAGTCGGTGAATAATGCTTTAAACAAGGGGTTTGTTAACATGGCTATAAAAGTTCATTCCAGGGCCTCTGTAATTCTTCCTAATTGTTTAGGTTTAAAGTTTGCTGTTTATAATGGTAAGGATTACATTCCTGTGAATGTTAATGATCAGAATATGATAGGTCATAAGTTTGGTGAGTTTTCACCCACTCGTAAATTTACTGGGCATAGTGGTGATAAAAAGGCGACAAGAAGGTAATTGATATGAAAAACAGAGATGTAATAGTTAAAGCTGGTTCTAGGGTTTTAAAATCAACTCCTCGTAAATTGAATTTGGTTGCTGGTTTAGTACGTAATAAAAAAGTTTCTTTTGCCACTGTGCAATTAAGATTTTGTGAAAAGAAAGCTGCAGGTCTTATAAGGAAGGTATTAAATTCTGCGATTGCTAATGCTCAAAATTATGGATTGGATATCGATAATTTATATATAAAAGAAATTTTAATAGGTAAGTCTCTTACTTTGCGTAGGGTATGTCCAAAAGCTATGGGTAGAGCTAATAGAGTTAGTAAACGTTATAGTAATATAACTGTAAAGTTGGGGGAAATTATATGATTCATAAAAATAGAAAATTAATAAGGAAAGTGCAAAAATATGGGAAACGTTAATCCTAAAGGATTTAGGTTAAAAATAATTAATACTTGGTCATCTATTTGGTATGCTGAGAAGGGTTATAAACAAGGGTTGCATCAAGATTTATCTATTCGCAGTTATATAAATGAATCTTTTAAGCATGCTGGTGTTTCTAAAGTAATTATAGAGCGTACGATCGATTTGGTATCTGTAATAATACATTCTTCTAGACCTGGAGTGATAATAGGTAAGAAAGGCTCGGATATTGAGAAGATAAAGCAAAAGATAGCTGAAAAAGTAAAAAATAATGTGGAAGTGAATGTAGTAGGGGTTAAAAGGTCTGAAATAGATGCAGTTTTAATATCAAACAGCATTGCACAGCAGTTAGAAAAAAGGGTTTCATTTAGAAGAGCGATGAAAAAAGCTATTCAAAGTTGTTTGAGGATGGGTGCTAGAGGTATTAAAGTAAGTTGTTCTGGGCGCCTTGGCGGAGCTGAGATAGCTCGTACTGAGTGGTATAAAGAAGGCCGTTTGCCTTTGCATACTTTACGTGCTAATATAGATTATGCTTTTGCTGAAGCAAAAACTATATATGGCATCATAGGAGTTAAGGTCTGGGTTTATATTGGTAACTAATTAGGTATATTGAAATGTTTATTCCTAAAAAAAGTAAATATAAAAAAGTATTTAAAGGACGAATTAAGGGTAACACGAAAGGTGGTAGCACATTATCTTTTGGGGATTATGGTCTAAAGGCTATGGAAGCAGGTAGGATTCAATCTAAGCATATTGAAACTGCAAGGCGTGTAATATCTAGAACATTAAAACGCTCTGGTAAAGTGTGGATAAGAATTTTTCCTGATATCCCTGTTAGTAAAAAGCCGGCGGATGTGCGTATGGGTAAAGGGAAAGGTAGTGTTGAGTTTTGGGTATTTAAAGCTAAGCCCGGTAGAATGTTGTTTGAAATTAGCAGTGATGTTCCCATGCATTTAGCAAGATTGGCGCTTGAAAAGGCAACTGCTAAGCTTCCTATGAAGTGTAAATTTGTATCTAATCATAATTAAATGGAGTTGCAATGGATATAGCTGACATTGAATCGAGGTCTTCGCAAGAATTGCATGAAATTCTTGTGAATTTGAGAAAAGAGTTTGTTAATTTGGTTTTTCAAAAGAAGCTGGGCCAGTGCAACAATATTTCGCGTTTTAGCTTAATAAGAAAGAGCATAGCTCGTATTTTAACTACATTAAATAAAAGAAGAAGAGAGGAAAAGAATGCCTAAAAAGGTTTTTTGTGGTACTGTAACTAAGGCTAAGTGTGATAAGACTGTAAAGGTTTCGGTATTACAAGTGTATAAGGATGAGCTGTATAAAAAGGTTATAAAAAAATACAAGAAGTATACAGCACATGATGAGAATAATAGTTGTAAAGAAGGGGACAAGGTTTTAATACAAGAACACAAGCCTATTTCTACTACTAAAAAATGGGTTATTGTTAATAGCTCACATTGAATAGGATATTTATATGATTCAAAAAAATACATTGTTGGAAGTAGCTGATAATTCTGGCGCGCGTGCAGTGCTTTGTATTGGTTTATTGGGTGGTAGAAAGTCTGCATCTATAGGTGACACAGTTATTGTATCTACTAAATCCATTACTCCAAGAGGGAAAGTTGAGAAGGGAAAAGTATATAGAGCAGTTGTGGTGAGGGTGAAAAGCCCTATTAGGAAATCTGATGGTTCTGTAATTCGTTTTTCTAGCAATGCTGTAGTTTTGATTAACGATCAAGGTGAACCATTTGGCACTCGGGTGTTTGGTCCGGTAAAAAAGTTATCATCTGGTTCTTTTATGAAGATAATGTCATTAGCTGTTGAGGTTTTATAATGAGTGCTAAAATAAAAAGTGGTGACGACGTTATAGTTTTAACTGGTAAAGATAAGGGAAAAATTGGTAAGGTAATCAAAGTTATAGCACGTGATGCTAAAAAGAAAGTAATTGTTTCTGGAGTGAATGTGCATAAGAGACATACTAAACCAAAAGCTGGTAGTAGTGGTGATATATTAAATAAAGAGTTAGCTATTGATATATCCAACGTTGCAACATTGGACCCTAAATATAAAACTCCAACTAGAGTGGGGTTTAAGGTTATAGACGGTAGAAAAGTGCGTTTTGCAAAAGTTTCTGGAGAAGTGATAGATTAGGTTGATATGTTTAAAGAATTGTATAAAGATAGCATAGTAAAGTCCTTGAAGGATAAGTTTAATTACGGCAATATAATGCAAGTGCCTAAACTTGTCAAGGTGTGTATCAATATGGGCATTGGAGATGCTGCTACAGATAGTAAAGCAATAAATGAACCACTTGATAGCCTATATTTGATTGCTGGGCAGAAGCCTTTATCAACTTTTGCAAAAAAATCTATTTCTGGCTTCAAGATCAGAAAAGGTGCTACAGTAGGTTGCAAAGTAACTTTGCGTAGAGATAAAATGTATGAGTTTTTAGAAAGATTGATATATATTGCTTTGCCAAGGGAAAAAGATTTTAGAGGATTTAGTGTGAAGCAATTTGACGGTAATGGTAATTTTTCCTTTGGTATAAAGGAACATATCTCGTTTTTAGAAATAGACTATGATAAAATAAGTAAAATTAGAGGTATGGATATTAATATTATAACAAGTGCAGTTAGTGATAAGGAAGCAAAGGAATTATTACTGGCTCTTAAATTTCCTTTTTTTGATTAATTGAGAGGAGAAATATATGGCAAAAAAATCTATGATAGAAAGAAATCTTCGCAGAATAAAGTTGTGCGATCAATATAAAAAAAAAAGAGAAAAATTGAAATCTATAATAAATAATAAGAATTTGTCTATTGTAGAAAGGTTTACAGCTCAAAATAAATTAATTAAAAAATTGCCTAGAAATTCTTCTAAAACCAAAATTAGAAATAGGTGTGCTTTAACTGGGAGACCAAGAGGAGTATATAGAAAATTTGGTTTATGTAGAATTGTTTTGCGTGATTTATGTTCTTTTGGGCAAATTCCAGGAGTTACAAAGTCTAGTTGGTAAATATAATATAAGGAGTATATTGTGGCGTTATCTGATAGTATTGGTGATTTTTTAACAAGGATACGTAATGCTCAATTGGCAATGCATAGGGCAACAAGGGTACTATTTTCTAAGATGAATTCTTCTATATTGGAGATTTTAAAAGAGGAAGGGTATATCCTTGATTATGAAAAGCAAGTTGTAGATAACTTACCTTCTTTCATTGTAAAATTGAAGTATTATGAGAAGTCACCTGTAATTAGTGACATAGTTAGGGTGTCAAAGCCTGGTTGTCGTCGTTATTCTAAGTATAAGGACATTTCTAAAGCATATAATGGTCTTGGTATTTTTATTATATCGACACCCAAAGGAGTGATGACTGATTATAATGCACATAAATTAAAGGTTGGTGGAGAAGTTTTGTGTCGTGTATTTTAAATAATAGGAGAAATTCATGTCTCGTATAGGTGCTGCTCCTATCAATATTCCTGCTGGTGTTTCAGTTGAATATAATAATGGTAGTATGTTAATAAAGAGTGCTAAGGCTGAAAAGGAAGTTAGCTTGATCAGGGATGTTGTGTGTCAGATTATTGATAATCAGCTATTGCTTTCTGTTGATCAAGATAAAGATAATTATGATAAAATAAAGCCTATGTGGGGCACTTATAGGAGTAATATTAATAATATCATTAACGGCATGGTTGATGGTTTTTCTGTTAATCTTGAGATTAACGGTGTGGGATATAAGGCAGAGTGTGATGGTAAGTATTTGACTTTATATCTTGGTTATAGCCATAATGTTAAATATAAAGTGCCTAAAGATGTTGAGATTAAGTGCATAAAGCCAACTCACTTAGTAGTTAGTGGTATGGATAAGCAGAAGGTCTATATGGTGGCGTCTGATATATGCAAAATTAGAAAATATGATCCTTATAAAGGTAAGGGTGTTGTAATAAAAGGCAAATTTATGCTGCGTAAGGTTGTAAGTAAAAAGAAGTAATAAAAATGAAAAGATCGTATAATTTTTTAAGTAATTCTGAAAAAAGGAAGTTACGTAATAGAGCGAAGCTTGACAAGAGCGCTGAACGTTTACGTATATCCATATTTAAATCTAATAGGCATTTTTATGTCCAGTTAATTAATGATGTAAAAGGAATAACTCTCACTTCAGCTTCTACTTTGGATGCTAAAATTAAGGATGTATGTAAAGGGAAAGTCAACGCTGAAACTATAAAACAGGTTTCTTCTTTAATGGTTGAGCGTCTGTCTGGCATGAAATTAGAGCAGCAGCTTACGTTTGATCGTGGAGCGTATAAATACACAGGATTAGTTTCTCAATTTGCTGAGGCTTTAAGAAGTTCTGGATTTGAATTTTAGAAGGTTTTGAATATGGCTATAAAGAATTTACAAAATAATAATGATTTATCAGAGCTTTTAGTTTCGGTACGAAGAGTGACAACGGTTACCAAAGGTGGTAGAAGATTTTCATTTTCAATTTTGGTTGTTGTTGGCGATGAGAAGGGTAGGGTAGGGTGTGGAATAGGTAAGCACGCAGAAGTTGCTGAAGCAAGAGTCAAAGCTGTAAATGCTGCAAAGAAATCAATGATTAGAGTGTACTTGCGTGAAGGTAGAACTTTGCATCATGATATTAAAGCTAAATTTTGTTCTGGTGAGATAGTTTTAAGAACCGCAAGAGCCGGAACAGGTATTATTGCTGGTGGAGCGATTAGATCAGTTTTTGAGGTGTTAGGTATAAAGGATGTGGTAGCTAAATCCACTAGATCAAGTAATCCTCATAACGTTATATGTGCGGTGTTTAAGGCTTTTGATAGTATGTTATCTCCTCGTCAGGTAGCAAGCAAAAGAGGCAAAAAGATTAGCGAGATAGTTGGAAACAGGTAAAGTATGAATAATGCTGTAAAATTAAACTCTATATTTACTAAATTATCTAAGAAAAAGAAGCCTAAGTTGCTGGGTAGAGGTATCGGTTGTGGTAAAGGTAAAACATCCGGTAGAGGGCATAAAGGGCAGAAGGCTAGAAGTGGAGTTTCTATAAATGGTTTTGAGGGTGGACAACAGTCTATATATACTCGTTTGCCTAAAAGAGGTTTTAAGCCTATACGTAGGAGCATATACTCTATAATTAATGTTGGCGATATACAGCGCTTAATGGAAGCTAAAAAAATAGTGAAAGACTCTGTTATAGATAAGGAGAGGCTGTATAAATTAGGTTTTATAAAGTCTATTAAGGATAAAATTAAACTTCTTAATAAAGGTAAGTTGAGCGAAAAATTTGTGTTTCATGTTGATTTTGCGTCAGAAGCTGCAAAAAAATCTGTAGCTTCAGTTGGTGGTAGTGTGGAAATACTATCGTAAGTCATGGGCAATAAATCAGCATTTAATAGCTTGGATCCTACGTTGTTATATAAAGGCGATTTATTAAAGCGTATATTTTTTACGCTAATAGCTTTAATTTGCTATCGCTTGGGTACTTATGTGCCTATTCCTGGAATTAATCTTGATGTAATTAATGATATATTTCCCAAAGATGGCTCAGGCGTTTTTGGAGTATTTAATTTATTTTCTGGTGGTGCATTGGCTAGAATGACAATTCTAGCATTGAACGTTATGCCATATATAATGGCTTCTATCATTATTCAGTTACTTTCTTCTGCGATTAAAGGAATGAAGGAAGTTAAGAATGATGGAGAGTCAGGCCGTAGAAAGATGAATTCTTATATACGCTATCTGACCATAGTAATTTGTGTATTTCAATCAATTCCAATTTTGGTTGGATTGGAAGGGATGAATAGGGAAGGGGTATTGGTTGTAATCGAACCTGGTGTTATGTTTCGTACAATAGGTGTTTTCAGCCTTTTAGGTGGAACTATGCTTTTAATATGGCTTGGTGAACGAATTAGCGCTAGCGGTATAGGCAATGGTATCTCATTAATCATTTTCACGGGTATAATATCAGAGTTACACAGCGCTTTGTCATCTTTGTTAACGTTAAATAAAAACGGTAGCGTATCGTTATTTATTATCCTTTTTGTTTTGGTATTGTTTTTTTTGCTGCTACTCTTAGTCATTTTTGTAGAGTCTTCTTATAGAAAGGTTATTGTTCAACATCCTAAAAAGCAATTTAAAAGATTACATAATGACGATTTTACTTATATTCCATTGAAGATTAATTTATCTGGTGTAGTACCAACCATTTTTGCTAATGCAATTTTATTGACACCTATTTCAATTGCAAATTTCTATAAGGGGCACGCTTTTTCTGATTTTATTTTGAATTACTTTATGGCAAATAAAGTAGTATATATTGTAGCCTATTTGGTGCTGATAGTATTTTTTAATTTTTTCTATACCAATTTTATATTTAATCCAGAGGAAAACGCAGATTTTCTTAAAAAAAATGGTGGTTTTATACCTGGTAGAAGACCTGGGAAACATACTTCTGATTACCTTCAAGATATAGTTTTTAAGTTGACATTCATTGGCTCTGCGTATTTGGTAGTCATATGTACTGTACCTGAAGTTATGAGATATTATTATGATATACCATTTATTTTTGGTGGGACGAGCTTACTGATTATAGTGAACGTTATTACTGATACTATTATGCAAATACAATCTTATATTTTTTCAAATAGGTACGACAACTGGATAAAGAAATATGAGTCTAAAACGAGGAAAGTAAGATGATCATTACGATTTTTGGTCCTCCAGGTTCTGGTAAAGGTACTCAGTCAAGCTTGTTAATAGCAAAATATAATTTAAAATTAATTTCAGTAGGGGATTTATTAAGGAATATTATATCTAGCAGTAGTGAGTTAGGTAAAAAAATAAAGGGTACCGTGGAATCTGGTAATTTAATTCAAGATGAAATTATATGTGGATTATTACGTGACCAGCTTGCATTAGTGGATGATAATTGCTTATTAGATGGTTTTCCGAGAAATTTAAACCAGGCTCATTTTTTGACTCAAGTTTTGCAAGAAAAATATAATAGGGATGTTGACATTGTAGTTGAGCTGCAGCTTGACGATAATATTGCAATCGATAGGTTAAAAAATCGTCTCGCGTGTTTGGACTGTAAAAGCATATATAGTGTATCTTCTTTTAAGAGTACTACTTGTGCTAAATGTAAAAGTACGAGGTTAGAGAAAAGAATTGATGATGCTGATATGTCTGCAATTAATAAGAGAATAAGTGAATATCACCTTCAAATGAAAGGTTTACGCGAGTATTATAAAGGCAAATTATTAACAATTGACGCTAATTTGAGTGTTGATGAGGTGACGCAAGAGATTGAAAGTAAAATTTCTTGTAATTTGGTTTGACTCTGAGTTGTTTTATGGTATAAATTAAGAGTTGTTATTAATAAAGTATCGAGGTATCAGTGGCACGTATTGCAGGCATAAATATTCCAGTGAGGAAGTGTGTTCCTTTTGCATTAACTTATATATATGGTATAGGTATTGCTACTGCGAATGTAATTTGTCACGCTTGCGAAGTTGATAAGCGCAAACGTGTTTCAGAATTACGAGATGAAGATATAGAAAAGATCAGCGGTTTCATTAGACAAAATTATGTTATAGAAGGTGAGCTCAGAAAAGAAGTGGCTATGAACATAAAATCTTTAGTGGAAATGGGATGCTATAGAGGGGTGAGACATAGAAAAGGTTTACCTGTGAGAGGGCAAAGGACTCATACTAATGCTAAGACTCGTAAAGGTAGATCTCGGTTGCCTATTGCTGGGAAAAAATAAAATTTATTATTATTGTGAGTTTTAATGAAAAAAGTCAAAACGGTTAGTAAGAGTAAGAAGGAGTTTATTACTGGTGTTGTCCATATTCGTGCAACTTTTAATAATACTTTCGTAAATGTAACTGATGTTCATGGTAATACGCTATGTCAAACTTCTGTGGGTGCATGTGGTTTTTCAGGTTCGAGAAAATCCACACCTTATGCTGCAGGTAAGGCTGCGGAGTCTGCTGCGAAGAACGCAATGGAGAGATTTGGTATGAAGGTTGTCTCTGTAATAATTCGCGGCCCTGGCTTTGGTACCGAAGCTGCGGTTAAAGCACTTCAGAGCTGTGGGTTGACTGTGACTTCAATTGCAGATAAAACCGCAATTCCTCATAATGGGTGCAGGTTAAGAAAAAAAAGAAGAGTATAGGATATTTGAAAAGGTTGTTTTATGTATTATAATAATGATGTTTCTCTCTGTAGCAATTTAGATAAATTGATTAAACCTAGTTCAGTTAAGGTAATATCAGATGATTCAAGTGAAAAAAGTGATATAGTGCTAGAACCGTTGGAAAGTGGTTTTG
The DNA here is from genome assembly GCF_021378375.1 of Wolbachia endosymbiont of Drosophila innubila. Taxonomy (NCBI): domain Bacteria; kingdom Pseudomonadati; phylum Pseudomonadota; class Alphaproteobacteria; order Rickettsiales; family Anaplasmataceae; genus Wolbachia; species Wolbachia endosymbiont of Drosophila innubila. Next base: position 578,097 of record NZ_CP076228.1, on the reverse strand, counting down.
CTTTAACATTAGGCAATGCATTAAGACGTGTAATGTTATCTTCTCTTAAAGGTAGTGCTGTTTATGGAATAAAAATTGAAGGTGTAACTCATGAGTTCACTTCAATTCAAGGGGTAAGAGAAGACGTAACTGATATAGTATTAAATATGGGTATGTTGAGGTGTAAATTAAATGGTGCTTCTAATAAATGCTTAAATTTAAACGCTAAAGGGCCTTGCCAGGTATTAGCTGGGATGATAGAAACTGATGATCAATGCTCTATTGTTAATAAAGATTTGTTAATATGTACGCTGGGGCAAAATGTGGAGCTTAACATGACCATATATGTGGCTAGCGGAAAAGGTTATCTTCCTGTAACTAAATATAAAGAAAATGAACTTTTGAAGCTTATGAGTGAACAGGATTTAATTGGTTTTATTCCAGTTAATGCTTTGTATAGCCCTGTCAACAGGGTTTCGTACAGGGTAGAGAACAGTCGTGTTGGCCAAGTGACTGATAAGGATAAGCTGATATTGTCAATTGAAACTGATGGTACAATTTCTCCGAGTCAAGCTGTTGACTCTGCTGCAAGAATATTACAGGAGCAACTTCAGCCCTTTATTAGTTCTGATGTAAGTTATAAAAAATCGCAGGTTTCTTCGTCTAGTGGTGCTAAAGATTTGGGTTATGACCCTGTCTTATTGCGTAAGGTAGATGAAATGGAATTATCTGTCAGGTCTCATAACTGTCTGAAAAACGAAAACATCACTTATATAGGTGATCTTGTACAAAAGGCAGAAGGTGAAATGTTAAGAACTGCTAATTTTGGCAGAAAGTCTTTGAATGAGATTAAGGCAGTTTTGACTAATTTTGGCTTGTCTTTGGGTATGAATGTGCTAAACTGGCCACCTAAGGATATAGATGAGTTGGCTAAACAACATACTGATGAAGATTAGGTGATATATGAAACATGGAATAAAAAAACGTAAACTATCTCGTTGTACTGAACATAGATTATCGACGTTAAAGAATCTATCTATCTCATTAATTAACCATGAGCAGATTGTAACTACTTTACCAAAAGCTAAGGAACTTCGTCCATATGTCGAAAAGTTTATTACAATTGCTAAGAATAAGAATACTTTACATGGTAGAAGACTTTTGCTTTCACGCCTTCATAATAGTAAGTTAGCAGTTGATAAGTTATTAAACGTCTTAGCCAGCCGTTATCAAGATCGTAAAGGTGGGTATTCTAGAATAATAAAATTTAGCACTCGAAAGGGTGATTGCGCTTCAATGGCAGTGATAGAACTGGTTGATAGGGATATTGCAGCAAGAGGTAAGGTTTATAGTAAAAATAAAGAAGGAGGCAAAGTAGTTACACAAAGTTAATTGTTATCATAATTGTTCTTCTTGTGGTAAGTAGGTTACGCTACTTTGTAGGTTACTTTGGCGAGTTATTAGGTTTAGTATATTTAAAACTGAAATGGTATAATGTTATAAAACGCCGTTACCGTTGTAAGTTCGGTGAAATTGACTTAATTGTATCTAAAAAAAAGGAGCTGATTTTTATAGAAGTTAAAACAAGTTTACTTGGAAAAGAAATACCGATATCTCATCTTCAATGTCAGTCTATTATAAATTCTTCTAAGTATTTCTTAAGTAAAAACCTTAGTTTTTTAGATTATTCAGTCAGATATGATTTATATTTTCTTTCCTTAAAGAGAAGACCTGTTTATATAAAAAATGCTTGGATTGAAGAATGAAAGATTTGTAGCTGAATTAATTTAGATTTACTGGATTTAATATGAAAAAGACCCAATACAATAATTTAGTTTCATCTTACGCTAGAGTGCTATTTCATGTCTCAGGAAGCAGGTTAGGTATTATAAGGAAAGAAGTAGAATTTTTGTTGGCTTTTTTTAAGGATCAACGTGATGTTTTTGTGTACCTATCTCATCCTATGATTTCTTTTGCACACAAAAAAGAAGTGATGCTTTCTATAAATGAGCACTTAAGTGAGAATTTAGTAAAATTTATTATGGTTATATTTGCAAATAAACGCTCTAGTTTATTGATCCTTATATTAGAAAAATTCTTAAGTCTTGCAAGAGAAAATGAAAATGAATTCGAAATTACTATAAAGTCAGCAGAAACTTTAAAGGAATCTGATATAAAAATAATTACTGAATCTTTGAGCTTTCTTGGTAAAATAATAAAAGTAAGCAATGTGGTTGACCCTTCTATACTAGGTGGCTTCGTAGTTAGGTATGGTTTTAATTTGATCGATGCTTCGCTAAAAAGTTACTTGGATAGGTTAGTTGACTTAAGTAAAATGGAAATATTAAAAGTAAGGAATTTTGTATGAAGAACAGTATGAATGTTTCTGAGATAGCAAGTATAATAAGAGAAAAGGTTGAGACGTTTGATAATCCTATAAAGCGGGAAAATATAGGTGAAGTAATTTCAGTAACAGATGGTATCGCATTGGTTTATGGGCTGGAAAAAGCAAAATTCGGTGAAAAGGTATTTTTTGCAAGTGGTGTAGAAGGAATAGTTCTCGATTTAGATCATAATACGGCTGGAATAGTTGTGCTTGGTAATGACCGTGATGTGAAAGAAGGGGACGTTGTAAAATGTAGTGGTGATGTTGTGCAGGTGCCTGTAGGGCATGAATTGTTAGGGAGAGTTGTAAATGCGTTGGGCCATCCTATGGACGACGGTGGGGAAATTAGAGCCAAAAACAGAATGGATATAGAATCTAAAGCGCCAGGCATTATTGATCGTAAGTCTGTGCATGAGCCACTGCAAACAGGAATTAAAATTATAGATTTGCTAATTCCAATAGGTAGAGGGCAGCGTGAATTAATTATTGGTGATAGACAAATTGGTAAAACTACTATTGCGCTTGATACTATTATCAATCAGAAGAAGATTAACGATGAGGTAAACGAAAGTCAAAAAGTTTACTGTGTTTATGTTGCTATTGGGCAAAAAATTTCAACAGTAGCAAAAGTGGTAAATAAGCTGAAAGAAAGCGGAGCATTAGAGTATACAACTGTAGTTGTGGCTAGTGCATCTGACTGCGCGCCTATGCAATTTTTAGCACCTTATGCTGGTTGCACTATTGGGGAATTTTTCCGTGACAATGGAATGCATTGTTTGATTATATATGATGATTTATCTAAGCATGCTGTGGCATATAGGCAGATGTCTTTATTGCTCAGACGTCCTCCTGGTCGTGAAGCTTACCCTGGAGATATATTCTATGTACATTCTCGCTTGCTTGAAAGAGCTGCTAAAATGTCTGATAAAAAAGGGCAGGGTTCTTTAACTGCTTTGCCAATTGTCGAAACTCAAGCTGGTGATGTATCCGCATATGTGCCAACAAATGTTATTTCAATTACCGATGGGCAGATCTTTCTTGAGTCTGAATTATTTTATAAAGGATTTCGACCTGCAGTAAATATAGGTTTGTCGGTTTCGCGGGTTGGTTCTGCTGCACAATTAAAGTCTGTGAAAAAAGTTGCTGGTTCTATAAAGCTAAGCTTAGCTCAGTATAGAGAATTAGAAGATTTTGCAAAATTTGGTTCTGATCTTGATGCTAGTGTTCAATTATCCTTGAATAAGGGTAAATATCTTGTTGAGTTATTAAAGCAAAAACAACATTTACCTATGTCAATAGAAGAGCAAGTAGTGCTGATGTATATTTTTTCTAACCTGTATAATCAGTTAAGTAAAATACAAATAAGTAACGTTAATAAATTTGAACATGATCTTGTTAATTATTTTCGTACTGTACACCCTGGGGTTTTAAAAAAGTTGTCAAATGACATGAATGGTGATATAAAAGGTGATATTTTTAATATTGTGAGTAATTTTGTTACTCAATTTAATTGCGTTTAGGTGGTAATTATGGCTTCATCTATTATTAATAAATTTCCTATGACGAGGGAAGGTTTTGAGAATATGCAAGCCGAACTTGAAAAATTAAAGGAAGAAAAGCCTTCTGTTATACAAGCTATTTCTGATGCTCGTGATCAAGGTGATTTGTCTGAAAACGCAGAGTATCATGCTGCACGGGAAAGGTTAGGTTTTATTGAAGGCCGTATAATGGAGATAGAAAGTAAGCTCTCACATGCGGAAGTAATAGAAGTAAAAAATTTGTCTGGTGATTCAGTAATATTTGGTGCAACTGTGACATTAAGAATGTTAAGTGATAATAACGGTGAAGTGGAATATGTTTATAAGGTTGTAGGCGAATATGAAGCTGATGTTTCAAAGCAGTTAATATCTACTAGTTCACCACTCGGGAGTGCCTTAATCGGCAAAAAAGTCGGTGAGTATGTGGAAGTGACAGTGCCAAATGGAGAGAAATTGTATAAAATAGTTAAGATTGAATTTAAGTAAATTATTATGGTACAGGCCACTTATGCTTCAATGAGTCTACCCGGTATTTCTTCTGTGGAAGATGTATTAGAGGATGCTCGTTCCGGTAAATTGTTCATTTTAGTTGATGATGAAAGTAGAGAGAATGAAGGTGATTTGGTTGTCTTAGCTGAAAAAGTAAAACCAGAACATATGGCTTTTATGGTTAGATACGGTACTGGTATTGTATTTTTAGCTATGACAAAGCTTCATATGAGTAAACTAAATCTTGAGTTTATGAGGAAGAGCAATGTAGATGAAAAGCTTACTCCTCATACTGCATTTACTACGTCAATTGATGCGCGTTATGGCATTACAACAGGTGTTTCTGCTCATGATAGAACGCATACGATACTTACTGCCATTGATGAAAAGAGTACTAAGGACGATATTATTACTCCAGGGCATGTTTTCCCTATTATTGCAAATGAAGGCGGGGTTTTAGCACGCAATGGTCACACTGAAGCAAGTGTTGAAATAGCAAAGTTGGTTGGTCTTAATCATGCAGCTGTAGGGTGTGAATTAGTGAATGATGATGGCTCTATGATGCGCTTACCTCAGTTGCTTAAATTTGCTGAACAACATAAAATTAAGTTAACTACCATCGACAAACTTATCAGTTACGTTAAAAAATTAAACTAGCGTTTATAAATTTGTATAATTTAAGTGTTAAAATATAAAATTCCTGTAAATTATACAAGCACAGAATTTTCATGTTTAGAATTGCTAAGTTTTTGACCTTATTGTTCTTTCTTGCATATTATAATAATGCTTACTCTATTAACATTATTAGAGATAGTGAGGTGGAAGCAATAGTGAAAGAGCTAGCGCAACCTTTATTTTCTGCTGCAGATATTGATCATGATCAAGTGAAAGTTTTTGTAATTAATGACAGTTCGATTAATGCTTTTGTAATTAACAATAACAGTATCTTCATTCATTTAGGGCTTTTACGATATTCGGCTAAACCTTATGTCTTGCTTGGTATATTAGCACATGAGATTGCTCACATATCTGCTGGTCATATATTGCAAATGAGTAGTGCTATGGGTTATTTTCAATCGATAGCAATGATTAGTTATATGGTAGGATTAGTTTCTAGTATTATCATTAACCCTCAGGTTGCTGGTGCAATTTTGCTTAGTGGTGTAGCACTCAGTTCAAGGCTATTTTTTAACTATTCTCAAGAGCAAGAAAGTGTAGCAGATAGCTATGCTTTAAGGTACCTTGATGAATCTGGCTATGATAATTCAGGTATGAAAGAGATTTTTGATTATTTTAAAAGTATTGAGCATGAGAATACCGAGGAATATTTCCGTACTCACCCACTTAGTGAGAAACGTATATTTGCTGTACAGAATTATAAGGTCAAAAACAACGTAAAACCAATTTTTGCGGATAAGTTACTAAAGTTTGAGCGTGTGGTTGCAAAGCTAGACTCTTTCTTTGCTCCTATTCATGTGTTATCTAATAAATATGAAGATAATTCTGAGTATGTAAATGCTATAGTTTGCTATAGGCAAGGAAAGATAGAGGAGGCTATTGCTAAAGTTAATTCATTGATTCAAGAGTCACGCAATGACCCATACCTATATGAATTAAAAGCAGAAATGCTATACAAGGCTGGAAATTTAAGTGAAGCAATAAAAATGTATGAGGAATCGCTTAGGTATTTATCTGAGAAAAACAGTTATTTAGTGAAACTTGCATTATCTCATACTTTATTATTACACGGTGATGCAAAAAAGGCAATTTTTTACCTGGAGCAGATTTTGAATGTAGAACCAAATAACGCTTTTGTCTGGAAATATTTAAGCGTTGCATATAAATGTGACGCTGATACGGCAATGCATTATTTTGCTTTGACAAAAAAGGCTTGTATTGAAGGAGATTTTAGAGGTTGTCCGGAAACAAGTAAATTCAAGCATATTCCCTCTTTAACATAACCCTACTCATAGCTAGGTATATGAAATTCTCAGTGGATGTTGTGAGTAAATCATACTCCTTCGATAGCCTTCTATTCCTATTAACCCAAGCAAAAGTCCTTTCTACAACCCATCTTCTTGGCTGTACTTTAAACCCTTGTTCTCTTGTTGGTAGTAGCTCAGGTGGCGTATCTTTGTGCACCCAAAATCTACATGGAGGCCTTTTAACAATTTCAATATCTATGTCATATTCTTCCTTTATGTGATTCTTTAAATTTCTTCCTTGGTATCCCATGTCAGCCCACATTTTTAACTTTAGTATATTTTGTTCTCATATTGTTTAATGCTATTTTAATACCATCTCTATCATTTTCGTTAGCAGCGCCTACGTAACAACCTAGTATAAAACCCTGAGTGTCTGTAATTATATGCCTTTTTCTACCCTTTACTTTTTTACTTCCATCATAGCTTTGATCCCCCTTTTCTGTAGTCTTTACAGATTGACTATCTACTATACAGGCACTCGGCTGCTCATTCTTTCCTATTTTTCTTCTACTATATTTTGTAATTTCATAATTCATTTTCTCAAAAATTCCCTGCTTCTTCCATTGCCTGAACTGCTCATACACAGTCTTCCATAGCGGAAAATCATTTGGTAAATACCGCCATTGACACCCTGTACGCAATACATAGAAAATTGCTTCTAATATTTCTTTTTTGCTATACTTTGGCAGCCTTCCTCCTTTCTTGTATGATACTCTGAAGTGTTTTTCTATTCTTGCCCATTCCCTTTCGCTTAGATCTGTTGGATACTTTTTTCTCATCTTTACCCGTACTAAAATTTCAGATATTATAGCCTTTTACTTGTTTCCGGACAACCTCTAAAGCAATTTACAAAATATGCTGAGCTAGCTGTTAAAACTTTACCAAAAGATAGCCCTTATTTGTTGCAAGTTGAAGATATGAAGCGATTTAATGGATAACAAAAAAGCATTTCTGTACTTTTATGGGTTTCTCTTTCCACAATTTTCCAACATAGCTTTTGCTTCATCGCTTACATTGGGCATAATTTTCGTTATGATAGTTTTAGCGCCAAAAAATACACCACAGAACATGCCAAGAGCAAAGAGGGCTGGCCACGGCATCCTGCCAAATATTGCAAGCAAAGCTGCACCAATTATTACTACCGTCATAAGTGGACCGCCTATCCCCCAAACATAACCAATAATATTGCATATTACTTTAGTTGTGTCATCCATATCAGGGTCAGCTGCATAACCTGAGAAAGAGAAAAGCAATACTACGCAAAAAACACTAAAAAATTCCATTATAGAGCTCATTTTTTTGCCTCTAAATAATAAATTAACGTAAACCTACACCTACACATATTTTTATTTTAAAGTAAAAATTATAATTTGTCCATACATAAGTGTTGCTACATAAATAACCCACCATTAATGTTAAGCACATGCCCTGTTATATATTTTGCTTCATCACTTGCTAAAAATAAGACCCCTGCTGCTATTTCTTCCCCTGTTCCCATTCTTTTCATTGGAATATTATCTAATATTTTTCCCTTTTGCACTTCATTTAAAACTTCAGTCATTTTAGTATCTATAAACCCAGGAGCAATACAATTTACTGTTATATTACGACTTGCAACTTCTTTTGCTATAGATTTGCTCATAGCTATTATTCCAGCTTTAGACGCTGCATAATTTGCTTGCCCGGCGTTTCCTGTCAGCCCTATTATTGAGGAAATATTTATAATTCTTCCCCAATTATTCTTAATTAGTTTCCTGCATGCTTCTCTACTCAGCTTAAATGTAGAACTCAAGTTAATATCAATTACTTTTTGCCATGTTTCATCTGTCATTCTCAATAATAAACTGTCTTGCGTAATGCCCGCGTTGCATACAAGTCCGTCAAAGCCTTCCATCAACTCACTTGCTCTGTTTACTAGTTGATTTACTTCCTCAGCATTTGATAAATCACAAGGGAGTACGTGCATATTTTTTTCATATTGTTTAGCAACTTCTTCGAGTGCTTCTTTTTTTGTGCCAGAAACACATAAAGTTGCTCCGGCTTTGTGCATAATTTTTACAATTGCTTGCCCTATTCCGCCTGATGCACCAGTAATCAGGAACTTTCTGCTTTCCAATCCAAACATAATAACTTTATATTATCTTAATTCCTAACAGAATATTGACTAGTTGGCAATAGATTTCTTACATAATATAAGTAACTCAGATATTCACAAAATAAAGGAAAAGTTATAATAAAGTTAAACGTCAAAAAATTTTAAAAACATAGTTATGCAGGAATTGTTACTAAATAGTTTATTCTGGTGCTCTACAGTCTAAATGGAATGCTTAAATTATAGATTCTTTGTTTTTGTGTGTTATCTTGAGTTAACACAAATTCACAGTAGTATTATGATCAGTAAGTTAAAAAAGCTTAGCACTGGGTTTTCTTTGACAGGCTTGATTGGCCATAGTGATAATATAAATATGCAAGGAGCAAAAAATAAAAAGAAGAAGTACCCAAAATTTTTGGATAAGACGTTCGCATTGATTGATGCGATGATAAATTTTATTTTAAAACGTGAAAGTAATAACGTAAATGAAGTTCTGAGAGTAACATGGGGACCACTATTTTTTGGTCTGGTAGTAATACTTATCTTTTTTGGGATAGGTGGTATTTGGTCGGCTATAGCTCCAATTGACGGTGCGGTGCATGCAAGTGGAGAAGTTATTGTATCTTCAAATAAGAAAATAGTTCAACACTTGGGTGGAGGAATAATAAGCAAAATTTTAGTCAAAGAGAGCCAAGCAGTTAAAAAAGATGAGCCTCTAGTTTTGTTGAGTGATGTTAACGAGAAGGCGAATTTAAGTATTATCAAAGAGAAGCTCTTATCATTTTTAGCAACAGAAGCAAGGCTTCTTGCAATCAGAGTAGATTTGGACACGCTCGAGTTTCCTGATGAGGTTAAAAAATTATCTCACGATGAACTTGTAAATAAAGCGATAAAGAATCAAGTAAAGTTGTTCAACTCTCAGAGAAAGAGCATATTGGGAAAAACAGACATACTGCAACAACGTATAAAGCAGTTAAATGATGAATTAGCGGGGCTAAACTTTCAACTAAATGCAGCTCATAAGCAATATGACTTGATAACTGAGGAGTTGGAAACAAAAAGACAATTACTTGATAGTGGCCATATAAGCAAACCACACATTTTAGCTTTAGAAAAGCAGTTTGCTGAAATTGAAGGCAGAGTTGGACATTACCGTTCTGCAATATCTCAAGTGCAGCAAAAAATTGGAGAGAACGAATTAGAAATTATAAACGTGAGAAACGATTCTCAAGAAAGAGCAAACGCTGAACTTAAGGAAGTTAGTACGTCTATTGCAGACTTGAAAGAGAGGCTGATGGTTGCTGAAGATTCATTAGCACGTACAATAATTAAATCGCCTCAAGATGGGATAGTCACAGATATAAGATACCATACTGAAGGTGGTGTTATACAATCTGGAGTTCCGATCATGAGCGTAGTGCCATCGGATGATGACCTAATAATAGATGCTAAAATTCAGACCAGAAACATAGAAGAGGTACTGTCGGCACAAAAGAAAGATAGCAACATAGTCTCTATTGATGGGCTAGAAGGGCTAAAGGTTAAAGTCCGGTTAAGTGCTTACAGTGCACGTCGTTTAAGTTTAATTAGTGGTATAGTAAGCCATATTTCTCCTGACGCTCTTGATGATCCAAGACTAGGGCGTTATTATTCAGTACGTGTAGTGATACCAAAACCAGAGCTTGCTCAGTTTAAAAACGTATACCTATACCCTGGTATGCCAGCAGAAGTGTACATAGTTACTCAATCTCGTACTCTTTTATCATTCTTGTTTACGCCTATAATTGCAACAGTCGATAGGTCTTTTATAGAAAGGTAGCTCACTCGTTAAAGTAGTAGTGAAAGTGCCGTAATAAAATTTAGGTACATAATTAGACAATAGGCTTCTTGACCTTACCCAGAAAAAGTGGAGAGAAAGAAAGGAGTTTTTTCGGGTAAAATAAAATTTTGGAGGATTAGAAATGGCAAGAGAATATACGGCAGAATTCAAATTGGAAGCTGTTAAGCTGGCAAATGAACAAAGAAAGGTAGGTCAACCAGTTGCAAAAGTAGCAAGAGATCTAGGAATAAGGGATAGTGTATTAGGAAAATGGATGAAGAAATATAACGAAAAAAAGTCAGCGGCAAATGCATTTCCAGGTAGAGGTAACATGGCTCCTTACGACAAAAAGAGAGGTTTGATTTACAAAGCAAGAGTAACAAGGGAAAGAGACATTTAAAAAAAGCCCTAGCCAGTCAAAAAGAGTAAAATATTTTTTATATAGTAACTGCTATAAAGTACAGGAATTATGTAGGATTTTCTGCTAGTGGCTACTATAAGTGGACCACAAGAAAAATAAGCAGTAGAGAATCAGCAAATAAAGAGCTACTCGCAGCTATTCAAAAATATATCAAGTTTCTAAATGTAGATATGGAGCTCCTAAAATTCATGCTGAATTGAAGGCTTTGGGTAAAAGTTGCAATTTGAAAACGGTGCAAAGTATTATGCAGAAAAATGACATCAGGGCTATACTGAGAAGAAAGTTTAAAATTAAAAAACAACAAACAGATAATAGAGCTGTAGCTCCCAATATACTAGATCAAAACTTTATTGTTGATCAACCAAATAAAGTATGGGATTACTTATATAAAAACCAAAGAAGGATGGCTATATTTGGCAACAATAATCGATCTATATTCACGCATGGTAGTTAATGAGCAGTTCAATAAATAAACAATTGGTTATGGACTCTTTATTAATGGCCGTTAACAAGCGTAAACCTGCCAAAAATCTACTATTACATAGTGATCAAGGTTCACAATATACTTCGCAAGGTTATCAATATCTCTTATCCATAAAAAACATAGATGAGTCATAAAGGTTGTTGTTACGACAATTCTGTTGTGGAAAGCTTCTTTAGCTCATTGAAAAGAGAAATACTTATTGATACTTCACAACACTCTGCTCAACAAACTAGAACTGCAATATTTGAATACATAGAAATTTTTTATAACAAACAACGTCACTATTAGAGGTTGTCCGGAAACTAGTAAATTCAAGCATATTCCCTCTTTAACATAACCCTACTCATAGCTAGGTATATGAAATTCTCAGTGGATGTTGTGAGTAAATCATACTCCTTCGATAGCCTTCTATTCCTATTAACCCAAGCAAAAGTCCTTTCTACAACCCATCTTCTTGGCTGTACTTTAAACCCTTGTTCTCTTGTTGGTAGTAGCTCAGGTGGCGTATCTTTGTGCACCCAAAATCTACATGGAGGCCTTTTAACAATTTCAATATCTATGTCATATTCTTCCTTTATGTGATTCTTTAAATTTCTTCCTTGGTATCCCATGTCAGCCCACATTTTTTAACTTTAGTATATTTTGTTCTCATATTGTTTAATGCTATTTTAATACCATCTCTATCATTTTCGTTAGCAGCGCCTACGTAACAACCTAGTATAAAACCCTGAGTGTCTGTAATTATATGCCTTTTTCTACCCTTTACTTTTTACTTCCATCATAGCTTTGATCCCCCTTTTCTGTAGTCTTTACAGATTGACTATCTACTATACAGGCACTCGGCTGCTCATTCTTTTCCTATTTTCTTCTACTATATTTTGTAATTTCATAATTCATTTTCTCAAAAATTCCCTGCTTCTTCCATTGCCTGAACTGCTCATACACAGTCTTCCATAGCGGAAAATCATTTGGTAAATACCGCCATTGACACCCTGTACGCAATACATAGAAAATTGCTTCTAATATTTCTTTTTTGCTATACTTTGGCAGCCTTCCTCCTTTCTTGTATGATACTCTGAAGTGTTTTTCTATTCTTGCCCATTCCCTTTCGCTTAGATCTGTTGGATACTTTTTTCTCATCTTTACCCCGTACTAAAATTTCAGATATTATAGCCTTTTACTTGTTTCCGGACAACCTCTTAATAGGGAATTGAGCAACTTGATTAGTACGGCCTGAGTGTTCGCTATGTTTGCCTTTATCAATGTACGTGCTTTATTAAGAAGTTTCTTAATACTTTCTTTTGAAGGTTTTATAATTAACTTCTTATTATACCTGCGTACATTACAACCAAGAAAGTCAAACCCTGTTGTAATAGATGTAATTTTTGTTTTCTCTTCGGAAAGGATAAGACCTCTCTCCTGAAGAAAGGACGATACTAGAGGTTTTACTTCATTTTCCAGTACTTCACGTGTGATTCCTGAAATGATAAAGTCATCTGCGTACCTGATTACATTTACTCCACTTCTGATTTTGCTTCTTCTTTTACTGCCAAGTTTACCAAATTGACTTTCCAATGATTTTTCAAGTCCATTTAGGGCTAGATTTGCTAGTATTGGAGAGATGATACTACCTTGTGGGGTACCTGCAGTTGTGGAATACAGAGTTTTTGATTCTAGGAAGCCAGCTTTTAACCAGCTATGAAGAATTTTCTTCTCCATAGGAATATGCTTCATGAGCCATTCATGGTTAATGTTATCAAAACACCCTTTAATATCACCTTCGAGTATCCATTGTAGTTGGTTACGGCTTGCCAGTAACAAGTGGCAAGCCACAGTAGCGTCTGCGCAGGATCTTTTTGGTCTAAAACCATAAGAGTGACGATCACTGATCGTTTCAGCTATCGGTTCCAAAGCAAACAAGTATAATGCTTGCATGGCTCTATCTTTTATCGTAGGGATTCCAAGAGGTCTTCTTTTGCCATTAGACTTACTGATGTATATCCGTTTTAGCGGAGAAGGTTTGTATCCTCTTTGTTTTAATAGCTTTATTCCTTGAAATTTTGTGTTGCAAGTTGACCATATTTGACGATCTACACCTGCTGTGTTTTTTTCCTTGGTTTTCAGTTACTCTCTTAACCGCCAAAGCTTTGCCGCTAAAAGAGCGTGTGAGAAGGTGTTGTAAAGTTTTCACCTTACCCCATCTGCCTTGTTGGACAGCCTTAACAATACGCCTCTGTAGCCTCATAACAACTTTTTGGCATTTCTTCCAGGGTAACTGGTTCCATGCTTCGGAGTTATTGGTAGGTGCACTTACAGTTGTACTTGTAATCATCTGCTTTCCTACCTTAAGTGGTTAACAAAGTTTCTTGTCATGAAGGACCAAATGGAAGTCTGCTCGTTTTCACGCGAATTAATGTTACAAATTCTATCCATTTCGTTACAAAATGGCATTCGCTTTCTCCATTATCCTTTACCTGCACATCCATCAGCATTCCTTGCGGGTTGCCTGCCATATAGGCGAAAATACAGGCTTATCCTGTTCCTTTTGTCATACAATAGTGGGTTAGGTGGCTTCTCTATACCGGTGGAATTATTATTTGCGTACATCCAGAAATGAAAAATGTCACATTACCTTTTGGTCGGAGCTTATCAGCATCTTTAGCTCTTTAATCGTTACGATACTTATGAAGCTTCACTTACGTTCACCATACCACTAAGCCTAGCCCTCCAACCACATGATGCTTGTAGTTTATGCTTTCTCTCACGATTGAGCATCTTCTTTATCAAGAGGAGGTTCATTGTCCGCGTCGCTCAGCACCAACTGGTTACCCAATTCGCACTGATGCGTAGACTCAGATGGCAAAACATCTGGCTCAATAAGCTTTAGAATCCTTTCAGTTTCTTTCTGAATGAATTCCTCTCCTTTTATAAACAATATGACCGAAGGCTTTCAGGTCGCACCATCTCGAAGATCCTGATATTTTACTGGCTTTAGGTAAAGCTAAGAATGATCTAGGTATTGCTAAGCGTAGTCTAGATAACATGTCAGTTAACAAAAATGGTGAAGCGCATGCTTCAGAGCAACACAACCCTAGTATGGAATTATCTTCTGAGAGTGGGATGGCTTTGTTGCATCGCTCAAGTGAAAAGAACTGGCAGTTACTGACAAAATTCATTATAAATAGCCATTTAACTGTTGAAGAAAAAATATGCCACAAAAAATGAGAGTCAGTAACTGCCATGAATATAACAAATTTCTCCAAGAAAGAGGAAGCATTTTTTGTTATATCAATGACGCCATAGAAAATTGGTACGAGAATTGTCCAAAAATGCAGGGCGGCAACTATATTTATAGTGATAAAGTTGTGATTTTGGTGCATATAATCGTCAGTTTCTTTAGAATTGGTTTAAGACAAACAGTCGGGTTTATAAAAGGGTATTTGCAACAAATAGGAAGAGATTTGCAGCTATTCACAAGCATCAAAAGAAACTTAATATTAAGATAAATGATTGCAGAAAATAATATGGAAGATATCGAAATTGCTATAGACAGTACAGGAATTAGTATATACAACAACACACAGCAAGGAAAATAGCACTGACAGAAAATATCGTGGCTATGAGCAAACGAGAAAATTGCACGTAATGTTGAATATAAACAACAAAAAAGCCATAGCTGTAAAATACAGTAACGGCTGATCACTATGGAGCTTGTGATTTGCTAAAAGAAGTTGATTTTCAGCATGCCATAAAAGCACTATATGCAGATAGAGCATGTGATAGGCACAAGTTTTATAAGTTGTGTAACGAATATGATATAAAGACAAAAATTCCACCAATAAACAATGCGGCAGAACATCCAGAAATAGATTATATGTCTGACAGGAATGCTGCTATTAGGTTAATAAAATTATACGGTGAAGGTGGCATGAAAGAATGGAAAAAAGAAGTAAATTATGGGAAAAGATCTTATATTGAAGGGTTTTTCTCAAGATTAAAGCAAATATTCGGATTTAGTTTTAGGAATAAATCTGAGATAAATCGAGAAAAAGAACTAAATGCTATTTGCTTAATAAATTCACTGATATTGGTATGGCTAAATTTGAGATAGTTACATGAATTTACCATAAATCACCATCTCATAAAGCGTGATGCAACAAAGCCGAGTGGGTTTGATACTACAGGAAATTCTGTCCTTGGTAAATATGCTTCTCAAGAGCAGAAGAAAAGAGAGGAAAATGAATGGTCGTGGAAGAGATGAAAAACATAGATAATGTGTTTTGCGTATCAAATTGTAGCTTTGATGTGGAAGGCTGAGTATGAGGATTTTATTATGGTGTTAGTTTGTATAATATTATGCGTGATTTTTATTGCTATTTTAGATAGTTCTTTAGACTCTTGAGTAGCCATTCATGGGGAAATTTAAAGAACTAGAGATTTAAGACTAAGGTGAAGTGTGACTATTTTAACTTTTGAACTTCATCGATGGAAAGGCCGGTGATTTCAGCTATAACATCAATAGAGACACCGGCTTTAAGTGAATTTTTAGCCACAGCAATTTTAGCCTGTTGTTCGCCCTTCTCTTCACCGATTTGAATACCTTCGGCTCTGCCTTTTTGATGACCGATTTTAATGCCTCTTTCTTCGCCAACCTTAACACCCTCATCAAATTTTTGAGCGAAAGCAGCTATCTCATCCATTAAACGTTTTTTCCTTTGCTCATATGCTAGTAATTCTTCTTCTGACCAATTAAACTTATTCATCTCTTCATAAGCTCGTTTTATTATTACATCACTACCAACTATTTTATCTAGGTCTTCTTCTCTTGTTTCTGCTGCATACCGAAAAAAATAACACCACTTTTCTACTACATTTTCTAGTTGGTCTTCTTTCGTCTTTGTAAACTTTGGTAGTTCAATGAATACAAAATAGAAGTCCTTCAAGTCATGTTCATTAGTATTCTCATCGCGAATAGTATGGTTTGATTTGTACTCAGCTTTATCTGGAAAAATAATACAATCAGCAACAGCTATGAAGATAATTTCCTTGAGGTTGTGATAATCATCACCTTGATCTGCCTGACTCGAGTAGGCTTTAGCAGCATAGTATTGGGCACGTTTTTCGAAGCCTTTGGTCTTAGTGAACTGCATCTCTATAATGTACCTGGAGCCTTGAGAATCTTTACAAAGAACATCAACAATGCTCTGCTTTTTAGCAACAATCTCAGGGTCTAGAATAGTAGCTAAAAATTCAACATCCTGAATAGCAGCCAGACCAGTAAAGCCTAAAGTATCGTTCAAGAAATGCATGAGGATATCCTTATTCTTCTCGGTGCCAAATATTCTTTTAAAAGCATAATCGTTGCGTGCATCAAGAAACTCAGAAAGAGCCATGAGGAGAAAACCCAAAAAGCATTAACAATTATACACAATTCTGAAGGGATGTTCAAGTTTTTTATTTTTTAAACGGCTGTTAGAGATCATCTTAGAATAGCATCCTCTACTTTACGTCCTTTTTTATCAACCCTTCTGTAAAGCGCCTCAGGAAATGGATGCCATGAATTTGGTGGTCTCCTATTTTAGATGTGCCATTTTATCTTGTCACAGCATAGGCATTTAATATACTAGTTTTCAACAAAGGTGACAATATGCTAGCAAAATTTCTATCTCAAACTTCTAAAGGAGATTTTAGAGGTTGTCCGGAAACAAGTAAATTCAAGCATATTCCCTCTTTAACATAACCCTACTCATAGCTAGGTATATGAAATTCTCAGTGGATGTTGTGAGTAAATCATACTCCTTCGATAGCCTTCTATTCCTATTAACCCAAGCAAAAGTCCTTTCTACAACCCATCTTCTTGGCTGTACTTTAAACCCTTGTTCTCTTGTTGGTAGTAGCTCAGGTGGCGTATCTTTGTGCACCCAAAATCTACATGGAGGCCTTTTAACAATTTCAATATCTATGTCATATTCTTCCTTTATGTGATTCTTTAAATTTCTTCCTTGGTATCCCATGTCAGCCCACATTTTTTTAACTTTAGTATATTTTGTTCTCATATTGTTTAATGCTATTTTAATACCATCTCTATCATTTTCGTTAGCAGCGCCTACGTAACAACCTAGTATAAAACCCTGAGTGTCTGTAATTATATGCCTTTTTCTACCCTTTACTTTTTTTACTTCCATCATAGCTTTGATCCCCCTTTTCTGTAGTCTTTACAGATTGACTATCTACTATACAGGCACTCGGCTGCTCATTCTTTCCTATTTTTCTTCTACTATATTTTGTAATTTCATAATTCATTTTCTCAAAATTCCCTGCTTCTTCCATTGCCTGAACTGCTCATACACAGTCTTCCATAGCGGAAAATCATTTGGTAAATACCGCCATTGACACCCTGTACGCAATACATAGAAAATTGCTTCTAATATTTCTTTTTTGCTATACTTTGGCAGCCTTCCTCCTTTCTTGTATGATACTCTGAAGTGTTTTTCTATTCTTGCCCATTCCCTTTCGCTTAGATCTGTTGGATACTTTTTTCTCATCTTTACCCCGTACTAAAATTTCAGATATTATAGCCTTTTACTTGTTTCCGGACAACCTCTTATAGCAGGTTACGCAAAAGAATGACCGCTAGCAACGATAACTATACTGATTCTTTAGACCGCAAAGTAGGAGAGAAAGTAAGAAATCGTAGGTTAAAGCTAGGGTATACTCAAAAAGATTTAGCGGAGAAAATCGGGGTAAAATACTGGGTAATACTCCATTACGAAAAAGGAAAGCATAAAATTTCAATCAGAAGGTTATATAGCATCGCAGAAGCACTATCAGTTAGCATTATGGATCTTATTCCTGTATCAAATGAAGACAGTTATCTCGAGAGTGAGGGGAAAGAGATATTAGATCTAGTAGAAAAGTATGAGAAAATTGGGAATCAAGATGTAGTTTATTCATTAATTACATCTGCACAAGCTAGCAAGGAAAATAGTAGAAAAGTGGCAAGAATAGAGGTGGCAAAGAATCTAGTTAAAGCAGGAGTTTCTGTTGAAATAATTTTCCAAGCAACGGGCTTATCTATTTACGAGTATGATAGTACAGAGAGAGAAATCTGCACTGATTCTATATATTACAGAATAGGACAAAGAATAAGAGAATGGAGATTGATAAAAAGGTATACTCAGGAAGATTTAGCAAACAAAGTTGGTTTAACACTCAAGGAAATACAGGGAACGTTCAAAGAAGTGTGTCAAACCGAAAAAAAAAGTAATAAATTGATATAAAAAAAGGAGGTTTGATATGAGTCAAGCAAATAGAACTAATGGGTTGGTAGATTATAAAGAATTAGAAACAAATATCCTGTCATCTATACGAGAAGGAAAACCATTGACAGGAAGAGATGGAGCATTAACACCGTTTATAAAAAGGTTGCTAGAGGCAAGTCTGGAAGGTGAAATAGAAAGCCACATGTCAGCTAAAAGTGAAGAAAATAACCGAAGAAATGGGAGAAATGCAAAAACTTTACGCACGAGTGCAGGTTCATTTGAGCTGCTAACACCAAGAGATAGGGAGGGAAACTTTGAACCGCAAATAGTCAAAAAAAGGCAAACAAGCCTACATCCAGAACTTGAAGCAAAGGTCTTAAGTACATACGCCAGTGGCATGGGATACAGAGACATAGCTTCACACGTTGAGGAAATATATGACCATAAAATATCAGCAGCAGAGATATCCAGTATTACTGATAAACTGCTACCAATAATCAATGAATGGCACAGCCGTCCACTGCAATCAGTGTATCCAATAGTGTTCATGGATGGCATGTTTTTTAAGGTCAAGGAGGACGGACATTGCGTAAGTAAATGCATGTATAATATATTGGGTATAAATCAAAATGGCAGAAAAGAAGTATTAGGTTTTTATTTGGCTGAAAGTGAGGGAGCTACCTTCTGGTTGGGAGTTCTAAATGACCTCAAAGAAAGAGGAGTAGAAGATATTCTAATTGCCTGCATTGATGGACTAAAAAGCTTTCCTACAGCTATAAATAGTGTATTTCCCAGTGCAGAAGTGCAGCTATGTATAGTGCATCAGATAAGGAATTCACTGAAATATGTATCCAGTAAAGATGTAAAAGTTTTCATGAATGATCTGAAAAAAATATATCGTGCTTCAAGTAAAGAAATTGCTGAGAATTATCTGCTTGAGCTGGAAGAAAAATGGGGAGAAAAGTATCCTTTAGTTATAAAATCCTGGCAGAACAATTGGGAAAACTTATCCAGTTATTTTAAGTATTCTGGGCCAGTTAGGAAGCTGATTTACACCACTAATCCAATTGAAGGGTTGCATAGACAAATCAGGAAATTTACTAAAACTAAGGGTTCATTTACCAGCACAAATGCCTTGTACAAACAGGTATATTGTGCTATAAAAAAAGTAGAGCAAAAGTGGATTATGGCTCTCCCTAATTGGGCTTTAACTATGTCTCAACTTGATATCTTTTTTCCTGGTAGGTTAAAAATTGAGTTGAATTAAAAATGCCGTTTGACACACTTCTTTGAACCATACGCGTCAAGTTAAGGAAATAAAGGTATGAAAGAGATAGAATAATAAGGTATAAGTTCTCCCAGAAATACTTTTAGTGAGAGAACCAATGAATAAAATAACTAGCTTATCAAAAAAGCTCAAAGAATTTTTTAATGAAAAAGCAGACAAAATCTCAATTACAACAAGGTTTATAAAAAGAAAGAGAAAGCTAAAAGGTTCATCGTTCGTAAAAGCCATGGTCTTGGGTAATATAGGGGTTGATAATTGTAGCGTAGAAACAATGTGTCAATTACTAAACGAGGACTCGATAGATATAACAAAACAAGGTTTGATTTTAGATTTACTGAAGAAGCAGTGGAATTTATGAAAAGGATGTATAATGAATCTGTGCTTCTCTTCAAAAATATCTTGCAAGTTGATTGCAAAATCTTACAGCAATTTAATAGTGTTAAATTATTGGACAGTAGCTATATTACTCTACCTAACAGTATGGAAGAGATGTATAAAGGTTATGGTACTAGCTACAGTGGCTATGAAAGCAATACTAAATCTGGAATAAAGTTACAATTAGTTTTCGACTACATGAATCAGATAATAGACCAACTTAATTTAACGGAGGGAGTAAGATCAGACCAGGGATATAGGAAACATTTAAGTAATATATTAAGCAATGATTTGCTAATATCTGATCTCGGTTATTTTGTGCCAAGTTCTTTTAAACAAATCAATGAAATAGGAGCTTATTTCATAAGTCGTTATAAATCCGATACCAACATATATGATGTAGAAACAAATCAAAAAATGGAGTTATTAGAATGTTTAGAGGATAAGTTATTTTTAGAAAACGAGGTATTGTTAGGAAAAGAAGCAAAAATTAGAGTAAGAATTATATGTCAGAAACTAACTGAAGAACAGTCTATGGCCAGAAGAAGGAAAGCTAATAGATTAGCAAGATCGCAGGGATATACATCCTCTAAAAGAAATCAAAAATTGTTGAACTGGTCAATATTTATAACTAATGTTCCAGAAAATAAAATTAGTGCTGAGCAAGTATTAACGATTTACAGAGTAAGGTGGCAAATTGAGTTATTATTTAAATTGTATAAAAGCCATATCAGACTTGATAAGCTAAAAGGAAAGCCATGCAGAGTATTATGTGAACTATATGCTAAATTGTGCGCAATTCTTATATTTCACGGCATAGTTGGTTGCACAGAAGTGAAAAAGAATACAGAACTTAGCTTAACAAAGGCATTTATTGAGCTAAAAAGGCGGGTTATAGAGTTATTTTTAGCACTAAAGAATAAAGTTAATAGTTTGAAAGTTTTTCTTAAAAAGCTTACCATAACTTGGTCTCGATTTTCATTAAAAGACAAGTACAGAAAAACTAGAGTATCTACCTTAACTTCCCTGAATTTACTTACAATCTCTTAACTTGACGCGTATGCTTCTTTGAACGTTCCCGAAATACACGAATATGAAATAGGATACACTGCCATATCATTTGATAAATTATATCAAATAGCAGAAGGATTATCAGTGAATATTAAAGTTCTGCTACCTAAAACAAGAGAAAGCAAAAAGCTATTGAGTTTAATGGATGAGTACAGAGAACAAGAATCATTAGTCAAATCTCTATCTGAAGATATGAAAAGTGGCAAGGAAAAAGTTAAAAAAGCAGAGAAAATCAGGGTTGCAAAAAATCTAGTGAAGGCGGGTGTTTCTACTGATGTTATTTTGCGAGCAAGTGGCCTAACTGTTGATGAGTTAGGTGAGTGTGAAAATTGAATTGTGTTTAAGATATAAGTAAAAGTAGTTAATATATTAACTATTCTAAACCCTTATTTAGCTCTGCAGAATTTTTTTGGCATTTCTACGTATCAAGATAAAACATCACAGAATTTATCTATCAGTTCCTGATTGTCCTCTATCATTGCATTTGCCTCTTGCTGAAGAGATTTGATATTTTTTGATGTAATATTATCCATGTCAGGTGATGCTATTTTCAATTGCGATTGTATGCGTATATATTTATCAGCTATAACTTGATCAAGTTGGTAATTTACTGCATCTAAACTTGAGGCAAACATTACGTTCAACAGAGGTTTTATCCAACCTATCTTTCCAAATCTCCTTGAATTAGCTATGCTTCTATCTGTTCTTCCAGTACCTATCGATAACAGTAGAATATCATCATTTGGAAATAACCTCTTACCACTTGCATATGCACAAGCTGCTGGATTATTGGCAAACACCCCTCCATCCACTAATACCATTTCCTTTTGGTTGACTTTTAAATATTTAGGTGCAAAGTAAGTAGGTGCTGCAGTTGCAGCTCTGAGTGCATCTTTCAGCTTAATATTACCTTCTTTCCAGCTTTTAAAGAAAAATGGGCAGTTATTCTGAATATCGTAACTCGTAATCAACACATTACTTAAAGTGTTTTTTAGAATATCCTCTCCAAAATATTTATCCAGTACAGATTCAATATTTTTATGTGGATATTGTGCGCAGTTAAACCAAGATAGTATTGATCGCCTAAAAAATGAAGACTTAAAAATATATGGTCCATATTCCCGATAGAACTCGACTAAATCATTAGCAGAATATTGAGGTTTATCTTTTTTACATAATCCTGCTACAACAATCCCACCGGTTGAAGTACCTGCCATAAGATCAAAGATTTCAGCAATCGTTTTTCTTGTCCTTTGCTCTATTTCTGCGAGAATAATGGCAGGAATGATTCCTCTAATTCCACCTCCATCAACGGATAAAATGTATTTTACCACTGTGAAATTTAGTTGTTATTTGTGTTTTTGCTCAAGCTCATTAACTTCTTCAATGAGGTTTTTTACCCGCTCCTCGAGGCGATAAACTGTTTCCATTAGTCCGTGATTTCGTTCTATAAATTGATCATGAATTTGTACTCTTAAATCAAGCTTAGCGAGCCACCAAATTGTTGCTACGGTCTGTATTACCATAGTGATAATTACTGCTAGTGGGATTTTTTGATTTTGCATGTTTCTCCTAACTGTGTAATCTTTCAACTACTTCTTGTTTCCGGTTACGAAATATTACTGCTCAGATTCATGTTCTTTTTCAGCATTATAGAGCAAGTGTATAATTTCATCGTATGGTTTATCTTTATTGTGCCGTGATCTTAGCACAGCTACATCTCTTGGGTTTTTTCCATCTATATCTCTAATATTAGGATTTGCGCCTTTCTCCAATAAAAACTTAATAACTTCTAGGTGTCCTTTACCTGCAGCGTGATGTAAAGCTATTCTTTTAAATGCATTTCTATCAAGTGCGTTTATATTTACTTTTTCCTCTTCTATTAAAAATCTGATAATGTCTAAACATCCTTTTCTTGCTGCACAATGTAACGTTGTTCCACTCAAGTTTGGAGCCATATCCTTTACTAAAAGTTTTACTATTCCTAAGTTGCAATTACTAGTAGCCACTTGTAATGTTTTGTTATAATTATCTGTAGCTTTAGATTTTTGATAGCAATAAGTAATAACAACGCATACTATTAATAGTATGAACCATACGAAATGTAGTTTATCTCTTTCATTATACTTTATTTTTTTCATATTTGGCACACAGTTTCTTAATATTAAATAGATCATTACTCATTTTTTTCTTAACATTACTTACTCAAAGATGCTGACAACATAGTAAGGTAACCCGAGCTATTTAAAGTATGCTCCGCTCTATTAATTATCCATTCACCATCTAACGCTTGATTAAAACCTAGAAGATTAAGTTTAGCTTCTGCAAAAATTTGAGGATTACCAGGCATAGTTACATCTAAAGTTTCATTGTTACGCTTCAATTGTTTCAACTTGGCATTTGCTGCACTTAGTGCTGACTCTGCATTTGAGTAAAGTTCCAGCATAATATAACTTGGCTCACCGCTACCAACTGTTTCTTTAATAGTTTCGCCCTTTTCATAGCTATGCCACTTTGCCACTACTGAATTATACTTATCACGTACGGTAAAATGCACTTTCCAGTTAATTGTATCTTGAGGTCTAATAGTCGTTGTTCCTAAAGCTTTTCCTGTGGCTGATTTTGCCATGTTTTTTGAAATAAATAATATATACCCACCAGCTAATTTTGCCATTGCTTCACGCTCTGTTGCGATCTTTGTTAACAGACTTATATCACTTTCATCTGCCTGATTAATATGGGGTATCAATACATCCTTAAATTCCTCAGCGACTTTGTATCCATATCCATGTTTTTGGGCTATTTCTTTTACTAAGTTTTCTATGGTAATTTGGCGCCATTCTTTTGATACTTTTGCCTTCAAAGATATTCTTAAATTTGTTGCATGAGCTTTGATTAGTAGAGTCTTAGGTGGACCCTGTATAGTCACTTCGTTGACTGTATATATACCCATTGGAAAGATTCCAAATTCCTTATAACCTAGTGCTATGTTCAATTCATTCGGAATATCTATGTCTTCATCCCTGTAATCAACACACACTTCAACTA
Source organism: Wolbachia endosymbiont of Drosophila innubila (assembly GCF_021378375.1). NCBI lineage: Bacteria > Pseudomonadati > Pseudomonadota > Alphaproteobacteria > Rickettsiales > Anaplasmataceae > Wolbachia > Wolbachia endosymbiont of Drosophila innubila. Next base: position 553,860 of record NZ_CP076228.1, on the reverse strand, counting down.
CATCATCTATTATTCCTGATTCATCTGTAAGGTGCAATGATATAACTCTATCTTTAATTGATTCACATTTATCTATTATAAAATCTGGCTGCATTTATTCCCAGACCTTTAATTTTGACTTTTGTACTATTTTCTTAATAGTAGGAAGCTTTATCTTTAATCCTGCGGGCAAAAAGCTTCCGTATTCTGCCAAACCCAAGTTCTCTGCTAGTACTAATTCCACTACTCCATCAGTAAATCCGTAATGTTTCCAGCAAATCAGATCTAACATCTCATTTTCTTTACTCACATAGTATATAGTCATCTATAGCTTTTTAAACTCAAACTAAATTCAATTTTTCTCGGTAGTCCATTAGGTAAAAAATACATCTGCTTTTCTTCTAACCTAGTAATTACGAATTGTCCTAAAATATTACCTAAACTATCTACTAAAATATGTGGTTTTTCAGTTTCTTTCACACTCTTTAATTGATTTAGCACGTTGAGATTATGCAGATAAATCATTCCTTCTAAATCTATATTTTCTACACCTTGACCGATATTTTGTAATAGTGGCATATTTTCAATACACTCAATCGTGCTCCAACGATTTTCTCTGCTATACTTTAAACTTGTGGGAGCAAACTTATACGGACCAAGAGATAGCATCAATAAAATGTCTCTACCGTATCAAATAAAACATCACGTGACTTTTCTCTTATCCTTTTTATTACTTCATCTGCAAGACTACGAACATCTTGGTTAGGTTCTGCTTTAATGCTGATAGTGTAATTATTAGTGATGTTCTGAGTTTTATTTTGTTCTTTATTTTCAAACTTACTCCTTGCAAATATCTTATCGCTCTCTGTAAACTTTTTCTCCTCAATAAGGCTTTTGACTCTGAAGCTATTTTTATTTCTCTTTGAAAATTCTTTAATTATACTGTTACCTAGCACAGGATTTCCACTGTTGAGAATATTACTTTTTAGGGGAGTGTGCACTGCTTTTACTTCAGTTTTTCTTTTTTCAAACTCTTTCAGTGGGCTATTTCCCAATACTTTTCCAAATATACTTTCACCTATCCATGAAAAAGCTTCTTCTATGGGTTTTATTATCGATTTCCAAAAGCTAGAGAAAAAGTCTTTTACCTTTTGCCAGTTAGTTATAACAAGTGCTGCGCCAGTGACAAGTCCAGTAATTAAAAAGTCCTATAGGGTTACTCATTATAGCGAGTGTTACTGCTCTTAGTCCTGTTACTACTGCAGGAAAAACTGTAGCTGATAAAAATGAAAATACTCCAAGTAGGTTTGCTTTCAGACTAAAAATCGTACTTCCTAGCAATGTAAATCCGTATCCTAGTCCCACTGCTACAACTTTTAAACTTATCAAGGCTGCTACAGTACCCATGATTGCTTTGGTTAAAGTTGGATATTTTTCTGCAAATAACGCTATGCTTCTAGTTTTTTCTTGTAAAAATTCAGCTATAGATTTTAAAGTAGGCAGCATCACTGAACCCAGGTTCATACCAACTTCAGCTATTGCGTTGCGAAGAAGTCGTAATTTACTGGCTGTGGTGTTTACACGGTTTTGAAATTCTTTCTGCAACGAGCTCTTGTACTCTTCTGTGTCAGATAGTAACCTTATAGCATCTTCGTATTTGTTAAAACTTCCAGCTAATAATGCAATATCATCTTGATATTCCTGACCGAAAAGTTTCATAAGGATTGTAGAACGTTCCTGGTTATCCATTTTCTTTAGAGCTTGAAAAAAGTAGAGTAATGCTTCTTCGCCGTTTTCGCTTATTCTTTGTACTATTTCTTCTGCAGTTATGCCCATTTGCTCTAATGCTGCTTTAAAATCCCCTCCTTGTTCTTCAGCAGTCTGAAGTTTACTAAGTAGAGCATTTATAGCAGTTGCAGCTTTTGCTGGTTGTTTACCTAAACTAACGAAGGCATTTACTAAACTACTTGTTTCCTTGATGTCAAGACCAAATTGTTTTGCAGTACCACCAACTATTGCTAGAGCTTCAACCATATCTTTTGCTTTGGCAGCAGTGTTATCTGATAAGTGATTGATTACATTACCAACGTATTCCATTTTACTAACATCAATTCCATAAACGTTAGAGAGTTTAGCTATAGAATCACCTGCTTGCTCTGCAGACATATCAAATGCTGTAGACATTTTTGCCACTGTTTCTGTAAACATAAAAAGATCTTCTTTCTTGATACCAAGTTGACCACCACTTGCAGCTATTTGTGCCAGTTCTGCGGCTGATAATGGTATAGTACGTGACATCTCTTTTAACTTCTTTGCAAATTTAGTTGCTTCATCCGTTCCTTTTTTAAAATCTACCACTTTTGTAACATCAGCCATAGCACTTTCAAAGTCAATTGCAACTTTAACTGGAGCTGCAAGCGTTAGCCCTAGCCCAATAGTCTCTATAATTTGTGACTTAAAATGTGCTTTGCTTGCTAAAAAACTTTGGTGACTACGTATTGCAGATCCAAGCTTACCATACTTACCTTTTAATACTTCAATAGAAGAGCCAAGTTTATGTTGGTCACTTACTAAGTACTTAATATTTCTTCCACTTTTTCTTACTTCTTCATTAAATGAATGCAAAGCATCTCTCTTTTTCAAATATGCTTCTTTTGCAACTGATGTCAAATTGGCAGTCAAAGTTACTTCTTTACTAAGGTCACTACCATTTAAGCGTTCAATTGCAAGATAGTCTCTAACTTTTGGACGTCTAACAGTAAGTTCTGAGACAGAAATTCCATCAACTGTTATTGGGTTATTAAGTGTTATAGCTTGCATGTTCCTCCTTAAAAAGTTAATTAAATAAAAGTCTATATCGGCTTTTACATAACTAATTTCTTTGTATGGTGCTATAAATAGGATTAGCTTTGATAAGAATCTTTTCTGTGTTCAATTGAAGTAATAACTACTGTATGTTCTGGTACATCTATATAATAAAGTATACGATAGGTACTCACCCGTAGACTACGTTGTCCACTTAAGTTATGCTTTAATGGCTTTCCAAGTCCAATTGGATCAACTGTTAGACGCTCCATTATTGCCTTCTTAATCATTAACTTTACTTTTGCTGGAAGAGCCGGAATGTCTTTCTTTATAACAGATTCTGAATAGTCTATATTGTAAGGCTTAATCCCAGAAGGCATCTTGATGTTTAACCCTCTTTTCTTTATAGCGTTCGTCAGCAATCTTAGATAATTCCATATCTTCAATTTCTTCTTCCATTAATTCAGTTAATAACTTTAAAACGGACTTGTCTTGAGATTGTGCTACACTAACAAGTAAACCAGTTAGCTGCTCTATGGAATTTGTATGAGCTTTAGAATCCATATTAACTATATACCTACAACTTCTTATATTTTAACATTTTTATGTAATTTTGTCAATCATATTAGATCCCTAGAATCGTTTGTAGCAAGGCCATTTGATCAACGCCATTTATCTTTCTAATCATATTTTCAGCATCGATCTCTATTAATTCATTACCACCTATAGTAAGTTTATAATAATGGGCAGCTACAGTACACTTCAGCGTTGCTTTCTCAGCAGGTTTCCAGTTGCCAAAGTCAAACTCTTTAAAAATGCCTCTTAAATTGATTATTACTGCTTCAATATCATTACCTTGCATTCCTCCACGGAGCGTTAAAGATACTGAGTTTCCATCTATCAAGCCAAAAAGTCTAAATAGTTCTGAATCATACTCAGCAAAAGTAAAGTCTGCTTCAAGCTTTTCCATGCCCATGTCAATATTTATTGGAATATCCATACCACCAGCTCTGTACTCTTCGGTTTTTATGGTAAGCTTCGGCAAGGTTATTTCATCTATTTTTCCTGCATAACCACGACCATCTACAAATACGTTAAAATTTCTCAGTATTTTGGGTAACACTTCGCTTTCTCCTAACTTATTACACTATTATTTACAAGATGGGATCTGAATATTATTTGCTCAGCTGGATATGGCGGTGTAAACTCAAAATCAAAAGACACTTTTCCGCTTGCAATATTTGCCGGTGTATTGAGTTCGGGAGTTGCATAACATTTTCCACTGATAATTGCTCCTTGCGCTTTTAAACTTGCAAGGTAAGAATTCACCCCCTCAATCACATCATCTATATAAGTTTTGGTGATATTGCGATCAACTGCCCAGAGATGAGCTCGAAGTAAACTATCGTTAATTAAATCTGCAGTGCGCCTTACTGATAGAAAAGCCCATTTTGAGTCATTTGAACATGTTCTATTTCCCCAAAGCCTATAGCTGTTTTGATGAATTATCGTTGTTACTTCATTTTCATTTAAGTGGTTTGCTCTGCAATTTGCATAACCTAAGCTAAAATCAATAGGCCTGCTTGTTCCAACAATACCATTTATCTCTTTATTTGAAGGTGAGTGCCAAAATCCTTGTTCGCTATCTACTTTTGCTATTAAACCAGCTACAAATGGGCTTGCTGGCAAGGTTCCTTCTTTTCCTTCAATAAATACCTTAACCCATGGATCAACAACGTAAACTCTTGAGCTGCCTACACTTTTTCTCCATTTTATTGCTTCTTCATCATTAGTATTTGGTCCGTCTGCAACAATAATTGCTCTTAATTTTTCTGCTATGGAAATTAAAGCACTCACTACTGAATTTACTCCATCTATTTCAGGTAACTGATGAGTAAACTGAGGTGCAATTAATATTCTTGGAGCAACATGAACTATACTTTCACTACTGAGGAATGCCTCTATCCCTTGATATTCTCCAGTCTCTTTATCAACTCCACCGATTATACTTTGAATAGTTTCACTTTCTTTGAGCTTTGGATCGCTGTTTTCACTTTCTTTAACTCGAATAACTACTACTGTTGCACCAATCTGGGAAAATATTCCATTTATTGCAGAAGGTAAACTGCCACTCTTTCCGAGCTTTGCTGCTTCCTTTAAGCTTCCTGCAACTAACACTGGTTTTTATTTAGCGGAAATTTTTGCTCATCTGCTTCAGGTGCAGTACCAATTACACCTATCACTGATGATTTAGCTGTGTACGTACTGTCTTTGCTCCTGAGGTTACCTCAATAACATTTACGCCATGTAAAAATTCTTCAGCCATTTCTTTGTATTTTTTTCCTGAAATCATCTAGCAAAGTCTGTAGCTCATTTTCACTTTTGGCTTCTTCAATCTTTCTTTTGGCTAAATCTTCAAGCTCTTCACATTTAATTATTGCTTTTACTGCTTTTTTCACTTTTTCCTCAATTATTCTTGCCATTTCAATAACCGTAATACCACGGACTTTTGCTAAAGGTTCTATAATTTCTTTATCCTTTTCATCTATAGATTCTGGTGCTGCTAGAATGCTTTTTGCGGCTTCCGCTTGAATCTCATAAGATTTAGCTTTTTGGTGAGAATGACCTGCATATTGGTGAGTATGATTATCATAATAGAAACGCATACTATCAAATGCACAAAGCTTCGCATTATCCAGTAACTCCTTTTGTATATCTTCTTTAGTACGCTGAGCAATTTTTCCTCCTTCTGTTAAACAATAGCTTTTTTGCCAATCAAAATCTTCTGGTGCTTCATACCAATCATTTTCAGTTGGCTTGCTTTCAAGTGTTGTTGTTTCTACTTGTTTATCATTTTCAAATCTAATGTAGATAGACATTGTTTGTTACCTCCAAATCTCATACGTGTTAGATAATCCTGGACATTGCCAACCCCTGAGCGTCCTTTCCACATCTACCTCAAGCTCTGTGGTGAGAAAATTGCTACGTATGTTATAAATTCCCCACTGAATAAATTGACCATAGTTGTGTACATAATTTGATGCAAGCATACCTTGACTAACTTGTGTTCTGGAATACAGATAAGATGATGTGTAAAGTAATATTGCAACTGTTTTTCCTGCTGGAATCTCCACATTACCAGATCCGGCTAACTTGCTACCAGAACTCGTGTATTGGTAAACATTTTTCCATACTATTTTTGAAATACTTGATTTATTAGAATTAGTGTTATCAGGAGTTCCCACAAATAATCCTGCTCCCCCATACTCCGTACTCGAATACGATGATCCAACAAATTCCATTGTCTTATTTATGTTCACATTGGTTGTATTTTTTACAAATACTACTCCAAGTGCAGCATACGGGTAATAGTATATCTCATCATAACTACCCGAAAAACTTTTTGTGCATAACTCTCCGTAAATAAATGTTCCTTTACTTCCCTCTATAAAACTTAGTTGTCTTGGCCGATAAAAACTAACGTAATCTGTATTGTACGTATGGCTACCTGCTAGTAGTTGTAACATATAGTCAGTTTTTGTTATATCACTACTCCACTTTCCAAGCTCTGTCGTAAAAGTTCCGTGGCCAAAATAATTATTTTTTCTGCCAAGTACACCAAATAAGAAAGGTAATGACCCTGGTTCAACCATGTTGCGCTTTCTTATTTCATTTATAAGAGACGCTTTTAACTGTTCATCCCGAGTTTTTACCTCATTCAGGATGTTTTCAATTCGAGTTTCTATTTCCCTAATAATTGATGAGCCACTTGGCACATCATTAACAGTACGGAAGTTATTCACTAAACCTTTAAGACCATCTTTATGACTGTTACTAATGCTACTTATTGCTGCAATATTGGCATTCTTTCTCGTATCAAGTAGCGATAAATTTGTTGTTCCTTTTTCATCAATTCTCTTTAATAACTGCTTCTCTGATTCAGAGATCACTGCTAAAGAACTAGCTTTTTTATTATCCAGATCAGTTAAGTGTTTTTTTGCACTATCAAGAAGTTCTTTTAGCTTACCATCTGTCATCTGTACAATTTCAGAAACTGCACTTTTGTCGATTATTGATTCCAATGCTTTAGCAAGATATGCTAATTGATCTGGTGTACTGTTTTCTGCTAAATCCTTAAGCCTCTTTTGTAGTGCATCAATTATTTCTTTTACTTTAGTCATTTGCGCAATATCAGAAATAGCTTTTTTATCTGCTATCAATTCCAGCGATTTTGCAAGATATGCCAGTTGATCAGGTGTGCTACTTACTGCTAAATCCTTTATCCTTTGATGTAACGCTTCTATTGCTTCTTTCATTCCCAAAAATTCAAAAAAGTTTCAAATCTAAATCGTTCAAAATTACTTTTAAGTTGATTATGTTTATTTTCTCTATTACTCATATCCTCATCTACTTTTTCTATAGCTCTGCGAATACGTACTACATCTTCCACTGCAATATTCTCTGGGTGTGGCAAAGGATATCCGCGCCTCGTTTCATCATTTGGCATTTTCTTACGTTATAACAACCCGCAAGTTTTTTACCTTTGGCCGATAAATAACCGTTCCACTTAAAACCAATTTTACCCTTGTTTCATTGCTATTAAAGTTTGTTAGTACATGAGTTCTCTCCACCCAATTTTCCCCAATAGGTTTTCCTGATGTTAAATTTACTAATTGCCATCCTTTGACGCTTTGTTCCACATATGCTTTAACATCTGCAGTGCCAGGTATTAGCGCATCATAGGTAATTGTTATCTTAGTGTTAGCACCTGCTGTAATGCTCCTTGTAACATAATCTCCGGACTCTGAAAGATTACCTAGAACTAGCTGTAACCCAGGATAGAGAACAGGACTTTTTTCTTTTGCACCTTTTAAATTTGCCTTTACTGTTAACTCTCCAGATAGTCTTTCACGCAGCGCGAGCGGCAAATTATCAGACAAAAAGTTTTCTTTCCCTTCTTCATCTGTTAAGATAAATTCTACATTGGTATCAAATGCTACTTTTTCAACATTTGTTAAAACTATTAAATCTGATACGTTGTTTGCAGTGACTTTACCAAGATCAATAACATGAGAATTTTCACTAAATTTTGCAGCTAGTAGTCGAAACGTTAAATCTAAATTTTGATGCGGAGTCCAGGTGCTTGCATTACTTGATGATAGTAATACTCCTACTTGATATGGCTGACTCGTTACCCAGCGGCTATTTACTACATCATATTTGCCAAGCTCTGCTATTTTTACTGCTGTATCTGCATCATCGGTTAGCAAAACTATTGCATATTCTCTGCTAGATTCACACCAGACAGGAGACCAAGTTATACGTGTTGCTGTGCCATCTATCTTTATATCTTTTGGCTCAATATAGCTTTCAGCAATGACAGTCTGCGAGGGCATTCCCACTGCTGTTTCTCTAATCTGAACAACAACACGTTTTTTGCCTTTATTTACAAACCATAGCTCCACGCCTCCTATGTGTCTGCTCTCATTTAGCGTAAATGTTTGGGCTAAAGGATCAACTCGTCTTGCTGCGATCACTCTTCTTCTTTCTTCTATGGTAATAGTTTTTTTACCAGTATAAGTTGCCTCTCCATAGCTTCCTTTATCCCCATAAAACTGTACTAATTTAGTACCTGCTGGAATGTTTGCTGGGATTTTTATCTTTCCACTTATTCGTCCTTGATTTTCCACTTTTTTCCTCTATGGTATGGGTTGAATGCTTAGGCCATCAAATTTTACTTCCTTAAGCTTTTCACCAGTTGCAAAACCTTCAATCTCAAAATTTTGAGTTGCTTCTCGCATAAATTCAGTTTCGTATGAGGTACTTGACAGCAGCTCTGTTGTTTCTTTAACATTAAACACTCTGGTTACTGGACTTTTCCAATTCGTAGTAACCTCCGTCCAGTGATCTATATTTTTGTTCATGGTAACTTTTGCCGGGACTGGGTCAAAAGCTTGATATGGATTGATCTTTTCTCCTTTGGTCTGTAAAAGCTGCTCCAGTACCGGTTCAAGTTCATATGGCAACAAATAAGTTTTTTCTCCTCCATCAATATCAGCAATCGTTACATCTATTGGTAAAATTAGTTCCTTATTTACTATTGCTGCAGACTGCAAAATTCCTTGATCGCGCATATCATCATCAAAGAATGAATCAACAAATACTCCTTTTTTGGTGGTAGGTTCTCTTGAATTTGCATCATTGCGTAGACGTTCCTCTGCAACCAGCGCATAAAGATCATTTATTCCTTTTTTCATTGCTTCAAGCTCATTCATCGGTACAGCATGAATAGCATTATTCACTATTTTTACCCCTTCGCCTTTTTTCCACGTCTGATGAATGTAGCAGAGCAAAAGTTGTCCACTAGGCGCTCTAGGCATTGATGGTCGCCAAGGGTGAGAAATTCCTTTTATTCTTCTTACCACTCCTTTGCTATCGATAGTAATTAAATCATAGCGGGGCATTTTCCAGGTGTAATCAATCAGAACCAAGCTGTTATCAACTGCTCCTTTTACTTTGCATCCCTGTTCACTTATATCTTCAGGGCTTACATGAGTACGACAGCGGTAGGTTATTTGATAACTACTTCCAGGAGCTGGTTCTTTACCTGGTAATGACCAATCAACGTTTCCTGCGTTTAATTTGTAATCTATACTATTTTCATAAATAACATTGCCTTGTTTAACTTGAATAATCTCAAGTACTGCAGAGTCAGGTATCGGATCAATAGCTCCAGAGTATGAACCATGAGTAACAGTAATGGTTTTCTGAACAGTTATATCTACTTTTTTAATTTCACTTATTGGAAAATCATTAACCTTCAGTTCCATTACTCTTTGGCTATTTGGCTGAAAAGTATGTGGTTCTGATTCAACTGATTTTATATCCGGATCTTCATCAAAAGAAACACGAATACTGTGAGGAAGTTCAATCTCATAGCCATCAACATGAGCTTTGCCCTCATTAATCACAAATATTTTTTTTCCTCCTTCTCCCTCTTCCTTTTGCAGGAACATTACTTCAAGACCATTTACGACGTAGGAACCATTTGCTTCTTTGTCATAACGAGCAAGAGCAGTAGTTACTATGTTTGCTTGTGGAGGTGGTGAATGTTCTATTAATACTCCATTTTCAATGTTATAGATTGGATAAAACTCTCCTTCAGAAAAACGTGGAGAAAGACCTTCTGCTTGATAACCCCAAATGGTGGAAACTTTAAGCCTTGCAGCTCCTACTTCCTGATAATTTCTTGTACCAATAGCAGGATCACGAAGGTTTTCATCCTCAAGTTCTGTAATCGTAGATTCTACATAATAAACACCTATGCGAACTGTGGTACTCAGTGGAATAACAAATTCTTCTTTTTCAACCTTTCTAACTGCACCGCGCAGATAGATTTTTCCTCCCTCAAGTGTAACTTTACCAGTTTCTCTATCTATAATACAATTGCTTCCTGTTATAACATCACCATCACGAAATATTGCATCGCCTATGCCTTTAATCTTAGAGAGAGCATACTCCTGAGTCTCGTTTAGTTCTGCAGACTGTAGACCTCTTCCTGCTAGAAACAAGCTTTTTTCGTATTCTTTGTCAGGATTAAAGCGGTTATAATAGGCGTTTAAAGTCATTTAATGCTAGAAAAATTCAAAAAGTTACAACAAATGAAAAAGTTTCCCGAGTTGCAGCAGTTCTGATAAGTGGTACGGTATGTTCCAAAATCAATAAAATCCCATGTTCTTCTATATCTTGAGGTTCAAAATATCTCTGTCCTTCAGGTAATTCTTCTTTTATTTTAGTACCAACCATAACCCCTAGCTCTCTGATTACTTGATTTGCTGCATCCGTGAAATCGAAAGTAAATTTGAGATAGAGATTATTAGTTGGTACATTTGAGGGCCTAAACCTTCCAGATGGAGTTATAAGTTCACCGTTTTCATCACCTGTGCAGAATAGCACTTCGTCTGCAGTACATCTGCCAAGTTCATTGAGCAGTTTTTCAGAAGTTATCAGCTCTGGTGGTGTGCTTTCACTATACTCTACAGTAACTTTATCACTTACTGGAATAGAGCTATTTTCCGTAAGTTTTATTACACCAGTACTGCCATTAACTGTATAGTCAATACTTGGCTGATAAGTTGTTTGCCCTGTAAAAACCTTCACATCTTTAATAGGTTGACGATCAAAAATAGGTTGATGATCAAATTTTATTTCACCCTTAACGAAAGTTTTTTCTACTTTGTGGCTACTTTCCCAACTTGAATCACCTGTTCCCCAAGCAAGATAGATAGATTGCTTTTTGATGCTGGCTGCTATTGCTGCTCTTCCTGACTGTGTGAGTATTGACATTTTCCCCCTATATTATATATGTACGGTGAGTTCAAAATTCGTCCGCAAAAATCAAAATATTTTTTTATATCAGAAAAATTTTTTAGGAGAATAGCTCAGCTCTACAGCTAAACTTTCCAACGCCGCGAGCAAATGGTCCGCTAGGAATGTCAAGCCATTTATCTTCTTTTGAACCAGTAGCCATTCCCTTAACCAGCTTCCGTGTTTGTAACAGCTCTTGAACTATACGCTCCATTCTATCTCTTCCTATACTGTGAAACTCCTCAGGTAGTCTATGCCGCTGTTTATACACTCCTGTACTTCCTGTATGGGTAAATGGATGTCCAGAAATTGCTGCTCGTGTAATTGCAGTTATAAGATGCTGCTTTGAATCTTTTTCGTTCATATTTTTTATTCTTAATCTTTCAGTTATGTCCTCTAACAATCCTGTTTCTTCATTTCTTAAATAAGTGCGTAAAGTGCGATCAGCCAAACCGTTTGCTTTAACAATTGCTCCATAAAATAATGCGTTCTGTCTTACAGATTCTCCTATTGATTTAAAAATTGTCGGTTTAGCTGCATCTTCCACAGACCAAAAAGCGTATGAACACCTAACACCATTAACAAGAGCAGATGTACCTCTAATGGCATCACGTGCTTGCTCAACAGTCGATATAGGTTTTTCACTTTTTGGCTTTCTCATATGATGAGCAGTAATTATTGATGCTCCAGTGCTACCTGCTAAATCAGATAATAAAGACATCAAATAATCGCCTACGGCTGGGTCAGTATTTAAATCAGCGTGCACAAATGATGCAAGTGGATCAAATACGATTAATTTTAAGTTTTTTATTTTATTAAGTTGTTTTGTTATCAATTCAAATTCAGGAGAAGTCTCTATAACTTTACCTGAAACACTCTTTATGATTGTAAGTGATCCACTAACATTTGGTAATGGTACAATAAAGAGCCTATCCTTATATTTTAATCTCTCGCATTGTGAGTCAAGACGCTCTAAACGACGATGTATTTCACTCATATCATCTTCTGCAGAGAATATTACAACAGATCCATGTTCAGTAACTAAAGGACCAAAACCACATGGCTGATCTTTTCTACTCGCAACTTTCAGTGCTAAATCAAGCAGAAGCATACCTTTACCAGTATCTCCCATTGCAGCTAGAATAGATGTCACTCCTAAAGGAAATAACCCTTCAACAAGAAACTTTTGCTCCGGTACTGGACCTATAAAACGTTCTACGCTCCATTCTTGAATATTAAGCAATTGCTTAACGATGATTTTTTTCGAGTTATTTTCAATGAATTCAGGAATATTCATCTTTTCTTCTATACCATCAGCTGAATCCCATCCCTTTGGTTTATTCTCCGGTATTTCAAGAAGAGTAAGTGATAAAACACTAAGAAAAGTAAGCTTTTTCACAACTTTCTCAGCATATTGTTTACCTGGTTCATCATTGTCTGGCCAAATAATAACATGCTTGCCCTTAAGTGGTGACCAGTCTGTTTTTTCTATTGGTGCATTTGCTCCTAACATTGCAGTTGTGGCAGTCATACCTTGCTCTATCAGAGCATCTGCACACTTTTCACCTTCAACTAAAATCACCTTATCAGATTTCACGATACCTGGAATATTATATAAAGGCCTGGTCTCTGGTAGAGTAAAACTAGACCTTTTTACATCAAAAGGAAGATATCTTTTTCCTGAATCAGTGTTATAACGATAAACTGTAACAATCACTTGATCACTTTCATCGTAATAGTTCCATGATGCCGTTGGTTGCCCCAGAGTGTTATTTTTTTCCGAATAACCAATCCACTTAGCAATATCTTCTATCGTATCAGTAAATTGATTTTTTCCAGTAACAGCAGCCCAAAGATCAAAAATATCTCCTCCTTCTTCGGTAGAAAAATCATGCCATAATCCGGCTTTACTGCCAGTTAACTCCACTATCATACTTTGTCCTTTATTGCCTTGTAGATCACCTACATAGAACTTATCACCACGAAAAGTTCCTCTTGGCAGTAAATAAGAAAGACATGACCTTATATTTGATAGGAGTTGAGTTCTTAATTGTTCTTTCTTCCCTAATAATTTATAATGTCCATTTCTTTGTGAACAATAAATATCCATACCTACCTGAAGAATTTTTATGTTCTAGCTATAACGTTAGCAGTTTTCCAACATCCATTAATCTTATTGATGAATTTTGTTGGTATAGATCTACCGTTTCTAAGTTCATATACTACTTGTAAGATATTTGTACGTTTATTGGGTTGAAATATTACTATTCCAGATGTATAAAAACTTCTTAAAGCGTTAGCACCAACGAGAGCTTGAAATGGATTCTTTTCCAATGTAGAGGTAGATACTTTTTTGGTGTGATTTATGATGATTATTCCAGCCATAGGATTAATCTTGGAACGCAGTTTTTCTATTGCATGCTGCAGACCATAGTTAACGGAATTATAAGGAGAATCAATCACAACTAAATCAAACTTTTCCTCTACCATATTTTTTATTTTTTCTATACCTTCTTCATTTAAGGTCAAATTCATCTTGTTCGTCACAACTAAGTTTTCTGTTGCTAAATGAGGAAGTTTGTTGAGTTGTTGTATACGTTCTCTAATGTAATCATATTCCATTTCGTTTTGTAGATAGAATATTTTTAGTGGTCTTGTAGGCTTCATGCCAAGAAATGATCTTCCTGCTGCCAGATGTACTAATAGAGAAAGAAGAAAATGACTTTTGCCAATCTTTGGAGTACCACCTATGACCAAAAGACCACCTGGTGTCAAAATTCTTGGGCCTATTATATCTTTTGGCATTGGTGATTTATCGTTTAAGTAATGGTTTACAGAAAATGCTTTTTCTTCGTTTTGTTTTTCTTGTAATATGGAACTTCTTTCATCTTTACCGTTCAACCATGTTTCAGCAGAATCTATATTACCTTTAACTAAAGTCCAAAGGTCTATTATATTTCCTTTCTTTTCTTCGATCAGGTTGTAACAATTTCCTGCATTTTCTCCTTCCATTTCAACTATTATCTTATTTCCATTTCTACTGCCAATATAGAATTTATCTTGGTAAGATTTGCCTTCAGGTAACAAATAAGATAAACAATCTTTGATGTTATTAATTAATAATGATTTTATTTTCAAAGCATTTTTAGATGAAAAATCCATAAAATTCTCCTTGTTTATTCCAAATTTGTTCAACATATTTTTTAGACGTTTAAAGTCAAGATTAGCCAGCTCACAAACAGTTTCAAAAGATCGTGAGCGAATCCATTGACAAGCCTCTTTTTTAAGTTTAGGGTTTTTTCCTGCTGCATCCTGAATAGCTCTAGTAATAACAGCAGCCCACAACTTTCCTTCGTCATACTTCAAAATGGCAACCAATCATCTTGAAAACTTTTTTGTAATTCTGGAGTAATAACTGTAGTAATCCTATTTCTATCTCCGTATGTATTATTAGTTTCAATGCCTACTTTTGCTGTAAACTCTAAATCGTTGAAATCAGCTATAGAGTTTATTCTTCTAGCAGTCACTGCTTTCTCTGAAGTGTCATTTGCATGAATATTTCTGGATGATTCCAAAATACTACGCAGCATAGAACGTCCAGATTCTCCCCAGATGTCTTCTTCACCTTCTGCTTTGCCATTTTTGATACCTATAATCTGAAAAATCTTGCGTTTTGCATATGAGCCTTCAGTGACGGTAAATTCTACATTTAAATAGATACTGCCAGTAGTGTAGTTTTTAGTGAACCAATTTTCATAACCTCCAGGCTTTATTGCCATTTTTACCTTGACTATTGTACCTTTCGGTATTAAATTGTTCTGCAGTTTTGCATTATTAAAATCAGTTAAAAAATCTTGTAGCATACGCTCTCCTATAAGTTGACTTTAAAGTGAAAGTTAGCTATTCCATTAGCTGCCAATGACCATTTATCTTATCGACAAGTTTGTTTGGCACGCGTTCACCATTGCGAAGCTCAAATACTATCTGGCGTGCACTGCTTTCTTCATCATGAGCAAACATCACCATACCAGTACTGTAAAATCCACGTAAAGATCCAGCACCACTTAGGCCTTGAAATGGATCTTCTTCGAGCATCTTTTTCGATAATTTTTTTGTATGATGAGTGAGTACAATACAAGCATCTGGATTGACAGCACTGCGTAGCTTCTCAAGAGTCTTTTGCAGAAAGAACAGCATAGCACTATTATCATTTTCATTCCCATATTCACTGCTAAAGATGCTACGTAATGGATCTATGGCCAAAACATCAGGTTTAAAGCGTTCATTTACAATCTCCTTAATTTCACTTATTTCATCATGATTAAATGATAAGTGCACTTTTGGCGTAATGATTAAGTTGTTAGCAGCTACATTCAAAAGTTCATTATCAAGTTATTGCAAACGTTCTTTCATATATTCATATTCAATTTCAGTTTGCATGTAGAAAATTTTTAAAGGTCTATTTGAAGCCATACCAAGAAAAGAAACACCTGCAGCCATATGAACGAGCCATGAAATCAAAAAGTCGCTTTTGCCGATTTTAGGTGGGCCACCCAGTACCAATAAGCCTCTTTTTGTTAAAATTCTTGGTGAGATTATATCCTCTGGTGTTGGCGATCGATCGTCCAAGTATTCTTTCACACTGAAAAAAGGAATTTTTTGACCAATAGTTAAAAAGTTTTGTAGCATATAATAACCTCCTATATGTTGGGCGTGACAGGTTGAATTGCAAAAGCTTTAGTTTTAATTTTTTTAAGAAGTTTTCCTAGATGCGGTTCTTCAACCATATTAAGGCAACCACTTCGATCTTTAGCAGGATATTCCCAAGAATTAATCGTCTGACAGACAAATGAACGAACCTCTGTACCATCATCTTTCTTGATTCCAACCATACTAATTACTTCGTCAACTATCCCAGGAATTTCACTTGCAGTTTTAGCTCCTTCACATTGAGGTAGCCAAGTCGAGCGATTGAAATCATCGAGGTATTGTCCAAGAGTTCCAACTGTAATGATGTCTTTATTTGGAATATGTTAAAACTGATTGAGCCAAGCCATCATCTCTTGAGCAAGTAACCCGTAAGCAGCTCTCATATCTTGTTTTCCTGATCTTTCAGAAAAAGCTTCAGGTTGCATTTTTGCCCATAATAGACATAAACGAGAGGCTACTGTAATACTATCGATAAAAACACATCGATACTTGAGAAACTCTGAAGAAAGCTCTTTGTATTTACTGGATACATGCTCATAGTGTCTTTGGCTATACGCTGAGTCAGATTTTAACGCAGGATTAGGACCACCTATGAGACATGCAATATCTCTTGCCTCATTCCAAGTACGAATACTTACAGAATCCCCTTGCCAATCTTGAACGGCAAGTAAACCTGCCTCAAAATCAAGACAAAGTGTTGGTTCATTTATGGTCTTTAAGAGACTAGTTTTACCTATACCATAAGGACCAAAGATGACCATTTTTATACCTGTTTGAACTTTTAGCCGTTCATTGCTGTTCATTATTTTCATTTTTCTCCCAGTACCTAAATATATATGTACGATGACCTAGGCAATTCGTCCGCAATTTGCAAAAAAAAATTTTTGAGCAAATATAATCGAGAGCTTATAACTTCTCTAAAACTGAGAATTTATTGCGTATTCGTTCTAGTGTGCGATAGATAGTTGTCTTTGGTATTTTGGTTATTACAGAAACTTCAGTAATAGTAAATACCTTAAGTAATTGACATAAATTACTATCTTTTTCAGACAAAGTTGAAATTATATTATTTATATCAGTGCGAATTATCGCTTCGATTTCCGAGTTCCTATGATCTGGAATATCGTCGTTTATATCATCAAAAGTTATATTACGTTTTAGACATAACTGATTGCGTAACATATTGCGAGCACAATAATTAGCTAATCTAGCAACGAAAGTACTAAAACTACTTCTTTTCTCATCGTGCCGGTTAAGATATTGCCAAACCTGACAAAAAAGCTCTTGTTCTATATCTTCGAGACTTTCGTTAATAAAACAGCTTTTGGATTTAAGGCGCGAAGCTTGAAATCTCACATGTTTAACAATTGTAGAATCGATTCCTTGATAAGAATTCTTCATAAAAACTCCAAAAGTTTCATGAATAGAGATTTTTACCAAGACTTTGTATGACTAATTTATTATAAAAAAGTAGTAATAATTTTTTTATCTAAAAGAATAAAATCTTTAAAAATTAAAATAAGATTTAAACGTTTTGATACACTACTGAAGCTACTTTTTCATAGGTAAAAAACTACCAATTTCGTACCTAATTTCTGAATTACTAATTAGTATTTCAGAAAGCAGTAATCGTTAAGTTATTGATAATATTGTCTTTTTTATGTTCTATTCCTAAAAGCCGTTTCTAAAGTTAAGTGGCTAAAATCGGCCAGTGAAGAGGATTTACGGATTACTGAAGTCTTATATATATTATATATATATTTAAATACAGGTAAAATATAATATATGATAATATAATAATATAAATATTGGCGTAATATAAGTTATGTAAAATAATTATTAAGATAAGTAAAAACTCAAATGGCAGGATATGAAATTTTTTTTAATTTTTTTTTCAAAATTGCGGACGAATTTGCGAGTCATCGTACATATATATTATACAGGGCATTGAACTTTAATTACACAAAGGAGTTTTTGTACGTCAATCTTAACGCTAGATCTCGGCAAGCAAACAGGCTGGGCAATTCTAACAGATGGAATAATTGAAAGTGGGAGCAAAAGCTTTCATGGTAGTCGTTTCAGCGGAGGTGGAATGTGTTTCTTAAACTTTTGCAATTGGCTCAATTCTTTGAAAGACATTTCTGCAGTGTACTTTGAGGAGGTGAGAAGACATTTAGGAACTGATGCAGCCCATTGCTACGGTGGGTTTCTTGCAGTGCTGTCTGCTTGGTGTGAAGAGAACAATATTCCCTACCAAGGTGTTAATGTTAAAACTATAAAACGCTTTATAGCAGGCAAAGGCAATGCAAGTAAGAGTGAAGTTATTGAAGCGATACGTGAAAAAAGTTTTTCACCTAGAGATGATAATGAGGCCGATGCTTTGGCATTAATGTTCTATATTAGTAAAGATATTAATAAGACGAAAAATCCATAAAAAGTGGGTCCTTTCAGCCAGAATGGCGGATTTGGTGGGTTCAACCCCAGGCCTTCTTTAGCGTCAGAGATATTTTGAATATTAACTTTTTAATTATTAAGGATTTAAGTTATATGAATTTAGCAATCCACTACTATCCTGTTGAAAACCTCGTCGAATATAAGCGTAATCCTCGTAAAAATGATGATGTAGTAAATAGAATGTGCGCTTCAATCAGGGAATTTGGCTTTCGTATACCAATAGTTGCAAAAAGCGATGGAACTGTGGTTGATGGTCATTTAAGACTTAAAGCAGCAAGAAAACTTGGTATGGAGAGTATTCCAGTGGTCTTAAGTGATAATTTAAATGAACCACAAACTAAAGCTTTTCGGTTACTGGCAAATCAATCAGCTAACTGGGCAAAGTGGGACGATGAGCTTTTGAAAGTGGAAATTCAAGAGTTAGAAGATTTGCAGTTTGATCTTAAAATGACTGGATTTGAATTGGAAAAAGTTCAACGTTTTCTCGATGATTTTGATGGAAAAGAAGAAGTAGAAAGAGGAGTTTTGGAGTTAATTGATAAAAAGGTAGAAATAGCAAAACCAGGGGATTTATGGATTTTAGGTGATCATAGAATCTATTGCGGTGATAGCTGCGTAGTTGAATCATTTAAAGCAGTATTAGATGATAAAATGGCAGATATTACTGTTTGTGATCCTCCATATAACGTTGATTATGGTAGTAGCCGGGAGAGAGAAGATAAAAAAATATTGAATGATAATCAAGGTGAAAAGTATGAGCTTTTTCTCTACGACATCTGTTCCAATATTTTAGCATATACGAAAGGAGCAATTTACATCTGCATATCATCATCAGAGTTTTCAACGCTGCAAAAAGCATTTGAGGAAGCAGGAGGAAAATGGTCAACATTTATCATTTGGGCAAAGAATCATTTTACGCTAGGCAGGTCTGATTATCAAAGACAATACGAAGCAATGCTCTATGGATGGAAAAGCGGCAATTAAACGTGAGTGGCATGGAGGTAGAAATCAAAGTGATCTATGGTTTTATGATAAGCCAATACATAACTCACTGCACCCAACAATGAAGCCAGTAGAGCTAATGGAGAAAGCAATAGTTAATAGCAGCAGACCTGGGGATACTGTACTTGATCCATTTAGCGGTTCTGGCAGCACACTGATTGCATGTGAGAGAACAGGAAGAATTTGCAGAACAATAGAGCTAGATTCAAAATTTGTAGATGTAACGATAAAACGTTGGCAAGTATACACAGGTAGGGAAGCAATTCTTTCTGGTACTGGCAAAACTTTTGCACAAATTCAAGAAGAAAAACAGCAATAAAGGGGCAAAAGAAGTGGAAAAGATCACACAAACGGAATGGGCAAGAGAGATAGGAGTTTCAAAGCAATATGTCTGTTATTTAGTAAAAAAAGGAATAATTGAGTTGGAGAATGGTTTGGTAAATAGAGAACAAGCAAATGAAGCAGTAGCGGCAATAAGAGATCCAAGTCAGCCACTTAGGAGGAAAAATCCAGAAAACGAAAATACAAGTAACCTTTCCACGATGTTGCTAAAAACTCGAATAAAAAATGAAATGGAACGAGGTAAACTTCTTGAGGCGAAAGCTAAGGCTGAGATTGGTGAACTTGTAGCAGTAGAGGAAGTAAAGCGCGATGCATTTAATGTAGCAAGAGTTATACGTAATAATTTGCTTAATATTCCAAATAGAGTTTCAGCACTGCTTGCATCACTGAGTGACACTGAAAAGATTCATATGGCGCTAACCGAAGAGATTACAAACTCATTACAAGAATTATCTAATATTAAGTTTTAAATAATGTCTGCTAACTTAAGTTTAGAATTAATAAAGTGTCTTATTAATCAACCAGGAGTGGATGTAAATGTTAGAGGATTAAATGGGAAAACCCCACTACATTATGCAGTAGAAATTAACGAGCTTAGTATGGTTGCTCTCTTACTAAATAGGAAAAATATTAATCTACTGATCACTGATGATAATGGTAAAAGTGCGCTGGATTGTGCAAGAGAAGAGATATTACAAGCACTAATCAATCACAAATATGGATTGGAGAAAGATAGCTTACTTCACTTAGCTGCGATGTTGAATGAAGCAAATGCTGTAAGGTTTTTACTCGACAAAGGGACTAATGTTAATGAGCAGAATGCTTTACTACATACACCGTTACACTTAGCGGCAGGAGCTGGGCATGAACAAATAGTAGAAATTTTAATTAGAGAAGGAAATGCGGACAAAGATGTTCTTGATGCGAGAAATCATGCAGCAATTCATTATGCAGTAAACAACAAGAAGCTAGGAGTAGTAAAATTACTTTCAAATCTTGGTGCGAATGTTAATGTAGTTGGCAGCGGCAGAAATGCAATGAAATTGTCTTCTTTGCACGTAGCTATAAGTAGTAGTAATTACGACGAAAGGGACTTATGTTTAGATATTGTAAGATGCTTAATAAATGTTCCTAATGCTGGGGTTAACTTACAAGATTATGAAAATAAAACGCCACTACATTATGCTGAAAGGCTGAAAACAATAGAAGTTTTACTAACGCGAGAAGATATAGATCCTTTAATTAAGGATGATAATGGCAAGACACCATTTTGTTATGCAAAAGAAGCAAATAGATTAGATATAGTAAAGATTTTAGCAAGTAATAGATACAGAGCTGATAAAAACAGTTTGCTTCATTTAGCTGCCAGAAAAGGATATGAAGACCTAATAGACGGTATTCTTGGTGAAGGAGTTGAAATAGATGCTGTAGATGAGAGTGGAAAAACGGGAATTTATGTTGCTGTAAAGCATGGTCACTTTAACGTAGTAAAGTTGTTGCTAAAGAGAGGAGCAGATGCCACGGATGTTTTTCAGTATGCAATAATAACGAACAACGCAAAATTAATAAAATTACTGAGCAAAGAGAAGGAAATAGTGTTATTTGGAAGACAGAAGAACTTTCCAACATTTCATTTATTGAGCAATAAATATTTTGAAGAAAGGAAAATAGCAGACAAAAAAATAAAGAAATATATCAATATCGTCTGTGTTTCTATAACAGTATGTGCAATAGTGATAGTGGGAATTTACCCTAACATTATAGCTGCGGTAATGGTGGGAATAGTTGCGCTCATAGCTGCAATAGCAATGAGTAATTTAACTCAGAAGTACATAGAAGAAGCACTTGAAAAGAAAATGTTTATTGAATTCGAAAGTGAGAAAACAAGTGAGTGCAGTTCTATTTTAAGTGATGTTGAGGTATCATCTAATGATGGTGAAGAGCTAGCGATATGATATATGCTACATCTTTTTCTGAAGGTTTAAAGTCAGATCCACTACTTAAAGTGTCAGAGTGGGCGAATGAGTATCGAGTTTTAGCGCCAACTGCAGCATCAGAGCCAGGTAAATGGAGAACAGAAAGAACTCCTTATTTAAAAGAAATCATGGATTCACTTTCTCCGTCCTCACCAGCAGAAAAAGTAGTATTCATGAAAGGAGCGCAGATTGGAGGAACAGAAGCTGGTAACAATTGGATAGGCTATATTATAGATCAGACTCCTGGTCCAATGTTAGTTGTGCAGCCAACAGTTGAAATGGGAAAGCGTTGGTCAAAAGGAAGATTTGCGCCGTTAATAGAGAGTACGCCATGTTTAAAGAGTAAAGTAAAAGACCCAAGGTCAAGAGACTCAGGCAATACTGTACAAAGTAAGGAATTTCCAGGTGGAATAGTAGTAATAACCGGAGCAAATAGCAGTGTAGCACTGAGATCTATGCCAGTAAAATATCTCTTTCTTGATGAAATAGACGCCTATCCAGGAGATTCAGGTGGTGAAGGAGATCCAGTGCTGCTCAGTATTGCTCGAACTAATACATTTGCACGGCGAAAGATTTTTTTAGTATCAACACCAACGATTCATGGAATAAGCAGAATTGAGAAAGAATTTGAAGCAACAGATAAGCAGTACTTTTTTGTACCATGTCCGTATTGTAATTACTATCAAGTTCTAAAATGGTCACAAATTAAATGGGAAAACAACGACTCAAGAACAGCACATTATGTCTGCACTGAATGTAGCGGCAAAATAGAAAATCATCAAAAGACAGAGATGCTTGAGCGTGGAGAATGGAGACCTACTAATAGAGTAAAAGGTGAGAAAAAAGGATTTCATCTTTCAAGTCTTTATAGTCCAGTTGGCTGGTATAGTTGGCAACAAGCAGTAGAGGATTTTCTGCATGCAAAGGAAAGTGAACAATTACTGAAAGTTTGGATCAACACAACGCTTGGAGAAACCTGGGTAGATAAAGGAGAAGTACCAGACTGGAAGCAATTATTTAACAGGAGAGAATTTTTTCAGATTGGCACAGTACCAAAAGGCGAAGTAGTTTTGACAGCAGGAGTAGATGTTCAAAAAGACCGCTTAGAAGTAGAAGTTGTAGCATGGGGAAAAAGCCGTGAAAATTGGTCAATAGACTACCAAGTATTTGAAGGAGATACAGGAAGTGGAGAAGTATGGAAAAAGCTTTCGGAGCTCCTCAATCATCATTTTATCGGTAAAAATGGTCTTGAATATATGATAAGTATGATGGCAGTTGATGCCGGGTATGCAACGCAGGAAGTGTATAATTGGGTAAGAGGTCATCAAGGCTCTGGAAGAGTAATGGCAGTCAAAGGTGTAAATAAAGCACTAGTACCACTTAGCAGCCCAAGTAGAGTAGATATAACAGTTGGTGGTCAAAAGCTAAAAAGAGGAATAAAGCTCTGGCCAGTAGGAGTATCAATATTAAAGTCAGAGCTTTTTCAATTACTTAATATTTTAAAAGATGGTGAAGAAACACCGCCAGGATATTGTCATTTTCCCGAGTATGCACCTGAATATTTTAAGCAGCTAACGGCAGAGCAATTAGTCAGCAAAGTAGTAAAAGGTTATACCAAACAAGAGTGGCAAAAGGTAAGAGAAAGAAATGAAGTACTAGATTGCCGAATTTACGCAAGAGCAGCATCGATAGCACTGGGAATAGATAGATGGCCAGAGAGTAAATGGAATAGTTTGAGTGGAAAAATGGAAAGCAAAAAGCCCAAAAAATTAAGACAGAGTAAATGGCTTAGTAGTCAAAATGTACAGTGAAGAATATTTAACTCAAGTTGAGAAAGCAATTCAAAAACTGCAAAGCGGAGAACGAGTGGTATCAATTGCATATGGTGACCATGTTGTGCGGTACGGGGAAGTTCAAATAAAGGATTTATTGAATTTAAGACAACGAATTAAGGCTGAGTTAAAAGTTGCAGGCATGAGGCCAAAGAGGAAAATTGTTTTTTCAACGAGTAAAGGAATTTTATAAATGCTGCTAAAAACCTTCAAGCAATTATTTAACAAACCAAAGATAAAAAGCTCAGCATGGGATGCAGCAGGCTCAGGAAGAAGATTTTTTCACTTTCAACCAGAGTTAGGAAGTATAAACAATTTGCTGTCTCAAAGCCTTGAAACTTTACGTAGTAGATCACGTGATATGGTGAGAAAAAACCCATATGCAGCAAATATCATTGATACAATAGTAAGTAACTCTATTGGAACAGGAATAAAACCGCAATCAAAAGCAAGGGATGGAGAATTTCGAAAGAAGGTGCAAGAATTATGGCTGAAATGGACAGATGAAGCAGACAGTAGCGGAGTGAGTGATTTTTATGGATTACAAGCTCTAGTATGCAGAAGTATGATAGAGGGAGGAGAATGTTTTGTACGTTTAAGAACGAGAAAGCTGGAAGATAGATTTTCTGTACCATTACAACTGCAAGTACTTGAGTCTGAACATTTAGATAATAAAACAAATCAAACTTTAGGAAATGGTAATGTAATAAGAAACGGGATTGAGTTTAACAGGCTTGGGCAAAGAGAAGCATACTACCTATTTAAAGAACACCCTGGTGAAAGTACGTTTGGAGAATCAGTGAGAGTACCGGCAAATGATGTTTTACATATCTACAAACCTTTAAGATCTGGGCAAATTAGAGGAGAGCCATGGCTTTCTAATATACTGCTAAAGCTTTATGAGCTTGATCAATACGATGATGCAGAATTAGTGAGAAAAAAGACAGCAGCGATGTTTGCAGGGTTTATTACGAGACTTGATCCAGAAGCAAATATTTTAGGAGAAGGTGAAAGTAATGAGCAAGGAGTAGCACTATCTGGACTGGAACCTGGAACAATGCAGCTTTTAGACCCAGGAGAAGACATAAAATTTTCAGAGCCGTCTGATGTTGGGGGAAGTTATGAAGCATTTATGAGACAGCAACTGAGGGCAATAGCGATTGGTACAGGGATAACATATGAACAGCTAACAGGAGATTTAACAGGAGTTAATTATTCATCAATCAGAGCAGGATTAATAGAGTTTCGTCGTAGATGCGCTATGCTGCAACATAACATTATAGTATTCCAATTTTGCAGACCAGTATGGAGTAGATGGCTAGAACTTGCCACTTTATCTGGAGAGCTTTCTACAACAGATAATCAAATATTTAAAGATGTAAAATGGATACCACAGGGATTTGATTGGGTAGATCCACTGAAAGACCAGCAAGCACAGCAAATGGCAGTAAGAAATGGATTTAAGAGTAGGTCAGAAGTAGTGTCAGAAATGGGTTACGATGTAGAAGAAATTGATCAAGAAATAGCAGAAGATCAAAAGCGTGCTGATTCTCTCAACCTTTTCTTTGATTCTGATGTCAGGACACAAAAAAAATAAATCTCGTTTACTTTATGGAAATTTTACAAACCAATTGGCTATGTAGGCCGATGATGATAGAGCAAAAAAGCTTTGACTTGTTGTCACTATATAAAGGAAAACAACCTATCTTTAAAAATATAAAACATGCAGTAAATCAGAATATAGAAAAAACAGCAGTAATAGCAATACATGGAATTTTGACCAAAAAACCAGGAGCTTTTGACGATTTTCTGGGAATGACATCATATGAGAAAATTCAAGAAGAAATAGAAGAAGCATTATCAAACAAAGATATAGAAACTATTCTGCTTGATATAGATAGTCCAGGAGGAGAGGTAAACGGTGTATTTGACTTAGCTGATTTTATCTATAGTGCAAGAGGAAAAAAGAGGATAATAGCGATAGCAAATGACGATGCGTATTCTGCTGCGTATGCAATTGCTTCGAGTAGCGAAAAGGTATTTGTGAGCAGAACTTCTGGTGTTGGTAGTATAGGAGTAATAGCAAGTCATATAGATCAAAGTAGGTTTGATGAAAAGCAAGGTATTAAGTACACCACAATCTTTGCTGGTAGTCGAAAGAATGATTTAAATCCGCATGAGCCAATGACGTCTGAAAGTCTGGAAAGCTTACAAAAAGAAGTAGACCGACTATATGAAATGTTTGTGCAGCTAATAGCAAGGAACAGAGGTCTTTCAATTGAAAAGATTCGATCAACAGAGGCAGGGCTATATTTTGGAGAAAATGCAACAGAAGTAGGGCTTGCCGATGGAATTATGATATATTCTGAATTTATCAATCAATATAGGAGTTACAGTATGAATTTAAACACAACAGATAAACAAGAACAGCCAATTCAAGACTCAAGTGAATTAATTGAAAAAGGAGGGTTATTATGTGTGCGCCAAGAAGTGCGTAAGGAACAGTTGGTGAAAATCCAACACGGGTAAAGCTTAGCCGGCAACCTGGAACAAACCATTATGCTGCGTAAGGTAACGAGCGTAGTAAAGCTAATGGAATGGACAACATAGGGTGCAACGAAAGTGAAGGTATTGAGTCCCGTAATTCACGCGTCATGGGGGCTGACACTTTACATTTGGTGGAAGGCAACATGGGTAATAACGCTAAGGCAAGATATTACTCACCTCATCGGGATCGAAGGCCGCGTCATGTGTTGAGATGGACCTTACGTGAACTTGGGAGATCCTTTGTATTCCTGTAAGGGTACTCTGGAACAAGTCAATAAAGGCGAGGACTGGAGGAAGATGCAAAGGAAGTCGGACTAATTGATAGTACTCGGAGTGTGGGAAAGCCACATACAAGGGAAGCGGTTAGCAATATAGTGACTGGTATAGGGATTGCTATACCAATACAACAGAGATTAGAGGAGTATGCAAGGAAAACTAAACCAGATAGCAGTAAGGGCTAAGCAAGATAAGCGAGTAAAATTTACATCATTAGTTCATTTGATTAATGAAGAGAATCTTGCAGAGTGTTATAAGGAACTAAAACGCAACAAGGCTTGTAGTATAGATCGTGTGACAGTGGAAGCTTATGGAGAAAATCTAGAAGAGAAACTTAAAACACTAGTGGATAGTATGAAGAGAAAACAATATCAACCGCTACCAGTGAAAAGGGTATACATACCCAAAGCCGGGAGCAAAGAGAAGCGCGGTCTCGGAATACCATCAACGGAAGATAAGTTGGTACAGGTAATGCTAAAGAAGATATTAGAAAATATTTATGAAGCAAACTTTATGGACAGCTCGTATGGATTTCGACCAGGAAGAAATTGTCATCAGGCGATAAACGCTCTAGATAAAGCAGTTATGCACAAACCAATTAACTATATTGTAGAAGTGGATATCAAGAAGTTCTTTGATAATGTTCAACATAAATGGCTAATGAATTGTCTAAGGGAACGAATAGCTGACCCAAATTTATTGTGGTTAATAAAACGATTTCTAAAGGCAGGAATAGTCGAAGTTGGATGTTATAAAGCAACCGATCAAGGCACACCACAAGGTGGTATAGTAAGCCCTGTATTAGCTAATATATACTTACACTATGTGCTGGACTTATGGTTTGAAAAGAAATTTAAGCCAAAAGCCAGAGGATATTTACAGCTAATAAGGTTTTGCGACGATTTTGTAGTTGGCTGCGAGAGGGAAGAAGACGCAAAAGAATTTCTAGAATTACTGAAACAAAGACTAAGTAAATTTGGGTTGGAAATAGCTGAAAATAAAACAAAAATAGTAAAGTTTGGTAAGAAAGAATGGTATCAAGCAGAAAGAGAGAAACGTAGGACGGCTAGCTTCAACTTTCTAGGATTTACACATTATTGTGGAAAAGTCGTAATGGTAAACTTATGATGAAGCAGAAAACTTCAAAAAAATAAGCCTAGCCAGAAAGATTAAAGAAATCAAAGAATGGTTGAAGATGGTACGAAGTCGTATCTGTTTCAAAGATTGGTGGCAGAAACTTAAAGCCAAACTAACAGGACACTATAGCTACTTCGGAGTTAGCGGAAATTATCGGTGTTTGATTCAATTCTATCGACCGGTAACAAAGTTAGCATTTAAGTGGATAAACCGACGTAGTCAAAAGAAAAGTATGGATTGGGAACAATTTATACACTATTTAAAAGTAAATCCATTACCAAAACCAAAGGTATATGTTTTATACACAGGAGCACTAGTGTGAACGCTGTATTGTGGAGCCGTGTGCGGGAAATCCGCAAGCACGGTTCTTTTGGGGAGACTATGGTTATGAGACCAAATCGCTGGTTTCAAGGTCATGAGTCTCTACCAGACCTTTTACTACTGAGGTAGGAGAGATAAGTATTTATCTAAGTCCTAGTGAGAAAGGCAGCAATAAAATAAAAGTGGAGATTGATGGGGAAAACAGAGCAAGGCTTAATGAGTTAAAAAATAGGGGAAAAAGTTTAGGGGAAAACTGTCTTTTAGGAGGAAAAAGTGTTGAGGAAGCTATAGAGCATGAAAGTTTTGAAAGATATGGCAGTGTACCTAACACTGCTATGAAGGAACCTAGCTTAGG
This sequence comes from Wolbachia endosymbiont of Drosophila innubila, assembly GCF_021378375.1. Taxonomy (NCBI): domain Bacteria; kingdom Pseudomonadati; phylum Pseudomonadota; class Alphaproteobacteria; order Rickettsiales; family Anaplasmataceae; genus Wolbachia; species Wolbachia endosymbiont of Drosophila innubila. The sequence goes on along the minus strand of NZ_CP076228.1, from coordinate 525,757 downwards.
TTGCGTTGCTAACATAGCAAGGGGGGGATAAGCTTGCAGAGATAAAATGATGGGCCAAATTGGCAGTATTTCGCTTTTGTAATGTACTTCAAAATGGTAGTATGCAAGCTAGATAGAACTTAATTGACAGACAAGAATTAACTGATGGAAAAATTGACATAATCAAACAATCACAGAATAAACTAGTGAATTTTTTGAAAAGTATATAAAATTCAAGTTTAAGTAAATAGCATGGCACTTAGACTCATTCCAGACAACCTCGATATCAAGTTTAGTAAATATAGGGATTTGACTGCATTAATTAGCATTATTCTTATCATCTTTTCAATATTCACTGTTGTGCTGCGTGGAGTGAACTTAGGCATAGACTTTGCAGGCGGAATTTTGATAGAGATAAAATCTTCAGATGAGAATCACTCTATTCTCGATGCATTAAAAGAAAATGGTTTTACAGTGCAGAGTTCAAAAGCGGGTGATAATTTAGTCATGCGTTTTAAAGATGAAGGAGATGAAGATAAAATCAAAAAGATAAAAAGCATACTAGAAGAAAAGCTGGGGAGCTCAATAAGCTGTCGTAAAATAGACTATGTTGGCCCACAAATAAGCTCAACACATATATTTGAAGGAATGTTATCCATGTTGATCGCGATTGTTGGAATATTTTTTTACGTTTGGTTTAGATTTAATTGGCAATGTGGATTCAGTGGAATAACAGCACTGATTCATGACGTGATTTTAACTGTTGGTTTTATTAGCTTAACTGGCATTGAGTTTAATATTTCATCAGTTGCAGCTCTCCTTACTGTCATTGGTTATTCAATCAATAACTCAGTAATTATATATGATCGGATTCGAGAGTATCGCAGGAGTGGTAAAAGTGGGCGGATGAGTGAGGTAGTAGATGCAAGTATCAACGCTACATTATTTCGCACTATATTAACTTCTGGTACAACCCTTCTTGCTGCTCTTCCTTTGGTATTAATCTGCACAGATGCAGTGAGAGACTTCAGCTTGATCATTTTTTTTGGTATTTTGATTGGCACTTGTTCTGCAATATTTATTTCTGCTCCTATATTGACCTACAGAGCTTTGATAAGTAGATTGTAGAAGTGTTTAGTCGCGGTATAATATCAACTTATTATCTCTTATAGTGAAATGAAAATACCTTAAAAAGCTCATTCCAAGTAGTGAATGAGACATAGAATGAGTGTTAACGCTTGCCTGTACATCATTAATCAAAAAATTTCCTATTTTAACTTGAGGTATTTGAACCACTCCAGCTTTTATTTGACCTTTCGCAGTTTCATATATTTTAAAATCCTGAACATTTTGTAAGTTAATACCAACATGTAATGCGTCTTTTTGTGATAGAACAATATCGGTTGCTCCAGTATCAAGCAAAAACGTTATATTGCGATCATTGACTTGAGCCTGAATATAAAAGTGTCCATCATATGACTTCGTAAATTCAATACTTCCACTATTCTGACCGCTATTTTGAATTCTTCCTTTATATGGTAAAAAAGTACTGAGAAATCTGTCGCTTAGTTTGTCCCTTTGTGAATCAATAAGCATTGCAGTAGTGGCTATTATTAGCAACCAAATAACTAGATTTTTCACCGCGTTCATATTGTTAAAATTTGAAGCTATTAAAATAAATTTTAAAGATCAGCGTTAAAAGTTATTATTAAAAATAAGTAAATTTCATTGTTTTAGTACAATATTTAGTATACACTTTAAGAAGATATGTTTGATTTAATTTCATGTCAGAAGCAAAAAGTTTAATTTTGGCAGCTATCCTTTCCATGTTAATCATGGTGTCTTGGCGTATTATTTATGATAATTTTTTTAGTACAAACCAAAACCAGCCATTGATTGAAAATATTGAACATATCGAATCTTTTAACGACCTTGCTCCTATAATATACCAAAATCGTTCTGAAATTATTAATTCTACTCGAGAACAGAGGGTTAGTTTAACCAATAACATGATTAAAGGATCAATTTCTCTGAAAGGTGCAAGGTTTGATGACTTAATTTTAACTAATTACCACTTAGAACCGAGTTCTTCTTCTCCACAAGTGGTGTTACTGTCACCTGCAGAATCAAAAGATGTATATTTTGCAGAATTTGGGTGGCTCGATCCGAGTAACAAGATTAAAGTTCCAGATTCTAAAGCAGTCTGGCGAGCAGATAAACTTAATCAAAAAGAGGTCAATTTATCTTGGGACAATGAGAATGGCATTTTATTTAGAATGAAAATTAACCTCGACGATAATTACATGTTTAAAGTTGAGCAAGTTGTTGAAAATAATACAAAGGATAATGTAGTTTTGGTTCCTTATGGTAAAATTAACCGTAAACGTGACAATATCAACGAATCTTATTGGATATCCCATGAAGGAGTACTGGGTGCATTTGATAATAAACTAGAGGAGTGGACATATAAGGATATTTCCAAAAAACATTTAATAAAAGCAAGCACGAGTGAAAAAAATTGGTTTGGTTTTGCTGATAAATACTGGCTCACAGCCATCATACCTGAAAAATCTGATAAAATAAATGTAAGCATTAAACACACAAACGTTAATAATACTGATAAATTCCAAGTAGATTTTGTCAAACCTTACAAGAGCATACTTCCTGGTGCAAGCGTTTCTAATGTGAATTATTTTTTTGCTGGAGCAAAAAAGTTGAATTTACTGGATTCTTATAAGGACACTCTCAATATACCCCTGTTTGATAAAGCTGTAGATTTTGGTGTTCTTTACTTTATAACTAAACCAGTGTTTTTACTGCTTGAATATTTTAACTTCGTTTTAAAAAATTTTGGCTTAGCAATATTATTGCTGACTTTAGTAATCAAACTTTTGATGCTTTCCTTATTTAATAGATCATATATTTCGATGTTTAAGGTAAAAAGCCTGCAGCCTGAATTAACTCGTATAAAAGAGTTGTATAAAAATGACAGCTTAAAGCAGCATAAAGAGACAATTGCATTGTTTAAGAGAAACAACGTAAATCCAATGTCGAGCATTTTTCCCATGCTAATACAAATACCGGTATTTTTTGCTCTATATAAAGTATTATTTGTTACTATAGAGATGAGGCATGCTCCTTTTTTTTTATGGATTAAGGATCTTTCAGCTCCTGACCCAACGAACATCTTTACATTATTTGGGTTGTTTAATTATAACTTTCCTATTTCTATAGGCATTTTACCTATAATTTTCGGTGCCACCATGATAATTCAGCAGAAGCTAAGTGAGAAAGATCAAACCAGTAAAGATGATATTCAAGTAAATGTTATGAAGTTTTTACCTTACATTTCTGTCTTTATTTTTTCTTCTTTTCCTGCCGGCCTGGTAATATATTGGATATTTAGTAATATTATAACTCTAATTCAACAGTCATTAATAAAGTTGTTTTTAACAAAAAAAGTGGTAGTAAATGTCGAGAATACTAATAGTTAATTCGATTTATTATACTGAAATAGCGAACCTTTTGCTTGAAGGTGCAATTGATAAATTAAAAGGCAGTAATGCCAGTTACGATGTAGTTGAGGTTCCTGGTACATTTGAGATACCAGCTACAATTCTTTTTGCAGTCAAGAGTGGGCATACTAATTATGATGGTTATTTAGCTCTTGGGTGCGTAATTCGCGGTGAAACCGATCATTATCAATATGTTTGTAAAGGAGTAATTGAAGGCTTAAATGAGGTTGTTATGCATTATGCAATACCCCTTGGTATGGGTGTAATTACCGCTGACAGCAAAGATAAAGCACTAGTTAGAGCTGATAAAAACAAAAAGAACGTTGGTGGCCATGCAGCCTCAACTGTTTTGCGTATGATAGATTTACACAATAAATTAAAATAATGGAGGAAAAACCAGTAGATAAAAAGTGGCGCATAAAAAGAAGCACGGCAAGATTTCTTGCTGTACAAATTGCTTATTCAAATATTTTCGTAGGTTACAACAAAAGCACTTTTAAACTGGAAAATTGTGAGCTTAAGGACTACATAAATAAGTTGAAAGATATATTTGAATGTGAAGAATTTGAACATCAGTTCTTAGAAAACTTGTTATATAAGGTTATAAAAAGCAGTGAAGAATATGATAAAATAATAGAGTCTTATTTACACCAAAGTTGGTCCCTTTCACGGTTAAATCTTATAAGCTTATCTATTTTGCGTGTTGCAATATGTGAGTTAGCTAATTGTGATACGCCAGTTCCAGTTGTCATTAATGAATATACTAACATTGCATCTGATTTACTTGATAAACCAAGCGAAATTGGTTTTATTAATGGGTTATTGGATAAGGCAAAAGATGCAGTTAAATTAAATAAAAATCCTTAGCAATTATAGCCAGCAAGCACAAGGTGTCATCCGAGTAGCTGCTGTATGAACATTGTCTACCAGATCCCAGTGCTTGACACTGGGATGGCTTTGTTGCATAGCAACTGAAAAAATCTGGTGGCTACTGACAAAATTCATTATAAAATAGCCATTTAACCTTGAAAGAAAAAATATGCCACAAAAAATGAGGGTCAGTAACCATAGCGAATATAACAAATTTCTAGAAAAAAGAGGAAATATTTTTCATTATATCAACGAAGCCATAGAAAAGTGGTACGAGAATGGTCCAAAAATACCAGGTGGCAACAATATTTATAGCGATAAAGTTGTAATTTTGGTGCACATAATAACTTGTTTATTTAGAATAGGCCTGAGGCAAACAGTTGGGTTTATAGCAGGATACCTTGAGCAAATTGGGAAAAATTTGCAAGTTATCAGCTATTCACAATCATCAAGAAGGTTTAAGAAACTCAATATTAAGATCAATGATTGCAGAAAATAATATGGAAGATATCGAAATTGCTATAGACAGTACAGGAATTAGTATATACAACAACACTCCTGGTCATAGCAAAGAAAATAGCGAAGATAGAAAGTATCGCAGCTATGAACAGACAAGAAAATTGCATGTAATGTTGAATACAAACAGCAAAAAAGCCATAGCTGTAAAATACAGTAACGGCTGATCACTATGGAGCTTGTGATTTGCTAAAAGAAGTCGATTTTCAGTATGTCATAAAAGTACTATATGCAGATAGGGCATGTGATAGGCACAAGTTTTATAAGTTGTGTAACGAATATGATATAAAGACAAAAATTCCACCAATAAACAATGCGGCAGAACATCCAGAAATAGATTATATGTCTGACAGGAATGCTGCTATTAGGTTAATAAAATTATACGGTGAAGATGGCATGAAAGAATGGAAAAAAAGAAGTAAATTATGGGAAAAGATCTTATATTGAAGGGTTTTTCTCAAGATTAAAGCAAATATTCGGATTTAGTTTTAGGAATAAATCTGAGATAAATCGAGAAAAAGAACTAAATGCTATTTGCTTAATAAATTCACTGATATTGGTATGGCTAAATTTGAGATAGTTACATGAATTTACCATAAATCACCATCTCATAAAGTGTGATGCAACAAAGCCATCCCAGTGTCAGCTACTTGGATGACAAGAAAGGGAGCACTGGAATGACATTATCTGTTGTGCAATTTACCTTCAAAAATGAATGTTTGTACAGTTATGTGTCAAGCACTGGGATGACAAGAAAGGGAACACTGGAATTTTTGTTTCAGCATTAGCCATGCATCTAAACAGATACGTTGCCTTGAGAATCGCAACATCCATGCAGTTATGCGCGTAACACTAAAAATCAAAAAAAACAAAGAGGCAGACTTAATCTACCTCTTTTATTTCACTTGGCTATACTGTCTGTTGTTGAGAAGCAACTTGTTCAACAATAAGTGAGCCTAAATAAGTGTTAACCCCTTTAGCACCATCTTTGTCTAAACCTAATGTTTTATTCCACTTTGTTTCATTTACTGCCTCGAACTTACCTTCATCGTTTTTCTCTTTTAGTGAACCTATCTCGAAGAGTAAAGTATTGCCTAGCGTATTGGTAAGCTGATTAATATCAACAATAATACGGTAGTTCTTGCCTTCTAAGCTGAAGGCTATATAATGTTTACCCTTTTCTACCTTACCTTCTTCATCTTTAACTTGGTTATTCCTTGCCATTTCCTTAAATGTGTCTTTTGTTACTAGCAATGCTGTTTCTTTACCGTTTTTTCTATCGTTATTAACAACAATCTTCGGAGCTCTCAACTCAGATATTTCATTGTTTTTGCTGATAGCGTAATTGCTGAACTAACCAGTGCAACAGCAACAATTGCTAATATACCGATTCCAAGTGGTGTAGCTGCAAAAGCTGCAAGTGGAGCAAGCGTGCAAGTTGAAGACACCCAATATGGTGCTGAAAGTGCTACTGCTGCGCCTATGACATACAAAGAAGTAAGTGCAACAAGTGCAGTATTTGTTTTGTGGAATTGACCACAGTGATTTTTGAAAGTTAGCATAAACGACCTCAAATATTAATATGCTTAAATAAAAAAACTGTCATAGTCAAGCTTTTTCGTAAGCTACCTGCCGCTTGAGCCAAAGCCCCCTGCATTGCGACCGGTTTCTTCTGCGCAGAATTCTTCTCTGTCATCCCAAATTACCTGAGATACAGGAGAAATAAGGATTTGTGCGATTCTATCTCCTCTTTTTATTTCGTATGGCTGATTACTTAGATTAATTAGACAAATTTTAACTTCACCTCGATAATCAGAGTCTATAGTGCCCGGAGAATTTAAGACAGTGATTCCATGTTTTGCAGCAAGACCAGAACGTGGGCGGATTTGCCCCTCAAAACCGTTTGGTATTGCAATCACAATTCCAGTTGGAATAAGTAATCTTTCAAGTGGATTTAAAACAGCAGAATCATTCAATGCAGCATAAAGATCCATGCCAGCACTCTGCGTAGTTGCATAACATGGAAGAGACAAGCCTTCTCCGTGTGATAATCTTTTTATTTCTACTTTAATTTTACTTCTTTGCACTCCAATTTACCATCTATGAAGACTCAATTATAGCATGTAAATTGTATCTGCAAAAGTGATAAATGTAAATGATGTCATTCCAGCGCGTGACGCTAGGCCATAAAATTCCTTGACAAGTTCAGTGCTCCTTTTTTTGTCATCCCAGTGCCTCTATGATGTCATTCCAGTCTGGAATCTAGTCCTTATTATGCAGCCACTTGGTTGAAATTAAGTCTTCTGGATCCCAGTGTCTGGGCGCTGGGATGACACCCTGACAACCGTCATCCCGCTACTTGTTAGCGGGATCTAGAGATACCGCGAATGAATCGCGGTATGACGTAGATTGTTGTCATTCCAGTGTCAGCTACTTGAATGACACCCTCTTGGTATTCGTGTAGTTGCAAGCAGTATAGCTATAAATCACTCACAATCGATATGCTTGAATTACTCTCAGTAAATAAATCAAGCATAATGTTAGATATTCTACCATCAACTATGTGAACAACTCCAGCACATTCCTCCGCCATTTTAACGTATGCCATAAGCCTTTCAATAAATTTTTCCCCTTTAATTTTCCCACAATCAATCGATGCATTTAAATTTTTAACAGATATCTTCCTGCCACCAATTTTATCTATTTCTTCATCTGTGTCACTCAAGATTATCATTTTAGATGCAGAAACTGCGATTGCGATTGCGCTTGCAGTGCTATCGGCATCAATATGATATGTTTCCCCATCTTTTCCATGACCAATTGGTGCAATAACTGGTATAAAATCTGATTCTTCAATAAAAAATAATATATCAGGATTGATTTCAGTGGGTCTACCGATGAACCCCATGTCTAATATCTTTTCGATATTATTTGATCTATCTTCTCTAAGCGTAGCGGTTATTTTTTCGGCTTTAATTAAGTTACCATCTTTTCCACATAATCCAATAGCTGAACCACCAGCAGAATTTATATACTGAACAATTTTTTTATTAACTGAACCACACAGTGCCATTTCAATGATTTTCATAGTGTCTTTGTCTGTAAGTCTGATACCATTCACAAACTTACTGTTCATATCCAGCATTTTTAACACTGAGTTAATTTCATATTCTCCGTCATGAATTATTACCGGATTTATACCAAGCTGCTTCAACAAGACAACATTATGCACAAAAGTATTAAATAGTGTTTCATCTAAGATTATTGTACCACCGCATTTAATGACAAAAGTCTCGCCTACAAAGCTAGGTATGTTAGATAGCACTTCAAGTAATATTTCTGCTTTTTGTTCAAATGACACCTCACCCTTTAAAAATTCACTACTCTTCATTTTTTTATCTTGTAAACTTGAAAAACTCATCTCTTACCTTGGTTATTTTATGCTTAACACGGATGCTCATTTGATGAATTGACACATTCTCATTATTAATCCATTTTTGAATATCTTCTATAACAGCACCTAAGCTTTTTTGACTTACTTTATCTATTTTTGTTAGCACAATGTTAAAGTTAATGTTATTATATATTAACCAATAAATGAAGTCTTTGTCTATTTCTTTTAATCCTACCTTGCTATCTATCAACACAAACACTCTTCTTAGATTTTCTCTTTGAATTAGATAATACTCAATTAAGTTTAAATATTGTATAATTTCCTCCTTGCCTGCATGAGAGTAGCCATACCCTGGTAGATCAACAAGTCTGAACTTATCATCGTACATAGAGTAAAAATTTATTTGTCTAGTGCATCCAGGTTTAGAGGAAACTCTGGCAGCTTTTTTGCTGTTTATCAGTAAGTTGATCAGACTGGATTTTCCTACATTTGATCTACCAGCAAACGCAATCTCTGGAGCCGACTCATTTGGTAATGATTTTATATCCGAAGCTCCAAATATGAAATTGCAGTTTGATGTTATCTGTTTTGCCATTATATTCAACTAGAAGGTAGTAGGTATATTATAGTGTTATTGCTTGATATAAGAAATTTTTTATTTCAGTATATATTACTTAGCTAGATCTGTGCTATATGGATATGGAAAATAATTTACAAGACTTAAAGAAAAAATTTAATGATATAGAGAGGAATTTGGAAAATCCTACCAATTTAAGTCAAAAAGAATTCATTACCCTTTCAAAGGAATACTCTGAGCTCAGGCCAATAATCAAGATAATTGATGAATATAACACGCTGAAAGAGGAAATTTCAGACTTAGAAGAAATAATGAAAGATGAAAACAGCGAAGGTGATATAAAAGAGTTAGCAAAAGAAGAATTTTTCGAAAAGCACAAGGTATTATTACCAAAAATAAAAGCAAAATTAAAGTTAGCATTATTGCCCAAAGATGAAGATGACTCAAGAAATGCAATATTAGAAATTAGAGCAGGTACAGGCGGAGAAGAAGCAGCATTATTTGCAGCAATGTTATTTCGTATGTATCAAAAATATGCAGAAAGAAGAAATTGGAAGTTCGAGCCAATAAGCATTTCTAATACAGGTATAGGTGGATATAAGGAAGCTTCTGCACTCATTAATGGAACAGAAGTTTTTGCAAGGTTGAAATTTGAATCAGGAGTGCACAGAGTACAGAGAGTGCCAGAAACTGAATCTTCAGGAAGGTTGCATACCTCTGCCGCTACTGTTGCGATATTACCTGAAGTAGAAGAAGTTGACTTTAAAATAGAAGAAAAAGACTTACGAATAGATGTTTATAGATCCAGTGGTCCTGGAGGGCAATCAGTGAATACAACTGACAGCGCAGTAAGGGTCACCCACTTGCCAACAGGGATAGTTGTGATACAGCAAGATGAAAAATCGCAGCATAAAAATAAAGCTAAAGCGCTCAAAGTATTGAGGGCAAGGCTATACGAAATTGAAAGACAAAAAAAAGAAATGGAAAGGTCAACAATGAGGAAAAGTCAGATTGGCTCTGGTGATCGTTCCGAGCGCATAAGAACATATAATTTCCCACAATCAAGAATAACAGACCACAGAATTAATCTAACTTCACATCGGCTAGAGCAGATTATAAAAGAAGGCGAACTAGATGAATTTATTGAGGCATTAATCTCACGTAATGAAGCAGAAAGATTGGCAGGGGAAAGTTAGCAGCCTACAATGGAATATCTTTATTAATTACATAGGATCTTTTAAACGCAATAGATAGACAGTAAAAACAAGTTCTAGTACTATCGCGGATAAAACAAGAACAGCTACACTAATTGTTTGACCATTGTAAATGTAGCTTGTTAAGCCGATAAAAATAGCCATGATAAAAGCTCTAATGAACGAGACTGCAGAAGAAGCTGTGCCTTTAATTTCAGGGAAAACATTTATTGATGCATTAAAAATCACTGGCTGGAAAATTGCACAATCGATAGAAAAAATAATCATAGACAGTGTTACTAAGTAGAAAGAGTGGGGTACAATTATACTGAATATTACAAGCAATAGAGACCCAATAGCACCCACGCTCGTACCAGAAATTACACACTTTATTGCTCCAAGTTTCTGCAAGATTTTGCCAGCAAATAGACTGATGAGTGAGAAGCACCCAACTATTGCACCTTGATGTAGTGCATAAATAGTGCTAGATAAACCAAAAGTCTTCATATACAGAAAAGGTCCACAAGTAATGAATGACATATACGCAGCAGAAAAGAGGCTTGACATCAAAGACAACGTAACAAACCTCGGATTAGATAGTAGTTTTCTGTAATCTTTCATCGTTTTTTTCAAACTGAAAATATCGCGGCTCTTTTTTGTTTCTGGTAACGCTAAAAGCAGCAAAACCCAAGAGATCAAACAAAGTATTGCAACAGTTGCATAATTACCACGCCATCCTACAATTTCATTGATGAAACTGCCTAACACTGGCGCAATTGCCATGACAACTGTAAGAACAGAATTCATGATTCCAATAAATTTCACCGCTTCGTCGCCTTTGTAGCTGTCTGCAACGATTGCAAACACAACTACAGATGTGCTAACACCAATGCCCTGAACAAAGCGAGAGATTAAAAGCCAAAAAATCGACGGTGCAAAAACACAACCAACAGCGCCGATTAATAACAAAGTGTTACCTATGATCATAATTCTCCTTCTGCCATAGCATTCAGACAATGGACCAAAAAACAACCCTCCTATGCAAAAGCCTAGGAAATTATAAGCAATAGTTAATTGAATTATGCCTTCCGGTACGTTAAAATAGTGCACCATATCAGGAAAACTAGGTACGGAAATGTCAATTTCAATGAACTTGGCAATGAGAGACAGGATTAACAGAAATGGTAGTAACATTTGAGATTTTTAATTAATGAATAAAAATATCACATTTAAAGCGTTGAAAGAAAACATTTTTTACTGTTATTAAAATGGTTAGAAACACCTCATGTGAAGGAATGGTGGATAAATTGGACACTAGGGTTAATTAAAGAAAAATATGACAACTATGTTAAAGCTCTTACTCTCTGTCCTAACTTTACTTATTTCCTCTTACTTTTTCAACAGTCCGTCTAAATTACTACAAGCAGTTTAATTTTTAGTAAATATGTCATTATTCAAAAATATGCAAGAAGCTTTACAGAAACTTAACATAATTTTATCATACAAATGTCATTCTTAAGTCCTATGTAAAAACAAATTTTGGCACTAATTTAATTAACTATGAGCTGGATAAATTGGAAAATAAATTTTGTTTACTTTTACAACACCTTAAGATCTAATGTCACTTTATCAATCAAAAATATTACAATAGGCTAGTATGTTCCTTACTCTTTTTCTCAAAATATTACCTATTTATATTACAATATTTATTGGTTACTTAGCAGGAAAATATCTTAAAGTTGATAGAAACACTATATCTCAAATACTTTTTTATATAGCTAATCCAATAGTGATTTTATATGGAGTCTCTCATACAGAAGTTAACTTAAAAGTAATTTCTCTGCCGATTTTGATATGGTTTATAGGTAGCACTATGTCCTTATCAGTGTATTATCTTTCTTCTTTTTTATTTAAGGATAACACAAGAAACATATTAGCATTTAGCTCGGGCAGCACAAGTATGGGTTATTTTGGCCTGCCGATTGCCATGGCTTTATTTGATGAAGATTCAGTATCTGTATATGTTGTTTGTTATATAGGAATGGCGCTATTTGAAAACAGCTTAGGATTTTACATAGCTGCAAATGGTATTTATACCGCAAAAGAATGCATATTAAAGTTGTTCAAACTTCCTTCGCTTTATGCGATGGTTCTGGGCTTCTTTTTAAGTATATACGATATACAAATACCTACTTTTTTAACAGATGTTATGATGAATATTAGAAGTACATTTGTCACATTAGGAATGGTGCTACTTGGAGTGAGCATTGCGAATATTGCAAGCTTTAAAATAGATTGGAAGCTTGCTTTGATCACTATTACAGCAAAGTACGTATTCTGGCCACTGTTTGTTTTAGGAATTGTCCTTTTAGACAAGCATGTTATAGGTATATACGATGAGAGCATATATAAAGCACTGATGTTGCTGGCTATTATTCCAGTTTCTGGGTCCAGTATAATACTTGCTAATATTTTGAATTATCAACCAGATAAAGCTACTCTGTTGCTTCTAATCAGTACTGCAGTGGGACTGTTTTATGTTCCACTAATAATATCATTATTTTTTACTAAACTTGTTCCTTTTTGATCAAAAAATTAAGCGCTTGCACAACCATTATTTGGGTAACAACACAAGACATTGATAAAACTTGAATTTATAGCTAAAGCAACTTCTACAATTTGGTAACCCGTCATCCCGCTACTAGTTAGCGCCGCGGCGGTAAATTGACCTTACCCAGAAAAAGTAGAGAGAAAGTTAAGACGTTTTTGGAGTAAAATAAAACGTTTTTTCAAAATATGACAAATAGAAGAGAATATACAGCAGAATTCAAATTAGAAGCTGTTAAGCTGGTTAAAGAAACAGGTCAAGCAAGTACAAAAATAGCAAAAGATCTAGGTATAGATGGCAGTATGTTAAGTAAGAAAATATAATGGAAAAATGTCTGGAGCATACGCATTTCCAGGCAAAGGCTCCTTATGACAAAGAAAGATTTGATCTAAAAAAAGAGCTAATAAGAGAAAGAGACATCTTAAAAAAAGCCCTGGGCAAAGAAAAAGAGTAAAGTATTCTTTTATATAGAAATTGCTATAAAACACAGGAACTATGTAGGGTTTTGTACTGGTGGTATGGGTTGCTAAGGAAAAAAGCAGTAAAGAATTAGCAAAAGAAGGGCTTCTAGCAGATATTCAAAAAATACATCAAGCTTCTAAATGCAGATATGGAGCCCCTAAAATTCACGCTGAATTAAAAGCTTTTAGGCAAAAATTAAAACAGTACAAAGTGTTATGCAAGAAAATGGCATTAAAGCCAAGTTTAGACGAAGGTTCAAAAAATAAAAAACAGCAAATAAGCAACCGAGTTGTGGCTCCGAACACATTGGATCAAAATTTTACTACTGATCAGCCAAATAAAGTTTGGGATTACCTACATAAAACTAAAAGAAGGTTGTTGGCGGCAATAATTGACCTATATTCACGCATGGTGGTTAATGAGTAACATGATAATTAGTTATAGATTCTTTATTGATGGCCGTTGATAAACGCAAACCCGATAAAAATCTGCTGTTACATAGCGATCAAGGGTCACAGTATACCTCTCAAAATTACCAATTTCTATTGAATACAAAAAACATCATTTCCAGCATGAGCCATAAGGGCTGTTGTTACGATAACTCTGTTGCAGAAAAGTTCACTTAAAAGGGAGCTGCTTATTGATACTTCTCGCTCAACAAACCAGAACTGCCATATTTGAATACATAGAAATCTTTTATAACAAATAACGTAGACATTCTACTATTAACTATTGCATTCCTGCACAATTTATTCTCATGATAAAAACGTCTTAACTTTCTCTCTACTTTTTCTGGGTAAGGTCACCTCTTTAGGTGCTCCTTTTTTCTTTCTTATACACACAAAAATCATATAGAATTGTAAATACAGCTTTTTTATTCTGATGCTTTTCAATACTATAGCTCTGGTTGTCTCTCTATTACTATTTTTCTACATTATCGTAAAAAAACTGAGCGAAAAGAAAGCAAACCTTGAGGGTAATTTATGTAAATTAGAGCAAGAACTTCAAGAAACAAAGCAAACTTTGCTTACGAAGAATGAAGAAATAGTTGATTTAAGGGTCAAAAAAGCAGAACTTGAAGTAACTCTGCAAAAAGAACGTGAGGAAAAGAAAAAGGAAATAGAATTACTAACAAAAGCAGAGGAGAGATTAACAAACACTTTTAAAGCGCTCTCTCTTGATGCTTTGCAGACAAATAACAATAATTTTCTGAACTTAGCAAAGGAAGTAATCGATAGTAAATTAAAAGAAACGGAAAGCGATTTCAAAAAAAGACAAGCAACGATCAACGAAGTTGTAACTCCAATAAAAGAAAAATTAGAAAAATTTGATAATGAAATACGCGAGCTGGAAAAAGAGAGGGTAGGGGCCTATGAAGGTTTAAAGGAGCAAATTGGAGCGCTGATGAACCAAACTTCCAGCCTTGCTAATGCCTTGAGAAAGCCTCACATCAGAGGAAAGTGGGGTGAAATGCAACTCAAAAGGGTGGTAGAAATGGCGGGAATGATTGAATATTGCGATTTTTTTACTCAGCCGTCAGTGGTTGATAAAAACGAGGATAATTTATTGCGTCCTGATTTAATAATCAAAATGCCATCTGGAAAGCAAATAATAATAGATGCTAAAGTGCCGCTTGATTCTTACATGGATGCTATATCACAAAATGATTTGCAAATACAAAAGGAGAAATTAAAGAATCATTCCCTGGCAATAAAAAAACACATAAATGATTTGGGTAAAAAAGAGTATTGGAATCAATTTGAAAATACGCCAGAACTTGTGGTGCTTTTCTTAACAGGGGAGGGGGTTTTTAGCGCAGCACTGGAATATGAGCCTGCTTTGATAGAGATTGGAGTGGAAAAAAAAGTGATCATTGCAACACCGATCACTCTAATTGCGTTGCTGAGAGCAATAGCGTATGGATGGAAGCAAGAGATGATAGCTGAAAACGCAAAGAAAATCAGTGAACTAGGTCATATTTTATATGAGCGCATTTGCACAATGGGTGAAAACTTTGATAATTTGCGCAGGAGCTTAAAAAGTGCTGTTGATCATTATAATAAAACTGCTGGCTCTCTTGAAGCAAGGGTGTTTCCTGCTGCTCGAGAATTCAATAAGCTTGGTATACATGCAAAAAATAAAAGTTTAAGTGCTGCAAAGGAATTAGAGTCTTTACCACGCAGTTTACATACTGAGGAGCTGAAAGTAGATTAGGCATCTTAACAGGGAATGTTCAAAAAAGTGTGTCAAACCAAAAAAAAAGTAATAAATTGATATAAAAAAAATGGAGGTTTGACAATGAGTCAGAAAGTAGTAAACAGAACTACCGGTTTGGTAGATTACAAAGAACTGGAAGCAAATATACTGTCATCAATAAGGGAAGGCAGACCATTAACAGGAAGGGATGGAGCATTTACACCATTTATAAAAAAGCTGCTGGAGGCAAGTTTGGAAGGTGAAATAGAAAATCACTTATTAACTGAAAGTGAAGAGAGGGTTTGGTTGGAAGAAGTGGAGTAGCGAATGGATATACAAAACGCTGGGTCTATATTCAGACTATAGAATAAGGTATTACAAACCGAAAGCATCACCAGCACAATATGTTATAAACTTTGGTAAAGAATCTGCTAGGAAAGCGTAGTGCGGATGCTGCGTTTGACGAGGCGGGAGCTGGAAACGTTAACATGGGAATTTGGATTGAGGCCTATTGTGAAAACAATGGATCAGCCACCAAACCCTAAAGTAGGCGCGCCAGTTCTTGACCTTACATATTTTTTTGAAGGTTAAATCCAGCTTAGGGTCGAGAAACTTAGATAAAGCCATAGCCAAAGTGTTTAAAATATTAATAATTATACACACAATTATTCAACCATATTTTTGAAGATAGCTATGCCGCCGCGGTATCTCTTAGCCGCTAACAAGTAGCGGGATGACGATTGTTGGTAAATCTAAGTCAGTTTAGCTATAGGCAGCAATTTTCTGTATTTATTTTAAATTGAAGGAAGCTCAAATGAAAGATCATGTTTTGCTAAAAATCACAGAATGCAGTCTAACAGTGAACGGTTACGCTTTTGATCAAAAATGTTGTATAGTACACAATCAATTTTTCTGGATCCAAGTAGTCAAGGCACTGCCTTTGTGTTTGAGGCAAAATCGGCTATAACACTTAACATACTGCCTTTGCAAACAAATGTTCGTACAGTTATGTGTCAGCTACTTGCATGACGCCATTGCCTGAACGGGTACCAATGATTACCTATCAATCTCACCAAAAACTATATCGAGTGAGCCAATAATTGCTGCAACGTCAGCAAGCATGTGTCCTTTTGCCATAAAGTCTAAGGCTTGTAAATGCGCAAAGCCAGGTGCTCTTATTCGGCACCTATAAGGTCTATTGGTACCATCTGAAACTATATACACTCCAAACTCACCTTTTGGTGCCTCAACAACTGCGTAAGCCTCACCTTCTGGTACGTGATATCCTTCTGAATAGAGCTTAAAATGGTGAATCAGAGCTTCCATAGATTTTTTCATCTCTGCTCTTGACGGTGGAGAAATTTTTCTATCTTCAGTTTTTATTTGCCCTTCAGGCATTTTCTCTATGCACTGCTTCACCAAACTGATAGATTGCCTAATCTCTGCCATTCTAACTAGATAACGGTCATAACAGTCGCCATTTTGGCCGATCGGTATATCAAAATCTAGTTGATCATATATCTCATATGGCTGGCTTTTTCGCAAATCCCAAGCAAGCCCAGCAGCGCGCAACATTGGGCCACTAAAGCCCCAATCAAGTGCCTGTTTAATTGATATTTCACTAATTCCTACAGTGCGTTGCTTCCATATCCTATTTTCTGTTAAAAGTTCATCAACATCGTCTATATATTTTGGAAATTGCTCTATAAACTTTGCAATATCCTCAATCAAATCTTCTGGAACATCTGCTGCAATTCCACCTGGCCTGATGTAAGCTGCGTGAAACCTTGCACCTGAAGCTCTTTCGTAAAATTCCAGTATTTTTTCTCTTTCTTCAAAGAGCCATAAAAGAGGGGTCATTGCTCCAACATCAAGTGCTTGAGAAGAAACGTTCAGTAAATGATTTAGTATTCTCGTCAGTTCACAAAACAAGACACGTAAATACTTTGCCCTAATTGGCACTTCACATTGCAACAATTTCTCCACACAAAGTGAATATGCATGCTCTTGTGACATTGGTGATACGTAATCAAGGCGATCAAAATAAGGCAAAGCTTGAAGATACGTTTTATGTTCTATTAATTTTTCAGTACCGCGGTGCAAAAGCCCAATATGGGGATCTGCCCTCTCGATCACTTCACCATCCATCTCTAAAACAAGACGCAACACTCCATGTGCAGCTGGGTGCTGAGGTCCAAAATTTAACATCATTGTCTTTAGATCGGGCATGTCCAGTAGTTTAAGATATTAAAATTGTATAGGCTAAAGTGCGCTCAAAGTCAATAAACTTCTTGCATAGGCTACAACTATCATTCAATAGAAACAAAAACTTTTACAATGGCTAATAAGTGTTGATAAAACCAAGTCACTTTAGCTATAGAATGACAAAAAAGGTTTGCATTAGCCAAATTTTTAGTTGAAGTAGCATAAGAGGTTAAAGGAAAAGCTTTGTGTTAATGGATTCATTTCAGGTATAGTATAGATAATACCACAATACTTATAAAATGGATCATGTTGTTAATGCGTATAATAGACTTGACACTCCTATAGTCAGGGGAGAAGGGGCATATCTTTTTGATAAAGATGGTAAAAAATATTTAGATTTTGCTGCAGGTATTTCTACAACTTCTTTAGGGCATTGTCATCCATACATTACAGATAAGCTGAAAGAGCAATCGAGCTCATTATGGCACTGCTCTAACATTTTCACTATTCCCGAGCAAGAAAGGCTTGCCGAGCGTTTAACAACCCTTACTTTTGCAGATAAAGTTTTTTTCTGCTCAAGTGGGCTTGAAGCAACAGAAGCTGCAATTAAGTTTATTCGTCGTTACTTTTATTCAAAAGGGCAAGCAAAACGTAATCGTATTATTACAATTGAAGGAGGCTTTCATGGCCGCAGTATTGCTGCAATTTCTGCTGGAGGCAATGAAAAATCACGCGAAGGTTTTGCTCCGCTCCTTTCTGGTTTTGATAAAGTGCCAAGAAATGACATTAAAGCATTAGAAGAAAAAATCAACAATGAAATAGCTGCTGTATTTTTAGAGCCCATACAAAGCGAAGGTGGAGTATATCCACTAGACGTAGAATATCTTCAAAAAGTAAGGGAAATAACAAAAGCTCAAGGAATAATTTTGTGCTTTGATGAAGTGCAGTGCGGATATGGACGCATCGGTTCTTTATTTCATTATCAAAATGTCGGCATTGAACCTGATATGCTAACCTGTGCGAAGGCTATGGGTAACGGTTTTCCTGTAGCTGCATGTTTAGTGAAAGATTATATAGCAGAAGCAATTACTCCAGGAACTCATGGATCAACCTATGGTGGCAATCCACTTGCCATGACTGTTGGTAATGCAGTGCTCGATATAATGCTAAAAGAAGGCTTTTTTGATCATGTTAAAAGAATTAGTAAATATTTAAAAGAAAAGCTGTTGCTTTTAGCTAAAGAATTTCCTGAGATGATTTTAGAAGTTCGTGGAGAAGGGTTACTAATAGGAATAGAACTAGCAACTCTTGTAGCTGATAAAATTATTAGTCGATCTCTTGATAAAGGTTTAATAATAACTAGGGTTTTAAACAACAAAGTAGTAAGGGTAACCCCACCACTTATCATTGAGGATGAGCATGTGAACGCAGCGTGTAATATGCTTTATGATTTGTTTTTTAAGATTAAAGGTATATAAAATTCGGCAATATAAATTCAGGCTTGCAAATGCCTCTCATAACATGTAAAATTAATTTTATTTTTTATCACAATAACATCGTACTTTAATGGATTGGTTATTGGTCTTAGTATCATCAGCAATTTTTGTTTTGTTAGTTTTATCGTTTTTGTTCTCAGGAGCAGAAATAGGCTTAACCTCAATTAGCCGTTCTCGAGTTAATAAGCTAAAGCTAGACGGTAACAAAAAAGCCAGGGTAATAGATCGCTTATTAAATAGGAAAGAATTGACAATAGGAACGGTATTGCTCGGCAATACAATTATTAATATTACTTGCTCTGCTTTATTTACAGCAATATTTATCAATCTTTTTGGAAATGAGGGCATTCTCCTATCAACAATTATAATGACATTTTGTATTTTATTGTTCTGCGAAGTTCTACCAAAAACTTATGCTATTCAAAATCCTGAAAAATTTGCATCATTTTCTGCTTATTTTGTATTGTTTTTTGTAAAGATTTTTTCTCCATTGACACTAGGTATTCAATTTATTGTTAACCTCATCCTAAAATTATGTGGGCTGCATAAAGATAAGGAAGTGATATCTGCAGCGGATGCAATGCGTAATATGATTACTCTTCACCGCAGTGAAGGAACTATGTTGCAACAGGATTTAGATATGCTAAGCAGCATACTTGATTTGGCTGAGACAGAGATATCACAAATTATGACCCATAGAAGAAACCTATTTTCTCTTGATATAGATCGGAATAAAGAAGAGTTAATAAGAGAGATTTTAACCAGCAGTCACAGTAGAGTACCTTTATGGCAGAAGGAACCAGATAACATTGTAGGTGTAATTCACGTGAAAGCTCTAATAAATGCTTTGCGTGAAAAGAATAATAAAGCGGAAGAAGTTGACATTACCCAAGTTATGTCAAGGCCTTGGTTCATACCAGAAAGTACACCGCTCAGCGTGCAACTTCACAACTTCCGTAAGAACAGGAAACACCTTGCATTTGTTATTGATGAGTATGGAGCACTGCAGGGAATTGTAACTCTTGAGGATATACTGGAAGAAATAGTTGGAGAAATTTCGGATGAACATGATTTGATTACGGAGAATTTTATAAAGAAAATATCTGATAATATGTATCACATAGAAGGAAAATCTACTATTAGGGACATTAACAGGCAGTTATACTGGAATCTCCCTGATGAAGAAGCTACAACTCTAGCAGGTATGATTGTGAATGAAATAGAGCGCATTCCTGACGAAGGCGAGGAGTTTTCCATGTATGGTTTTCGCTTTAAGATTTTAAAAAAAGATAAAAATATTATTACTGTTGTTGAAGTGCAAGTAAAAATTGGTAATATTAGTGGCAGCAATTAATTAGTGGAGTTTCATGGAAGATACAGTAAAAATAACGGCTGAAGAGTTGAAGGGTTACATAGAGAGAATCGAAAAACTTGAACAAGAAAAGAGGGATGTGCAAGATCACATTCGTGATGTATATGCAAAAGCCGCAGATGAAGGTTGGGATATAAAAGTGATGAAACAAATTATTAGGCTGAGGAAGATGGATGATGATGACAGAGAGGAACAAGAAATATTGCTTGATACCTATAAACGTGCATTGGGAATGAGCTACGAAGAAGAGTTAAGTGAATAGCAGAATTGTAATTGGAATAAGTGGAGCATCTGGTTCTATTTACGGTGTGCGTATTTTAGAAGCGTTGAAAGACGTCGATTATGAAACTCATTTAGTGATAAGTCGTGCTGGGAAAGTAACTTTAGCTCACGAGATTAAAGAAAAACTTGAAGATATTACATCACTTGCAGATTTTTACTATTCTGAAGAAAAGATTGGAGAAAAAATAGCAAGCGGCTCATTTAAAACCTCAGGGATGATTGTAGCACCATGCTCTATGAAGACAATGTCTGAAATCGCATCAGGTGTTACTTCCAATCTATTGACAAGGGCTGCAGATGTAACGCTAAAAGAAAGAAGAAAGTTAGTTCTTATGGTGCGAGAGTCACCACTGCATCTTGGGCATTTACAAAATATGTTAAAATTAACGGAGATGGGAGCAATTATTGCTCCACCAGTGCCTGCTTTTTATATTAAACCGAAATCGTTGGATGATATTATTAATCATTCTGTTGGCAAAGTATTGGATTTATTTGATATCAAATTACCCGACTTTAAGGAGTGGCAAGGAAGTGACAATTATTATTGATGGTAAAAAAATAGCAAACGACCTATGTGAGAGGCTATCACAAAAAATTGATATTTTAAAGAGAGAGTATAACATTTTTCCTTGCCTGAAAGTAATTCTCATAGGTAGCAATCCAGCAAGTCAGGTTTATGTTCGCAACAAACAGAAAAAAGCAGAATCAATAGGCATAAGTTCTGAGACCATTGTTTTGCCTAATAATATTTTAGAAGATGAATTAATTGAAAAAATCAATGAATTAAATGAAGATCCATCTGTGCATGGCATTTTAGTGCAATTGCCTTTACCAAATCATATTAGTGCAAGCAGAGTAATTAATACAGTAAGTGTTGAAAAAGATGTAGATGGCTTTCATGATGAAAACGTTGGCAAATTAGTTAAAGGTGAAAAAAACTGCCTTATACCTTGCACTCCTAAAGGTTCTTTGCATTTAATTAAGTCAATTGAAGAGAACCTTTCCGGTAAAAACGCAGTGGTAATTGGTAGGTCAAATATCGTGGGCAAGCCAATGTTTTACCTGCTATTGCAAGAAAACTGCACTGTCACCATCTTGCATTCACAAAGCAAGGATTTAGCTGAATATTGCTCTAAAGCGGATATAGTAGTTGCAGCAGTCGGAAAGCCAAATTTTGTTCAAGCAGACTGGATAAAGAAAGGTGCAATAGTGATCGATGTTGGCATAAATAGCGTTAACGTAGGAAAGCTTGTAGGTGATGTTGACTTTGAAGGAATAAAAGGGAAAGCCAAAGCTATGACCCCAGTACCCGGGGGCGTTGGCCCAATGACCATTGCATTTCTAATGATGAACACTGTTATTGCTGCTTGCTTGCAAAAGGGAGTTGATGCTTCTGATTTCATTAGTTGAGGTATGAAGAGGAAAGCTATATGAAGATAGAATGTACCATATCACAATTAATAAAAAATTGAGATTTTTGAAATTCCTCAGTAGTCAAATTTATTAAATATTTAGGATCATCATCTATTCTTTTTTCTCTACAAGTATAGCTAAAATGGCTTAGGTTTACCTACAATTTGAAAAACAACAAATTCGTCATTCCGCTACTCGTTAGCGGAATCTATGCTGAGATACCGCGGCGGTATGACGTAGGGAAACCTTTCTTGGGTTAGCTATAGTTAGTGGAATTGCAAAGTTTCTAGGCATAAAAAGCTTTGAACCTAATATATGAGCCAAACTTAATTTTCCAACCGTAGATACACCTGTAATAAAAATAATAGTCTTCATTTTGTGAATTTACTTGCTATATGAACTATCGGAGAAATTTTTTTATAGTTTATAGTATCTGACCTTACCCAGAAAAAGTGGAGAGAAAGTTTGGAATGTTTTTCACAAAGAGAATGATGAATCAAAATGCTCAGGAATGCAATAGTTAATAGTGACGTTGTTTGTTATAAAAAATTTCTATGTATTCAAATATTGCAGTTCTAGTTTGTTGAGCAGAGTGTTGTGAAGTATCAATAAGTATTTCTCTTTTCAATGAGCTAAAGAAGCTTTCCACAACAGAATTGTCGTAACAACAACCTTTATGACTCATCTATGTTTTTTATGGATAAGAGATATTGATAACCTTGCGAAGTATATTGTGAACCTTGATCACTATGTAATAGTAGATTTTTGGCAGGTTTACGCTTGTTAACGGCCATTAATAAAGAGTCCATAACCAATTGTTTATTTATTGAACTGCTCATTAACTACCATGCGTGAATATAGATCGATTATTGTTGCCAAATATAGCCATCCTTCTTTGGTTTTTATATAAGTAATCCCATACTTTATTTGGTTGATCAACAATAAAGTTTTGATCTAGTATATTGGGAGCTACAGCTCTATTATCTGTTTGTTGTTTTTTAATTTTAAACTTTCTTTTCAGTATAGCCCTGATGTCATTTTTTCTGCATAATACTTTGCACCGTTTTCAAATTGCAACTTTTACCCAAAGCCTTCAATTCAGCATGAATTTTAGGAGCTCCATATCTACATTTAGAAACTTGATATATTTTTTGAATAGCTGCGAGTAGCTCTTTATTTGCTGATTCTCTACTGCTTATTTTTCTTGTGGTCCACTTATAGTAGCCACTAGCAGAAAATCCTACATAATTCCTGTACTTTATAGCAGTTACTATATAAAAAAATATTTTACTCTTTTTGACTGGCTAGGGCTTTTTTTTAAATGTCTCTTTCCCTTGTTACTCTTGCTTTGTAAATCAAACCTCTCTTTGTCGTAAGGAGCCATGTTACCTCTACCTGGAAATGCATTTGCCGCTGACTTTTTTTCGTTATATTTCTTCATCCATTTTCCTAATACACTATCCCTTATTCCTAGATCTCTTGCTACTTTTGCAACTGGTTGACCTACCTTTCTTTGTTCATTTGCCAGCTTAACAGCTTCCAATTTGAATTCTGCCGTATATTCTCTTGCCATTTCTAATCCTCCAAAATTTTATTTTACCCGAAAAAACTCCTTTCTTTCTCTCCACTTTTTCTGGGTAAGGTCAATATACCAGTGCCGAAAATAGTTGACAAAGATTGTGTATACTTATTACAATTGTTTGGGTACCAGAAGTTTTTACGGCAACAAAGTATGCACTAACTATAAGTAAGGAAGACTTTAAGCAGGCAATAAAAAAAATGAAGTAACGTTTAAAAGAGATTGAAGGAGAGAAGAAAAAGGTAAAAGGGAATACGGCAGAAAATGAATCTTATTACAAATAGCATAAAGGGCTTTTATTCTAGTGTTAAATCGGACCTAGATTGGCAAGCCAAACGTAGTCTTATTAGAACATTAGTAAAAGAAGTCAACATTGCTCTTGATAAAGTAGATGTAGTATTTAAGATCAAAGAACTTGAAAACCCCGCCCAGAATAGACAAAATCAAAAGATGGTACATTGTCTAAGGGGTCTGGGCACTGGGATGACATCTTTTTTCTTGGTACAAATTACTCTTATGTCTCAATATTTGTACAGTTGTGTTATCGGCTGTTTGATGTTTACAACGCAGAAAGTTCATAAGGTTGTAAGTCAAGCGGTAGGATGACAAGATTTTGCAAGGGTATTTTTTTTATAGGAGATTAATATGGAAATTTTTCTTGATAGCGTTGATTTAAATGAAATTAAAGGACTAAAGGAGTTCATTGACGGCATAACAACTAATCCTTCTTTAATAGCAAAGTCCGGGCGTAAAGATAAATACGAGGATTTAGTGCGTGAAATATGCTCTATTATAAAAGGGCCTGTTAGTGTTGAAGTTGTTGCAGATAGCCATGAAGAGATGATCACAGAAGGTCTGAATTTAGCAAAAATTGCTGATAATGTTGTGATCAAATTACCTCTTACACATGAAGGATTAATTTCTTGTAAAAAGTTATGGACAGAGCATAAAATACCTGTTAACATCACATTATGTTTTTCTCCTGGACAAGCACTCCTTGCCGCTAAGGTCGGTGCTTGTTTTATTTCCCCCTTTGTTGGTCGCCTTGATGATATAAGCTATGATGGCTTATCGCTAATAGAAGATATATGTACTATATATTCTAATTACGGTTTTGATACTAAAGTTCTTGTTGCATCAGTGAGAAGCCCAGCGCATGTAATAGAAGCTGCAAGGCTTGGTGCTGATTCAATTACTGTGCCAGCAAAAGTACTTAGACAATTAATTAATCACCCACTTACTGACCAAGGGCTAGCAATATTTGAAAAAGACTGGGGTGTAAAATAATAGACGGTTACAAATGAACATAAAAATTGGCGTATCCGTTCAGGCAATGGCGTCAACTTAAGAGCCTTCATTAGCAAACTCTCCTAAAGACATGATGGCGTTTGCTACCTTATTGCGGCTGCCCTGGTCGAATTTTAACTTTATAGCTAACCCAAGAAAGGTTTCCCTACATCATACCGCCGCGGCGCTAACGAGTAGCGGAATGACGAATTTGTTGTTTTTCAAATTGTAGGTAAACCTAAAGCTATAGAAAAAAAGAAGAACCAGTTTCTTAGTTCTTCATTGACATAATCCACTTCATATGCCTCAGAGGTTGTCCGGAAACTAGTAAATTCAAGCATATTCCCTCTTTAACATAACCCTACTCATAGCTAGGTATATGAAATTCTCAGTGGATGTTGTGAGTAAATCATACTCCTTCGATAGCCTTCTATTCCTATTAACCCAAGCAAAAGTCCTTTCTACAACCCATCTTCTTGGCTGTACTTTAAACCCTTGTTCTCTTGTTGGTAGTAGCTCAGGTGGCGTATCTTTGTGCACCCAAAATCTACATGGAGGCCTTTTAACAATTTCAATATCTATGTCATATTCTTCCTTTATGTGATTCTTTAAATTTCTTCCTTGGTATCCCATGTCAGCCCACATTTTTTAACTTTAGTATATTTTGTTCTCATATTGTTTAATGCTATTTTAATACCATCTCTATCATTTTCGTTAGCAGCGCCTACGTAACAACCTAGTATAAAACCCTGAGTGTCTGTAATTATATGCCTTTTTCTACCCTTTACTTTTTACTTCCATCATAGCTTTGATCCCCCTTTTCTGTAGTCTTTACAGATTGACTATCTACTATACAGGCACTCGGCTGCTCATTCTTTCCTATTTTTCTTCTACTATATTTTGTAATTTCATAATTCATTTTCTCAAAAATTCCCTGCTTCTTCCATTGCCTGAACTGCTCATACACAGTCTTCCATAGCGGAAAATCATTTGGTAAATACCGCCATTGACACCCTGTACGCAATACATAGAAAATTGCTTCTAATATTTCTTTTTTGCTATACTTTGGCAGCCTTCCTCCTTTCTTGTATGATACTCTGAAGTGTTTTTCTATTCTTGCCCATTCCCTTTCGCTTAGATCTGTTGGATACTTTTTTCTCATCTTTACCCCGTACTAAAATTTCAGATATTATAGCCTTTTACTTGTTTCCGGACAACCTCTAAATTAGAAAAAGTAAAAATGACAGAAGTAAAAGAGGGAAAAGTAACGCTTGACCTGGAAGGGTTGTACGTACCAATGGGGAAAAAGATTCGCTTCGATGAGGTTGTAGTATAAAGATGCAGCAGACTAACATTATTGAGCCACTGAACTTCGAAGAAATCTTTTCACGTATGAAAGAAGAATTAATAAGTCGAGATGAAAGTTTTACGGCATTAGTAGAAAGTGACTCAGCGATGAAGGTATTAGAAGTAGCAGCCTGGAGAGAGCTTTTGCTGAGACAAAGGATAAACGAAGCAGTAAAGAGTAATTTACTTAAGTTTGCGACAGGAGAAGATCTTGATAATTTAGCTGAGTTTTATGGAGTGGAGAGGCAGAAAGAAGAAGAGGACGAACGATTTAGAAAAAGAATTAAAGCAAAAATAAAGGGGTGGTCAACAGGAGGAAGCAAAGAGTATTATCGTTATCATGCACTGTCGGCAGATAGTAGAGTAAAAGATGCATTAGTAGAATCACCTATACCAGGGAAAGTACAAATTTCAATCTTATCAACAACAACTGGCATGGTGTCAGAAGAACTACTTGAAATTGTAAAAAAGCAGGTTACTAGAGATGATATAAGGGTTTTAACCGATACGATAACAGTAATTGGCTGCAATATTATGGAAATAGATATTCATAGCAGAATGAGCATAAGTCCTATAATATCGAAGGAGGAAATCAAGAAGCAGCTTATTAAGAAGTTTGAATTAGCAAAAAGATTAGGGTGGAGTGTGACAAGATCTTGGATAATAGCAAACCTATTTGTAGAGGGTGTAGAAAACGTAGAATTAATCGAGCCAAAAGAAGATGTTGTGATTATGGGAAATGAATGTGCAAATTTGAGAAATTTAAAGGTTGAGTAATGTTATTGCCACCAAATGCAACAAAACAGGAAAAAGCGCTAGTAGATGCAACAGATTATAAGGTTGATATCCAAAAAGGATTTAAGTTTAGTCTTAAAGAAGAAACATTGCCGTGGATAATAGAAGAATATGGCTTAGAAGGAATACTGCGCTGGGTAAAAGATAGAAGAAAAGCCGTAGTAGAAGGAGTAAAATTTCAAAGACTGAGAGGAACACCCGCATCACTAAAAATAGCGCTAAAATGGGCAAATATAGAAGACATTACAATTATCGAAGAACCACCTGGCAAGCACTTTTTTGAATTACAGATAGGAATAAAAGATGTACCTAATGACTTTTTTGTAGATGCAGTAGTAGAGCTAGCAAAATTGTCACTACCAGCAAGATCGCGGCTAATGAGGATTTTCAATAATCACTATAATGTTAGCAGATTTATTTTAGATGAAAGCTTTTTTGGAAGTTTGTTATCGGATTACTCAGGGATAAAAATTGAAAAAGATGGACCAGTATTATCGTTTGGAAGAGTAAATTTTTTCAGGTTTAGTGGTGAATCAATTAAGGTTATAGAGAGTTATCTACGTAACCATTATGAGCAAGCATTTAGTAATGACATATATCGGTTAGATGTAGCAGTGCTTGGGGAAACAGAGCCTCACACGAAGGATTACAAAGGCATCTATGAAAGAAATCATCAGTGGTATAACTTAAAAGCACTACATCCATTACCACAGAGCTTATTGCCAGAAATAAAGTTTGCAAAAGCACAGATAGTCTTATCAGACAACAGTTGGAATTTAGGAGAAATAAACGCATGTTTTCCAGTTGGTAGTGTAGAGGAAAGAGGAAATAAATTTGTATTGGGAAGCGATAAACTTTCAGGGCAATATTGGAATTTAAAACACAAGCCAATTTTAGAAAGGTTTAGCGTTACTCACCATTACAAGGTAGAAGATTTTACCAATCAAAAAGTTATAAGATTTGGTATAGCAGAGCACAATATTCATTTTGAAAGTGAATTAGATTTAGAGCAAAAAGACTCAATACACGAATTAGAAAATTACATTTTAGTATTTTACCCGGGAGTACTGAAGTGGCACGAACATCGACATTTGCACAGAAGTTGGAAAGATAGTCAAGCAATATGTGTAATAAGTTAAATACTTATATTTAGATCCTCATATATTATATTAATAATAGGTAAAAGTGTATGAAATAAAAAGAAAAAGACTTGCTTTCTTATGCTAAAAAGGACATGACTTGAATAGCAGCAGGTAAACATAAGAAATTTATCTAACGCTAGAAAAGCTAATTTTGTGAGGTATGAAATGAGTTTTAGCAAGAGTAAGTTTTTTAAAGAAGTATCAAGTAACGGATTTAAAGACATTAATAAAAGAAATGAAGAAGGAGAGACGATCTTGCATCAAGCAGTAGAAATCTCTGATTACAAAACAGTGAGATTATTAATAAAAAAAGGAGCAGAGGTAAATGCAAGAGATAAAAATGGTTATACACCTCTACACTGTGCAGTATTCGCAAAGAGTTTAGAAAATGTAAAAGTGCTGCTAAGGTCGGGAGCAGAAGTAAATGCCACTCAATATGTCAGTGGATGTACGCCACTCCACTCTGCGTGCAAAATAGGAGGAGCAAAAGTTGAAATAATAAAAGAGCTAGTAAAAGCGGGAGCTGAAGTTAATCAACTGAATAAGTACGGTGCAACACCAATGTATTACATATGGGAAAGTGAAAAGTATTGTCTATGTGACAGCAAAGAGAGTGAAAAGGCGAGCAAATTTCTGAGAGAAAAAGGAGGAGTAACAAAAAGTAGAGAACTGACGTGCTATGGAATAGAGAAGCTAGTGGGAGAAATAGCAGACATGTTGAATGGGAGTTATTTACCAGAGTTAAAAATAATAGAGATAGAAGAAATAAGGAAGAGAGACAAATCGTTAATAAAGGAAGAATGTAAAAATTTAGCAAGCAAGATAATAAGCAAAGTGAACGAAATGATAGATGAGGCAGAAAATGTAGTAGGAAGAAAGGCTTAAAAAGGTGACTTGATTTTAAAGAAAAGGTGAGGTGGATTATGTTAAAGCTTGGAAAATTTAATAAATCAGCAAAAGAATTATTAGAGAACTCATATAAAAATATTTATGCAAGAGACAGAACAGCTCTGCATTATGCAGTAGACGCAAAAACAGTGAGGGTATTAGTTGAAAAAGGAGTGAATGTAAATGCAGCAGATGTAGGAGGATATACAGCACTGCACCTAGCGGTAACGGAGAAACGTCTAGAAATCGTGAGAGAATTGATAAAATCAGGAGGGAATGTAAATGCGGAAGAATATGGAAATAAATGCACACCGCTGCACCTTGCATGTATGGTAGAAGAAAAAGAAATAGTGGAAGCAGGAGCAGAAATAGAGCAAGAAGATAAGTTCGGAATGACAGCAATGGATTATGCGAAAAATAGTAAAGAAGTAACTGAAGTATTGGAGAAAGAAACAGACAGAATAGAAAAGTTATTTGAGAAATTATGAGAGGCTGAAAATATGGAAAGAAAGGAAGAAATAGAAAAGAAAGTAATGAATTTAGAGAGAAAACCTTTGGATGAGCTGAGAAAAATATGGAAAAAGGTATATGGGGAAGAAGCACCTAAACATTCAAAGAAATATCTGATACCAAGATTAGCTTATAGAATGCAGGAAAAAGTATATGGAGAAATGTCAAGAAAGGGGACAAAAAGACTAGAGTATCTGGCAGATCGGCTAGAGAAAGGAAAAAGAATAAGTAGCGATAAATTACCAGTAGAAGGGACAGAATTAATACTAGAGAGAGGAGAAGAGACGCATGCAGTAATGGTAACAGATAAGGGTTTAATCTACCGAGAAGAATTTTTCACATCATTATCAGCAGTAGCCGGAAAAATAATGGGAATGAGCTACAATGGGCCGCTTCTATTTGGAATGAGAGATAAGGAGAAAGAGTGCTGAAAGAGGTAAGATGTGCGATATATACGAGAAAATCAAATGAGGATGGACTAGAGCAGAAGTTTAACAGTTTAGATGCGCAACGAGTAGCATGTGAGAAGTACGTAAAGAGCAAAGAAGGCTGGGTAGCATTGGTAAAAAGGTACGATGATGGTGGCTATTCAGGGAAAAATTTAGAAAGACCAGCGATAAAGGAATTATTTGAAGATGTTAAAGGAGGAGAAGTAGATTGTGTAGTAGTGTACACACTAGACAGACTATCAAGGGAAACAAAAGACAGCATCGAAGTAACATCATTTTTTAGAAGGCATCGAGTAAATTTTGTAGCAGTAACGCAGATATTTGACAATAATACGCCAATGGGAAAATTTGTACAAACAGTGTTATCAGGTGCAGCACAACTAGAAAGAGAGATGATAGTCGAGAGAGTAAAAAATAAAATAGCGACATCAAAGGAACAAGGTCTATGGATGGGAGGAACTTTGCCGCTTGGATATGATGTAAAAGATAAGGAATTAATAATAAATGAGAAAGAAGCGAAAGTAGTAAGGCATATATTTGAAAGATATTTGGAGCTGAAGTCAATGGCAGAACTAGCAAGGGAGCTAAATAGTCAAGGTTACAGAACGAAAGCAGATATCTTTAAAAAAGCGACGGTGAGAAGAATAATAACAAACCCAATATATATGGGAAAGATAAGACATTATGAGAAAGAGTATGAAGGAAAGCATGAAGCAATAATAGGGGGAGAAAAATGGCAAAAAGCGCAGGAATTGATAAAGAATCAACCATATAGAAAGGCGAAATACGAGGAAGCGCTACTTAGGGGAATAATTAAGTGCAAGAGCTGTAATGTAAACATGACGTTGACGTATGCAAAAAAAGAGAATAAGAGATATCGATATTACGTATGCAACAATCATTTAAGAGGAAAGAATTGTGAATCAGTAAATAGAACAATAGTTGCTGGAGAAGTAGAAAAAGAAGTAATTAGGAGGACAGAGCAGCTATATGGAAAATTGGGAGAAAAAGCGGAAGAGTGGCAAAATTTAAGTTTTGGAAAACAGAAAGAAGTAGTGAAAAAGTTAATAAAAGGAGTAATGGTAAAAGAAGATGGAATAGAAATGAGTTCAGAGGATAAGGTAGAATTTATATCGATGTGGTTAAAAAAGAAAGGAAACAAATGCACAGTAGTAGAACCAGAAGCAAAAACAAACAATGCGCTACTGAAAGCAGTGGTAAGAGCTCATTTGTGGAAACGTCAGCTAGAAGAGGGAAAATATGCAAGTGTGAAGGAGCTGAGTACCAAAATTAATATAGGTACAAGACGAATACAACAAATTTTAAGGTTAAATTATTTAGCGCCGAAGATTAAAGAAGACATAGTAAATGGAAAGCAGCCAAGAGATTTGAAATTGATTGATTTAAGAGAAATACCGATGCTGTGGAGTGAGCAGATGGAGAAGTTTTACGGCTTAGCGTCGTAACGTTTATAAAAACAACAATATGAAAAAACATCGAAAAAAGTATGTGACAGAAAATTAAAAAAGGTTATTGCAAAAGGAGCTACTACAAAGGGCCACATAAAAAGATGTTGAAATTGATATAGAAGAGCAAATAAATGTTACAAAATCAATTGTGTAAAAATATCAATACAAGTGATGAAGATTTTAGCATATTAGGTGCAACAATGGTAGAAAATGATCCAATTTTAGCTGCATATTTTAATAGTAGATCTGGAGGAAAATTCTTTAAACATCAAAAAAGGCAATACTCTAAACTTCAGCACACAACTCCAGAAAGTAGTACATGTGGAGCAATCTATAGCCCCTTTTGAATCTGAGAGTGTACTTAAAAATCCATAAACATTAAGTAAACTTTTTAAATAAAATAGTTTCCTTTTTAACTTATTAAATAAATTTCTCCCATCATTGCTGTGTAACAATTTGTATACAAAGCTATGGTCTACTTACAAGCAGTGCCTTCTGTTGATGAGATACTTTTTCTATCTTTAACTCATCCATACTACAGCTTGGCAAGCTTGAATAGCATAAGGAATATTTTTGTTCTTGCGTTTGTTTTGCCAAGACCTTATTTCTATAAAGTAGGGGTTGAAAATGATCATGGCCTCCATTTACTATATGTAAGACATTATTGTCATCATAATCTATCCTATTATACTCACCTGAACTTCTTGATCCTGAACTATCTATTAGTTGATGCAAGTATGGATCTTGTTGCTCACCAGTAGCATTTAATGGATTACTCTCTGCAACATGCAATTTCACACCATACTTACCACAAAGTACTCTGCCCTCGATATCGGAACGTCCCCAAAATTCATTTTTTCCAATGCTATTGATATATTGGTTACACGTAATTCTACGATTTACGAACTCACCTTCAACCTCATCAAAGTCATTGCCAATTTTACTTATAAACCACTCTGGAGGATTGTCTTGCGCAAATCTCTTACACTCATTCCTTAACTGCTCTACAGTAACTTTGATTCCCTTCTGTTGTTCTAGACTTTGCCTGAATGAATCAAAAAAACAGCTTCCATTATTGATTGCGTGCTCTAAATAGAAGTCATAAGGTATGTTTGATTTTTGCTCTTTATCACCTTGTTTTTCTGCCTTTTCAATAATTCCTCCCTCTAAACCAAAAATCTTACTCCAGTTGTATTTACCTTCTAACCCCAATTTTTTACTTTCCTTTTCTGCTACTTTAGCTAAGTCTGTTTTAGAAATATCCCCTTTTTCTTCATAGAACCTAGATAAAGTTTTAAAGATGTCTATCAGGTGGGTTTTTATGTCAAAATTCTTCTCCTTTTTTACAATGTTAGACTCAATATTGCGTAAATCCTGTAATAGTTGTTGCTTTTTATTTACAGTTTTAGCAGATGAACTAACTGTTTGGGAATATTGACAAAGTTTTCCAGACCTTTCAAAATATCCCTGTTCAATAGCATCGTAGACCCAGTAGTTGCCAAGCGCGCAATCATTGCCTAACTCTTCTTCGCAACCTTTGAATTTTTCTAATATTTCCTCTCTATTACTCACTTTTACTATAATTTTGCTTTTATCCTGTACGTCAGGATACAGTCTAACATCTACATTTCCCAAACTAGTATAGAAAGTTAATACTATATCGCTGCCTTCTGTAAGATCTGTGTAATACCTTATGCCGTTTTCGGTTATAATTTCCATCTTACTTTTGCCAATTTTTATTATATCCCTTCTATATGATTCCTGAATTAGTTCCAGATTTCTTGTTCTATCTGTGATTCTTGCAACATCTATTATACTATCCTCTGAGTATTCTAAGTAAAATACATTATTATCGATTTTTCCATCATATAGTTGACCGCTGGTAGCAGCCTTTGCAATTCTAAAAAATTCCTCAGTATTACTAACATACTCTAAATGAGCACTGATCATATTAGCCTTATGAGCTTTGAACTTTAATTCTGTTGTATCAATGACTTTTAAACTTTCTGACCTTTTTAACTTTGCTCCTCTTGATATTAATGTACATACTATATCACTGGCAATTCCATAGCTTCCTTCTAGCTGAGCAATTTTTTCTAGTACGTGATCTGCAAAGTAATAATCTTTGTCTTTAGCAAAATTTAATCTCATTCCAGAAGCTATAATCTCATTTACAACTTCTTGTAATTCAATCATGCTTTTAGCTTTTACTACCTTACTTAAAAACTCATTGCGTTTAGCAAGGTAATTTATTTGATAAATCTCTGATAAAAAACTATCGCATTTTTCATAATTGTCTTGTTTTTTACCTATAAAATCAGCTGCTCCTGCTTTTAAGAGCAAGGCTTTTACATTAGGAAATTGACGAGATGGCGAATCAAGAAGTACTGAACTATCATCCTTAACATTTAAAACTATCTTTAAGTCGTTGTCATTTTCATATTGATTTAAAAACTTTCTTAGATTTTCAACCTCTGGATCATAAGCATTATCCCAATCTTCATCAGAACTTGTAGCGAGAAGCATTTTACCTAGTTGCTCTCTTAATTTTTTTTGACTATTAGTTAATAAACATCCTATAATGTTGTTATTATCAATTGCAACTTGCAGTGGAGTTTTTCCATCGTTATTTTTTATGCTTAAATCAGCTCCTTTGCTTATGAGCAAATCCATAGTTTTTCTGCTTTGATCACTACACTTAGCAGCATAATAGTGTAAAGGTGTGTTACCTTTTTCATCTTGTATATTTGGATCAGCTTTTGCATCTAAGAGATACCCAAGATCTTCATATCCACTAGAATAAATAGCAGTATCATGCAAAAGTGTTTTACCTTTATTATCCTGCATATTTAGATCAGCACCAGCTTTGAGAAGAGAAGGAATAATTTCGTCGTATTCGAGAAACACGTTCAATATTGTTGTTCCTAGATGCCCTCTTTTTAGATTAAGAACGTACTTCAGGTCTTTATTTTTCCCGTTACTTTCTAAAAACTGCTTAAGATTTGAAAATGAGTCATAATTTCCCATATTAAAATCTTTTATAATACTATTGAGTAATTTTTGATTTAACTTTTTTTGACTCTCTTCCAGTCCTAAGTTAGGTGCATGAATAAGCCACTCATCTATTAAATCCTCTAAGTATTTTTTATCATCTACCAAACTTCTATCAGCCGAAAATAAACCTCGCTTAATGAATTCATAATAACTATCTACTGGTAATCCAGTTGCTTCTGTTTTTGGGCTACCTATTTCTGAAAACTCTTGTCCAGCACTTAGGTCACACTTCAGTTTTTGCTCATCAGTGTGTTTGCTTTGTTCACTGATAGGTTCTGCAATATATTTTACTGACCCTGTATCCATATTACATCCTAGCTCTAGATATAGAATATATTATATAGAATGTGTAGTATGTGTCAAGTTAATTTCAACATAATCTTTTTACTACATATTTTTGTTAAGTTTTTATGGTGAGTACTGCTAGGTTAAAAGTTGTTTATTACTGGAAGTTTTAGCCAATTTTACTATAGATCAACAAAATTGAGAACACCAGCTATATTTAATATATAGGAATATGATGCTTTAAAGGAGTACAAAAACTGCTGAAGCTTATACAGTAACCTGCGGAGCCACTTCAGCAGAATAAACAAACATATGCTAGTATTAGTAGAGAATTATTTATAAGTCAACTAACTTTTTAAAAAAATATTTTAGTGAAGATACCATGCTAGCTAGTGTTATAAGGAATTGAATTATTGACTCTTCCTAAGATTGCAAAAAAGGTCGTATATTTGTGAGAACAAGCCGCGTAAAAATAAGGTTATAAAAATAGAAGATTTAAATTATTTCAATAAGCTTAGGCAAAAAAGTTCGTATGTAGATATGGATGAAATGGGCTAATATAGCTAGTTTTAGCGTATAGTTAAATTGTTATATTAAAAAGTTCGTATGGTACATATGGTAGACCATCCCATCCCAAAGAAAAATGTTCTCACGGGTAGCGGTTTTTGTTGCTGGAAATGGTTGGATTATTTAAGTTATTAGCAATATATAATACTAAATTAATAGTAATTCATTTGAGAACAAAAAGAAAAATTTATGATAATTTTACATTTCAAATGGATATTGTTCTTTTTATAAAAAATATTCCTATACTATGTAAGGTCAAGTTCTAATCACATCAATTTTTCTTCCAAATTAAATCTTATCTTTTACAGTGGATCTTACGTTTAAATTATTTTATATCCAAAATTAAGGAAGTTATTCTAAACGGTACACAACTTCAGCATCTAAAGCTAGCTGATTTTAAGAAAATATCGCTCTCATGAATGTGCTTTATGGACAAAAGCTTTATTAATATTTTCTATATTATTGTTAATAAACAACCCCCCAAAAAAAATATGCAGAAATAAATTAAAAGACCCATTACAACCAACGCGTAAATATGGAGTAAAGAAATACTTCATTCACCTATTAACCTCTACCTACTGCCTCTACCATTGCTATGATCATAAACTCTATTCACTCCATCAATTTCATCCAATACAGATTGCGGACCAAAATCAATTGATATCACTCTTTCTCCGCCTAATTGCAATGCTCCCCCACCTCCACGCTGTGGATATTGGAGTTCTAAAAATTGTAATAGTAATGGATCAATTTCATGTTGAATTCCTGGACGACCTTGAATCAACCTACCCCTAGGAGAAGATAGAGAATCATTTTGGAATAATTGTGAAATATTTCTTCTCCGATTTCTAAAGTATTGTTCATTTCTTTGAGGTTGTCTAGTGTCATTTCCAATTCCTGCACTAAGAAGACCACGTATATAACCTATAATACCTTCGCCTTTCTCTCCAAAGTTACTATTTCCCTGTAAAGCTTGATCAATAGCTTGGTTAATATCCCTAGCATTTTCGTATGCCCATATGCCACAATTATGGCCATCTGTTTGCTGATGAACGGAAACATCATGGACATTATCATCGCTAATATCACATTCTCTTAAAGCTCCTCGAATATTATTGTCAATACGACTATCTGGACCAAGTGAATCAGCATAATACCCATAATAATTTCCATTTTGGTGGACAATAACTAATGTAACCCAATGACGATTACCTACATTAATAATAGCAGTTAATCTATCTTTTTCACCCGAATCTACTTTTTGTTTAAAGTTATCTATGTTACTACTTAATAAGTCCCTACCTGTTGGATCATTTTGATTTCCATCGACTCCTACTGAAGTTATTGCAAAATCATGACGATCATTAGTTGGATTAGATCGATCATCATGGAAAGTATATTGTCGTGCAGCGAAAAACATGTTATGAGTTTGTAGCCAATAACGGAAATTTTGATTTTCTGTTGCAAAGTCTAGTGCAAGTAGATTATGCACATCTTCTATTTCACGAGCGTTGTTTCTACGAAGGATAGTGTTTATTTGTTGTAATATTCCTTGTGCTGTAGAAGTACCACCTCCCCTTATTCTTGACCTTAATGTTTCTATTGCCTGTGCTCTAGTACCTTGCAAGTAACTAAATGGAACGTGCAGATTATCATCTATATCAAGCAAAAAAATCGAGTTCTGTCCTGGTCTTTTTTCCATGTAAAAGCGCCTGAAATTTTCACGAGTTTGATCTGACAATAGATTTTCTGGTGGATTTTCATCAATAACACTTTCAGGTCCCACTAATACTTCTGGTCTTGAGTCATGACCACGACGATCAAGTCTATGTACATACACTGCTTGTTGTGGAAGAGATATAAAGTCTTCTGCTCTCTGTGCACCTCTATTAAATACAGCATAAGACAAAACCACCTCATTTCCAGAAGTAATAGGCAAATATCCCCTTTGTTTGCTCATCAATTCTGTTATTTTGTACCTTGCCTCGTCTTGCTCCTGTTCTACTTCTTCTGCATTATCAGCAAATCCTAATACATATCCAATTGGGTGAGTATCTGCTGTAGGTTGTCTTAATAATAGAAGACCTAGTCTCTGTTCTGTAACTCTTGTAAGTATTACCCTTTCTCCTTCTTCTTCCTGCCACCTTTTTAAACTATATGTTTGACCAACTTTATACATAGCAAGCACTTTATAAGGATTATCACTAGCATAAAATGTACCATGTAGTATAGAGCGAAACTTATCTTTGCTATTTACATCTATTATCATATTGCCATGCGTATCTTCTGGCATTAATACTGCAGAAATGTTTCTAAATAATTCTTGATGCTGAAATCTATCTTGCCAGCCATCATTCATAACTTGATTTAAAGCATTATGCACATTTCCAGCATTAGGCACTTGCACAAGATTACCACCAAGAAAATTATTTGATTATTATTTTGGTAATTGTGATATAAACCAAGGTTATCTGTATGAATATTAAGGCCAAGTTGATTATTAAGTGTGCATGAAACTTCCCGTACATGAACATTATTTCCGTCAACATTAAGATCTTGTAAATTGATGGCTCCTTGTTGTACAGCGTTGTTATCTCTAATATGAAGTATAACTATATCAGAACCTTGAGTATGGAAGACCATGGTTAAAGCATGATTCTCATCACCATATCTAAATATATACTTTCTTACACGTTGTTGAACTGCGTTTACTAATCTGAACTCTTCTAAAATACTATTCCCAAAAGCAAAACCAGTTATGCAATCAAATATTCTGTTATAATTCTCTGCATTTCTTGGTATTTCGTTAGGAAGATGTTGAAGCAAGAAATCTCTAATATTTTCTCTAATTCCTTCATCCTCCAAACACTCAAATAATCTTTGTACCAAAGGAAATCTATTCTCTAAAAACTCTACTGTATCAATACTAAAAGGATCTATATTCAGATTAAAATTTAATCCAATACAAACAGCATTTCTTGATTCAGTGTGAATAGATATAAATGAAGAAGCATGTAATCTTTTAGCATCAGCTCTAGCGCGGTTTAATGCAATATCAGACGATGTCCTCCATCTAGTAACATTAATAACGATAGGAATGTTTTCTCTCTCTGCCTGATGACATATAAGAAAAGCAACATATGAATTTCCAGGAGACAAGTCAAGGTCAATATCTATTGTGTAGAGATGAATAAAATTTGCCAACAAACCTAAGAAAAATCCGTGACTCTCAAACTTTTGACTGCGATTTTGAA
Source organism: Wolbachia endosymbiont of Drosophila innubila (assembly GCF_021378375.1). Lineage (NCBI taxonomy): Bacteria > Pseudomonadati > Pseudomonadota > Alphaproteobacteria > Rickettsiales > Anaplasmataceae > Wolbachia > Wolbachia endosymbiont of Drosophila innubila. The sequence continues at coordinate 487,053 of NZ_CP076228.1, read as the reverse complement.
TGTCATTTTGTAGGCTGCCTAGGTAACTACGATAGATTCGAGTTATGTATGGCAAAATTCCTTCATTTATTCCACGTTCTATATTTATTCTTTGGTTACTTGCTAGCACTTCCATAAAACTGAAAATCCCTTGCTGACCCGGTGCAACTTGCACAAAATTGACCAAATGACCAAGCTGTACTCTCTGATCTTGATTGAGTCGTATACTTCCTATTTCCTTAACTGTCAACAAACTGCGTGGCGCAGGCGCATTAATCCCATTAAGCCTATTGCGTTCTATATGCCTAAGAAGGCTAATCTCAGACGCTGAATATTTAGCAAATCTATCTCTACCTTGAGAATCTTTTTCACGAATCACCTCGAATACTGTTGCAATCGCCTCTCCCTGACTCTTGCCCTTTCCATGCATGCATACTTTGTATTGCTCAAAATTTAGGTCTTCTTCCCTTAAATTTGGATTTTGCCCTCTAATCTCTCGCACTAGAGCATTTCTTTCCCTTGTACTGAACCTTAACCCATCACTATTAAGACGATCAGAAATACTGTAGCATCTGACAACTTGCTGTCCGTCACGATAAACAGCGACTTTTAGGTTCCCTGTATTTCTATTTCTACCACCTGTATCAATACCATGATTATCAAAACGAAAATACACTCTCTCATTTGCTTTTAAGATATTAGCATCATGAGCAGTAGCAAACATACTGAAAAAGAATACAGGAAGGAAACGTCCTGTACTTACATGATACAAGAAAAATGGACATTGATCTAAAAAGGATTCAAACTCTTGTCTAAAACCATCAAGATCTCCATCCACTAAACTTCTTATTAAAGACACAAAGCACCTCTCTATTTGCTAAGACCAGAAAAACCACTCACATTAATGAGTAGACTAGATTCTTCTTTTCTTATGAGAACCAGAAATACCACTCACACTAGGAGCTTCAAACTCAGACTGTGGGCCATCACCAGAACCATCAAGTGGCAAAGATACCTTAGATTGAGACCGCAAATTATTCCAAGGACCATCACCTACAGAAGGTAAAGTTACTTTCTCTAACTGAAGAAATAACTCTTCTGCAAACTTGCCGTAATCTACACCTTTCCTCTTTCCTTCCCTACCACATATTCTAAGATTTTCTATCATGACTTCTTTAAAAAGGTCAAACTTTTCAGGAAAGCAACCTTTGGCAAATGAAATCATATCTAATATTTCTTCTTTCTCTATTTCCCTATCGGGCTTACAAACATCTTCTCGTTTCCAATTAATGATTAATCCCCCAAGTACACTCTTTATAGGAACTGTATAATTAGAAGTATTAACAGAGGTCTCTCTGTATTCAGCAAAGCGTTCACATTTCCAAATCTCCATAATAAGGGATCTAGCTTGAACACTTAACTCAGGATTTTTCAACATCACATTTGAAAGTGAATAAAGAAAAAGTTCATAGTCTTGCTGTGAGAATATCTTGTCCGAACAGTCTCCTCCTGCTGAAACGCCTTTATAACACCAGCACTGTACCAAATCATGAACCGTATCAAAAAAACATGACTCTATTAATTCAGCAAGAAGGGAATATACTCCCTTATCTTTCTGCAATAATTTCTGTAAAAGAGTATCTTTATCGCCTATATTCCTTACACAAAAATCTAAAATAGGAGCGTCTTTCTCAACAGATTGAGGACGAGAAAGAGCAACAATAGCTTCTGTAAGCTTCTTCTCCTTATCTTTTTCCTCTAACTGATTATAAAAATACTCTACCCCTTCGCTCCACTTAAGTTTTACAGCACTGTCAAAACCTTCTACTGCATCATACTTCTTTAATTCCCCAGATTCTCTATCGATCCAGAAATCAAACACAGGACCATTTCTCTTCATGGATGATAGCAGAATGTTTCTTACATATTGATCACTGATCGGATTACCTTGACTATCTACCTCTTCTGAAGTAAATTGACCTCTAGAGAGTACAAACTGTTTGTTGAAAAAATCACCTATCTTGCCCGTTATACAGTACCTAGATGCCATACCATACCTTGGTAATGGGTTATCGATTTCTCCTATTTTCTCTTCAGTCAATTTCTGACCTAAAACAGTATTATTTAACCTTGTACCTAACCAACAACCTTCATCTCGAAAAACATTATATAAGAATTCCAGCTTATCATCCTTAAAAAGTTTGATATACTCTATATAGGTCTCGACTCACCTTTTAATAGCTAACTTTCTTCCAGCCGCAATGTCACGATCTGTATGTTTTATCACATCTTGTAGCTTTTTAAGCACTTCAGCCTGACGTTTTGTTTCTATTGGCATTTAAACCTCCCTATATCATGAAAACAACGCTATGGTACTAAATTTGTAACTAAGTTACAACACCTAATTACTCCAGAAAGACCTATTTGATACCCAAACGTTCTGGTCAGGCCTAGAGAAATCTGTCTGGAATTATTGAGTATTTTCTAGAAATCTTAATTTGACAGCTAACACCAGGTTTTCTGGAGACTATAGGTGATGCACTTTTTCTATTTATATTCCCAAGAATAAGGTCAGTAGATATGTTGTTTTCCAGAAGAATATTAGTAAGATTAATTGGAGAAGTGCTTATGACTTTAACTAAGTGTGTTTTAACTTCGCCCTTAAGTTCTGTTCAGCAGTATCTGTTAGTGTAAGGTTATGGTTGTAAATACAAAATCCGATCAGCAGAGGGCTGAAGATGATCTATATACTGTTTTGAGATTCAAAGAAAAAGGAGATTTTGAAAGACGGATAAGAGAACTGCTTGTTAACGATTATAAGAAACTTAAAAAACCACTGAGCAAACTCCTTGGTAAGTTAGAAAGTAAAATAAGGACTGATAAAGAGAATAACCAAGCAGCCAGAAACGTTTATGATCAAATCAAAAAATCTAAAACTAATGAAGATAAATTAAGTAATTTATTGAACTTTAAAAAACAGCTAAAAGCTTTCCTAAAAAATCAAGATGATTGTAGTATTGTGTTAAATGCGATTGACTCTGCAAGTGTTATCCCTGTTATTGAAGTTAATGGTGTGCATCCAAAAGATAGTGAGATCAAAAAGTTAAAAAAAGCTCAACCTCTCACCTCTAACAGACAAGACTTTGAAGAAGCTCTAGGATACATAGAATCACAAGAAAAAGTTATGGGGATTACATTAGAGGAAATTATGGAATACAAGCAACACTCTGTTAAGATTTTTCTACTGAACCGTGTTCATTCATGCAAAAATGGGCATTCTCAATTGCATCCTGATGTAAAAGAAGCTATAGCAATATTATCAAATGATAAGCTGAGAGCTTTCTACGATGAAGAAGTAAAGAAGAAGACGCTACAACCAATATCGTCCTACAAAGAATGTGAACAATTATATGATAAAATTAACTATGAAAAAAATGAATCTCGTATTATAATCGAAAGAGAAGAACTTGGAGAGAATGTTAGGAGGGTAATGGGAGTGAAGCGCTTTACGAATGAAAGCAGTAGAGAAGATCAGAAAAATGGTACTAGTCCAACAGGAACTTCTACAAATTATAGACAAGAGCAAGTTGCCTCTAGTGGTGATAGAACACTTTCTAACCTAGTTACCACTGGTGAGAATTATACTAGTAATGCAGATCTGAGTGATGAATTGAACGTAAGTAAAGTAACTAAAATTTTTGAACGAATGGAGCTATTATCCAATAGTTTAAAAAAAATCCAAGAAATTGTGGAAAAGCTGGGTAATACTACACTAAGTGCAGAAGTGATAGTTCATGAGAGACATTTCAAAAAGTTTATGGATTTTGTAGAAGAAATGCTCGTAGATATTGGTACAAGATTACTACAAAGTGATTCTAAAAGCATGTATCTTGAACAAAGATTGAAGAGATTTGAAAAGACGAATGAATCCTTAGATAACAGTATTCAAGAGTTAGAGAAAAAAGTAGATAAACTTGAAAAAGAGAATAAAGATTTTCTAGCAAAAAATGATGAACTTAAGGAAAAATTTGCTACAGCGAAAGAAGAAAAGGAATTGCTACTTAATAAAGAAGAAAAGATGCAGGGAGTTATAAATGGGCTGAATGAGAGCAATCAACGATTAATGCAAAGAATAAATGAGTTAAAAGATGATTATGGGTCTTTGTTAAGAGCGGAAAAGACAAAAAGAGAAACCAAAGATTCGTGTATACAAGTGGAGGATGCAGATGTACCGGAAGGAAAAGCTGAGTTATGTAAAGACTGTGAAATTAAACTAGTAAAGCTGGAACAAGAGATAGATGCAAAAGGGGAACAATGTGAGGAATTGCTATTAGAAAATAGTATATTACGAGGAAATATAAAACAATTAAAGGGAGAGAATAAACGATTAAAAGGCATTGAAGAAAGCTTTAGTATCGATCTCTTACATTTTTGCTCTGTAAAAAATTTGCATGATGAGCTTATTCTAGCTAATGAACAGCCGGAAAATATTGATATATCAATCCAGGATGAGATGGATTCAAAAGTTGCCACTGAGTCTGTGGGTGTTAATGTAAAACAAGGTTATAGTAAAAGGACTAGCAACCTATCTCGAGTCTCTGAACAAAGTTCAGCAGTAAAATCTCAATTCTCAGAAGCAAGAGCTCAGAGTAGAAAGCAAATAATTTATGCCTCTGCTTCTCTTATATTATCTGGAGTATTTGCTGTTGGCACAAGTTTAACAATGTCTCATTTAGGAATATCTATTTCACTTGCTTTGACTGCATTAACTTTCCTTACATTGGGATGTTATTGTTCATATAAGGCAAGTACAACGCTTAGGAATATTGAACTTGATCGAACTTTTAAAATGGCTGATCATGAAGCTGTTTTTATGGTTCCCAGCTTATAACTATGTGGAAAAATATATTGTTTTACTCACCCCAAGAAAAGAGATAATGGGAAAGATAAAAAGGTCTATCAGTTCTCGGTGCGGCAGATTAATTTCTGACGGTGATATAGAGCATTACTTATTTCTCTAGAGAATAGGGAATTGGCGAATAGAGTTCTAGGTGTAGAAGGAGATATAGATGAAGAAAAGACCAGATTTAGTAGAAAAATATAAGGGCTTCTTTGTAAATGATAGTAAGGGAACAGCAAAGTAGTTATATTAAGGGACTGGTTTTATGTTCTGAACTCAGATTTTCGTTAGGTTATAAAAGAAGTAATATCGAGACCTTACTTTGAAATTCCAGATTATCAGAGTACTTTGCTCTTCTGAAGTGAGTGATGTTGGAATACCTCTGGATCGCAGTACTAATAACCAAAATTAAAGAGTAAATAGTTTATAATTTAAGTATTTATAATAGAGAAATTAGCATGTATCTAAATTTGAGCAGCAAATACCTTGAAATTACCATCAATTCAGTAAAATTGAAGAGTTTTAATGGTTTAATCATGTAAAGTATTCAATAAACTGCCGTTTTTAAATTTTATCAGACTCAGTTAAAAGAGTGGAGATTTTAATGATTTACCTCAAATCTAATTAAGAGTTAAAGTGAGAAGATGTTTTAGTTTTTATGCACCTTCCTCTCTACTAATTAAGGCGTTCTTTTTATTTGCGGCTTTTCAGACGTACGATTCTGCTTAGCAACCAATCCGGTACTTCTCTACCCTTTTCCCACTTAGCAAACCTCATCTTTTCTTTTAGGTAGTACTCTCTGTAAGCTTTTACTGAATGACTAGACTTATATTGATCTGGTAACGCCTGTACAAAAGGCTTTATATCGGTTGATTGAAAAACAAGCAAATTCTTATTACTATCACACCAATCTATAACTTCTTCTGATCTATGTTTTCTTTTATATCGCCAAGTATACTCTTTGCACAGCTCCCTTCCGTATTTTATTAACCAGAAAAAGTTCCCTTTGGATTGTCTAGCCCATAGAGAACAAGGGTGGTTTTTGTGAGTAAGTTTATATGGAACTTCTATATTCTGGTCTGTGATGCTGACTAAAGGATTTGGCACTTTTAATGCTATTGAAAAAACATTACTCAGTAACTGAGCAGTTTCTAATAGCATTTTTACTATATGCTTATCACATAACATTTTTGCCGCAATCTCTGGGTTTTCATCTAGTACAAAGATGTTCATCTAAACATCCAAAGAGCTTAAGTCTTTAATTTCATTAGCTGTAAGACCAGTAGTTTGAGCTATGATATCAATAGAAACACCTGCTTTAAGTAGATTCTTTGCGACTTCAATTTCCCTCTCTTTTCTACCTTCCTCTTTAGCAAGATCAAGTCTGTATTCAAGAATGGCTTCTTCTTTGCGCAGATCCATTATTCTTTCTTCATAAGTTATTAGATCTTTTTCATTCCAGTGAAACTTATCTAATTCATCATATGCTAGCTTTATTATTGGTGATTTTTCCGCAATTTTTCTGAGATCTTCGTCCGTTGTTTCATCTGCATATTTGAAAAAAAATAGCCAACGGTCTACTACACTTTCTAGTTGTTCTTCTCTACTCTTAGGAAATTTTGGCAGCTCTATGAAGATAAATTGAAAATCTTTTAAGTCATGCTCATTGGTTTTCATCTCTTATGGTATGGCTAGATATATAGTCAAGCTTATCAGGGAATAAGGTACAATTTGAAATCGCGATAAAGAAAATCTTCTTTAAATCAACGTATTTACCAGATTTATCAGCTTGTCTTGAGTAAGCCTTAGCAGCATAAAGTTGTGCGCGTTTTCAAAGCCCTTAGTTTTAGCGACCTGGTTAGGTAAGGAAGTAGTATTGCTACTACTCCCTCCCTTAGAAACGCAGCATGCAGGTTTCTCCACACTACGCTTGAGCCCCTTATCTAAGTCCTTCTTTTCTCGAACCGGCTTGTCCTTCATGATTCCTCAGAAAACATCATTCTTAATGGTGACACCAACAGCAGAGAACCTTCTCTTGAGAAAGAGCTTGCTAACATTTTTGTTTGTTTCACTCTTTCATCAAAATACTTTTTCCATTTTAAGTCAAGTGGATTTGCATCCGCCCTGATTTTAACATGTCGTCTGATAGGTATATCAATCAACCTAAGCAGTCTTAAATACCTTATCTCTTTCGGTTTGTTCTTGCATATGGGTGCAGCAAAGACCCATTGGCGTTGTTTCATTACCTTGAAGTAACGATTCTTTATCCAACGTAATCCTTTACGAGGATGTCTTTTCTTTGCCCATTTCCATAGAGCACACATAATTTCATGGTCTATTTTGTTAAAAGCTCTTTTCGCACACACATGGCTGTAGTAATTTTCCCATCCCCTTAATAGGGAATTGAGCAACTTGATTAGTACGGCCTGAGTGTTCGCTATGTTTGCCTTTATCAATGTACGTGCTTTATTAAGTTTCTTAATACTTTCTTTTGAAGGTTTTATAATTAACTTCTTATTATACCTGCGTACATTACAACCAAAAAAGTCAAACCCTGTTGTAATAGATGTAATTTTTGTTTTCTCTTCGGAAAGGATAAGACCTCTCTCCTGAAGAAAGGACGATACTAGAGGTTTTACTTCATTTTCCAGTACTTCACGTGTGATTCCTGAAATGATAAAGTCATCTGCGTACCTGATTACATTTACTCCACTTCTGATTTTGCTTCTTCTTTTACTGCCAAGTTTACCAAATTGACTTTCCAATGATTTTTCAAGTCCATTTAGGGCTAGATTTGCTAGTATTGAGAGATGATACTACCTTGTGGGGTACCTGCAGTTGTGGAATACAGAGTTTTTGATTCTAGGAAGCCAGCTTTTAACCAGCTATGAAGAATTTTCTTCTCCATAGGAATATGCTTCATGAGCCATTCATGGTTAATGTTATCAAAACACCCTTTAATATCACCTTCGAGTATCCATTGTAGTTGGTTACGGCTTGCCAGTAACAAGTGGCAAGCCACAGTAGCGTCTGCGCAGGATCTTTTTGGTCTAAAACCATAAGAGTGACGATCACTGATCGTTTCAGCTATCGGTTCCAAAGCAAACAAGTATAATGCTTGCATGGCTCTATCTTTTATCGTAGGGATTCCAAGAGGTCTTCTTTTGCCATTAGACTTACTGATGTATATCCGTTTTAGCGGAGAAGGTTTGTATCCTCTTTGTTTTAATAGCTTTATTCCTTGAAATTTTGTGTTGCAAGTTGACCATATTTGACGATCTACACCTGCTGTGTTTTTCCTTGGTTTTCAGTTACTCTCTTAACCGCCAAAGCTTTGCCGCTAAAAGAGCGTGTGAGAAGGTGTTGTAAAGTTTTCACCTTACCCCATCTGCCTTGTTGGACAGCCTTAACAATACGCCTCTGTAGCCTCATAACAACTTTTTGGCATTTCTTCCAGGGTAACTGGTTCCATGCTTCGGAGTTATTGGTAGGTGCACTTACAGTTGTACTTGTAATCATCTGCTTTCCTACCTTAAGTGGTTAACAAAGTTTCTTGTCATGAAGGACCAAATGGAAGTCTGCTCGTTTTCACGCGAATTAATGTTACAAATTCTATCCATTTCGTTACAAAATGGCATTCGCTTTCTCCATTATCCTTTACCTGCACATCCATCAGCATTCCTTGCGGGTTGCCTGCCATATAGGCGAAAATACAGGCTTATCCTGTTCCTTTTGTCATACAATAGTGGGTTAGGTGGCTTCTCTATACCGGTGGAATTATTATTTGCGTACATCCAGAAATGAAAAATGTCACATTACCTTTTGGTCGGAGCTTATCAGCATCTTTAGCTCTTTAATCGTTACGATACTTATGAAGCTTCACTTACGTTCACCATACCACTAAGCCTAGCCCTCCAACCACATGATGCTTGTAGTTTATGCTTTCTCTCACGATTGAGCATCTTCTTTATCAAGAGGAGGTTCATTGTCCGCGTCGCTCAGCACCAACTGGTTACCCAATTCGCACTGATGCGTAGACTCAGATGGCAAAACATCTGGCTCAATAAGCTTTAGAATCCTTTCAGTTTCTTTCTGAATGAATTCCTCTCCTTTTATAAACAATATGACCGAAGGCTTTCAGGTCGCACCATCTCAATTATATACCTGTTCCCACTAGAATCTCTGCAAAGAACATCAACAATGCTTTGTTTATCAGAAGCAATTTCAGGGTCCATAATGGTGCTTAAGAATTCTACTTCTTGTATAGTGTTGACTTCAGTACATCCTAAAATATCGTTTAAAAAATGGATAAGAATATTCTTATTTTTTTCAGTGCCAAAGATTTTCTTAAATGTTAAATCTAACTTTGGATCGAGAAATTTAGAAAGAGCCATAGTAAAAATACTGAGAAAAGATTAATAATTATACACTATTATTAACAACTATTCAACCATATTTTTGAAGATAGCTATGCCGCCGCGAACCGTCATACCGCCGCGGTATCTCGGCATAGATTCCGCTAACAAGTAGCGGAATGACGATTGTGTATCGTGTTTTGCTAAAAATCACAGAATGCAGTCTGGTCACCTTAATTAGAAGTTTAGCTTTAACTTTAAATGGACTACTCAACCGTGACAGACTTAGCTAAATTTCTTGGACAATCTGCATCTAACCCTTTTTTTGCTGCAGTAAAGTAAGCAAGGAATTGCATAGCAACACTGTAGATGATTGGAGAGATAAAATTATCAGTGTCTGGAAGTTGCACCACATCTGCGCAAACTCCCCTTAGGAATGGCGCTCCTTGTTTATCACTGAAGGCAATTACTTTGCCTTTTCTTGCAATAATCTCTTGTATATTAGATAGCGTTTTAAAGAATAAATCATCATAAGGGATAATTGCTATAACAAGCACAGTAGAGTCTATTAAAGCAATAGAACCATGCTTCATTTCTCCCGCTGCAATACCAGTTGTATTGATATATGAAAGCTCTTTTATTTTCAATGCGCCTTCCATTGCAACTCCGTATGAACTTCCTCTGCCGATTAAAATAACGTTATTGTGTTCTAATATACTGTCCGATATATGTTGTATTTTCATCACATTCAAAACGTGCTCAACATACTCGGGAATAGAGTTAATAGCGTTGCTTAGCTGTTTTATTCTCTCTCCACCCAGTACACCTTTTATTTTTCCAAGCTCCACGGCAAAGCATGCTAAAGTTGCAAGTTGCGCAGAAAAGGTTTTTGTTGAAGCAACACCAATTTCTGGCCCAGCAAGAGTATGTAACACAATATCTGAGATCTTTTCAATGCTGCTGCTAAATGTATTAGTTATACTAATGATTGTTTGCTTCTGTGATTTTGCATAACGCAGCGCTTCTATGGTATCTGCAGTTTCACCAGATTGAGAGATAAATAACCCAATGCTGCCTTCTTCCAGCTTGACGTTGCTATACCTAAATTCTGATGAGATTTCTAGATATACTCGAACTTGAGCGACATTTTCCAGCCAATACTTTGCTATTAGCCCAGCAAAATAAGATGACCCGCATCCAACTATAGTAATGTAACTCAGCTCAGAAAACAATTTTTTGTTAGCAAATATTACCTCTTTATATTGCTTGTAAAATTGATTTATTGTTTTGTTTAATGCACGCGGTTGCTCAAAAATCTCTTTTAACATGAAGCTAGGGTAACCATTTTTGCTAATTAGAAAATCACTTGGACTACTATTTTCTATACTGCGTTTAACTTGTGTACCATTGTTGTATATACTAACTCCACTAGATTTTATCACTGCAATGTCATCATCTTCCAAATGCGATATTCTTTCCACAAATGCACTTAAAGCATTAGAGTCAGATGCAGCAAACACTGTGTTACAGTTATAGCCTATTGCTAAAGGCAAATTTCTCTTCGCAACAAATAAGGCGTCTGGATATTCTGCAAATAATAAGACCAAGGCAAATGAGCCATGTAAGTTGTTTAAACACTTAGATAGAGAATCAATTGGCGACAATCCTTCATCAAGATATAAGGTTAGCATGTTTGGTATGATCTCTGTGTCAGTGTCAGTATGGAATGACATGCCCCTTTCTTCTAGACCCTTTTTTAGCAGATTGTAATTCTCAATTATGCCGTTATGAGCAACAACAACATTATTTGTACGAATGGGGTGAGCATTTTTAAGGCCTGGGACTCCATGTGTAGCCCAGCGAGTATGTGCTATACCAACTGTACTGTGAGACATCTTGCTGTCATCAACAACTTCACATAACCTTTCGACTTTACCTTCTGATTTTTTGACTTCTATCTTACCTTCGTTATTTATGATTGCTATACCTGAGGAATCATATCCCCTATATTCCAATTTTTGTAACCCAGTTAGTAAGGTTGGTATTACTGAATCACCGCTACTTACTACACCAAATATTCCGCACACAAATGGATCACCAAACAAACTTTTTTCTAAACATGTTAAGCATTTTTGCCTTTATTACTGGTTGATTTATATTCTTTTTATCATTCTTTCGATTTTACCTTTTTAATTGGTTTAGCTGCTACTTTTTGAGTTTCTTTGCTTAAAACCTCAGATATAGCGGACTTTAGAACTTTTATCTCAACTTTTGGTGCTATTTCTATTATAAATTGTGCATTTGCCTCATCAACTTTATTAACTTCACCTATTATTCCACCAGAAGTAATGACTGTATCACCACGTTTTATTTGATCTATCATCTTTCTATGTTCTTTTAGTTTTTTTTGTTGCGGGCGAATAATGAGAAAATAAAATGCCACAAATATTAAAATCAGTGGAATAAAACTAGCAAAAGATGCGCCGATACTTGATGTATTGCTAGTTGCATCTGCTGCAAAAACTTCAGAAATGAGCATATTTAATCCTAATTGTTAATGATAAAAACAAACCTATTTAAGTATTAATTACAATACCATGCCATGTCAAGTTTGGTGAAGGCGTTTCTCAATACCGGCAATAATACTGCGAATTCCAAGTTATGCTAAAACTAATATGGCGGGAGTGATGAGACTTGAACTCACGACCTCATGCGTGACAGGCATGCGCTCTAACCAACTGAGCTACACCCCCCTAATTTCTTTTTAGCATTTTCGGGCTTCAACTTTAAAGCTAATAAACATGTTGCCCTTTGTCAATATTTTTTGTTTGCGCTTTGCTGTCTTTTCTATTACTATGTAAATAATTTAATTTCACACATGGCTTGTACAAGTAGTCCCATTAGGGTTATGCCATGGAAGATAAACTATTTGGAGGAATGATATATGACAAATTTGCCTAAAGTCACTGTGCGTGATTTAGCTGAATCTGGTGTACATTTTGGTCACAAAATTAGTCGCTGGAACGCAAAAATGGCTCCATACATATATGGAGTGCATCGAGAAAATCGTATACATATAATTGATTTGCGAAAAACACTACCATTGCTACAGGTGGCCATGAAGGCTTTATATGACGTTGCATTTCAAGGTGGTCGCATTCTATTTGTTGGTACAAAGTTTCAAGCTTGTGATATTATTGCAAGTGAAGCGATTCGTTGTGGTCAATATTATGTGAATCATCGTTGGCTTGGTGGTATGCTTACTAATTGGGGCACTGTTTCTTCTTCGATAAAAACCTTGATGCAATATGAGAAAATATTAAATGACGAGGATAGCATTTTAACAAAGAAAGAATTGGGAAACATTGAAAAGAAAAAGCAAAAGCTTGATAAGGCGCTTGGCGGTATTAGAGAAATGGGAGCAATTCCTGATATCTTATTCATCATTGATACTAATAAAGAGCATATAGCGGTTAAGGAGGCTAAGAAGTTAGGAATTCCAATAGTTGCAATACTTGATACTAATTCTGATCCAGATGGTATTACTTATCTAATACCTGGAAATGATGACTCAAGAAAATCAATAGAGCTCTATTGTAAATTAGCTACCGACTCTATATTAGCTGGAATAGAGTCTAGTCTAGCAAAATCTGGAGTTAAGATTGATGATATAAGGGGTGATGAGTTTATTCAAGAAAAAGAAGATGGTATTGTGCAAACTAAAAGGAGACGTAGTAAAGTTTACAAAGAAGAAGAAAGGGAGGTAGTAACAAATGAAGATGAATCCAGATGATATAAGAGAATTACGTGATAGAACAGGGCTTGGCTTAAGTGACTGTAAAAAAGCATTAGAAGAATGTGATGGTGACATTAAGAAAGCCGTTGATAAGTTACGTACAATAGGTCTTGCTAAAGCTGACAAAAAATCTGATAGAGTAGCTTCAGATGGGCTCGTTGCTATGTGTTTGACTGAAAATTGTGGTGTATTGATTGAACTCAATTGCGAAACCGATTTTGTCGCAAGGAATGAGAAATTTATAGAGTTAGTTTTAAATTTAGCATCCATTGCTCATCAAGAACGCTGTACTAGCGTTGATGAGTTAAAAAATGCCAAGTATGAAAGCATTGGCACAGTGCAGGAAGCTATTATGAATGGTACGTCAGTTCTTGGTGAGAAGCTAGAGTTAAGCAAGCTTTGTTACTTAGAAGCTAAGGATGGAGTTATTGCTGGCTACGTACATGGTGATGTGTGTGGCTTAGGTAAGATTGGTGCTTTAATTGCATTGCAATCATCTGGTGATAAGGCGAAGCTACAAGAGATTGGGAAACAAATAGCTATGCATGTAGTTGCTATGAAGCCTGAAGCTTTGTCTATAGATGATTTAGATCAAATGAAGTTGAACAACGAACGTTCTATAATTGAAGAGCAAGTGAGGAGCTTAAATAAACCTGAAGAAGTAGCAAAAAAAATAGTAGATGGACGAATGGCTAAGTACTATGAAGAAGTTGTTTTACTGGAGCAAAAATTTATAAAGGATGATAAGATGAAGATTTCTGATTTTATAAAATCAAGCGAGTTGAGTGCTGTTAAACTCTCTAATTACAAGTTACTTGTTTTGGGTGATGCAGATTAAATAGCAAAAAATGTTTATTTCAACAAATGAAAAAAGCGAAATAAAATATTCCAGGGTGTTATTTAAAATCTCTGGTGAGGCTTTGATGGGATCAAAGCAATTTGGTCACGATATGGAGACTATAGGTGAGTTATCTAAAGGCATAGTTGAAGTTTGTAATCTTGGAGTTCAGGTATGTATTGTTGTTGGTGGTGGTAATATCTTTCGTGGCACATCTGCGTCTTTAAGTGGTTGTGAAAGAGCAAGCAGTGATTATATTGGAATGCTTGCAACTATAATCAATGCTTTAATTTTACAAAACTTTTTAGAAAAAAATTTAGTAGCTTCTAGGGTATTATCTGCAATACCCATGGCCACTGTATGCGAACCTTACATCAGAAGGAAAGCTATTCGTCATTTAGAAAAAGGTAGAGTGGTAATTTTTGCAGCAGGCACAGGCAACCCATTTTTTACTACAGATACAGCTGCAGCCTTACGTGCTGTTGAAATGAATTGTGATGTTATTCTAAAGGGTACGCAAGTAAATGGTGTATACTCCGCTGATCCGAAAAAAAATGAGGATGCTGTAATGTATGATAGGCTTTCTTACACGGATTTATTGACTCGTGATTTAAAAGTTATGGATGCATCAGCAATTTCACTTGCTCGTGAGAATTCTATTCCAATTATAGTTTTTTCTTTGAAGGGAGAAAAAATAGTCAATATTATTAAGGGTCAAGGTACTTATACTATAGTTTCAGATTGTAAACAGTAGGTAATTTATGTTAAATGAAATAAAAGCTAAAACAAAAGAAAGAATGCTAAAAACTATTCAGTCCTTTCATGATGATATTAAAGGCGTACGCACTGGTAGAGCTAGTGCATCTTTGCTTGATGGTATAGTTGTAAACATCTATGGTGGGCATCAAAAGTTAAATCAAGTTGCAGGCGTTTCGGTTATAGATAACAAAACCCTATCAATTAAAGTTTGGGACATTAGTGTTGTAGGTGAAGTGAAAAACGCTATATTAAATGCTAACCTGAATTTAAATCCTGTTGTCGAGGGTAGCACCATACGTATAGCTCTTCCGGACTTGACACAAGAAACCCGTGAAAAATTAGTGAAATTATTGCATCAGTTTGCTGAAAATGCACGGATTGCCATTAGAAATATACGTAGAGATATTATGGAAGAAACAGAAAAAATGAAGGAAAATAAAGAAATCTCAGAAGATGATTTTCATGGTGCTAAGAAGGAAATACAAAATATTACTGATGATAATATAAAAAAGATTGATGGTGAATTGTCCATCAAAGAAAAGGATATACTGAATCACTAAATGATATGGAGAAAGCTTACATAGCAAATGATGTCATTCCAGTGTTTGACACTGGAATCCAGTCTTTACTATACAACTATCTGATGCACTTGTTTGAAATCAAATTTCCTGGATCCCAGTGTCGGAGCACTGGGATGACACCAATTTTGCATTCAAGTATCAACTATTGGTGTCACTACAGTAACTCTCTTCCTGTCATGCAAGTAGCTGACACCTTCCAGGTGTCCATTGAAATCCAAAAAATTTCACTCAAGTCAAAATTAGGTTAAATTTAAATGTTGAATCAAGAATCTTTACCGAAACATTTAGCAATTATTATGGATGGTAATGGTAGATGGGCGAACAATCAAGGAAGGGTAAAAATTGATGGTTATAAAAAGGGCAGTGAAGTTGCATACGATATTGCCAAGTATTGTACGGACTTAACTATACCCTACTTAACTTTGTATGCATTCTCTATGGAGAATTGGCTTAGACCTAAAAACGAAACTGACTGTCTATTTGATTTATTTTACTCCGTTTTAACTAATGAAGATAAAGTCAATTTCATTTACAATTGTAACATTAAGTTGAATTTTATTGGCAATTTAAGTCTGTTACCCAGTAAAATATTGGATCAAATTAAAAAAGCAGAAGAAATGACACATAAGAACGATGGTTTATTACTCACTGTGGCAGTCAGTTACGGAGCAAAGCAAGAAATTACACAAGCTATAAGCAATATTATAAAAGAAAATATTGCTTATGTATCAGAAGAGGAATTTGAAAAATTTCTATATACTAAAGATTTGCCAAAATTGGATTTATTAATTCGCACTGGCGGCGAAAAAAGGTTAAGCAACTTTTTATTATGGCAAGCAGCTTATGCTGAATTGTATTTTTGTGATACTTTATGGCCTGATTTTTCTTGTCAAGATTTGAGTAAAGCATTAGAAGATTATACAAAAAGAGAGAAAAAATATGGTAGATAATAATTTTATAATTAGAATGTTGTCCTCAATAGTAATATTATTCATATTTTTCTTTGCTACATATTTCAGTGATTTATCGTTTTACCTATTGATTTTTTCGATAGCAGTTTTATCTTCTTTTGAATGGTATAATCTAACCCAGGGAAACAAAATTTTATACGTTTTTGCATTATTATTGATTGCACTACCAAGCGCCTCATTAATATATTTATATAATCTACCACAGGGAAAATACGCATTAGTATGGTTCGTCTTAACCATTTGGGGAATTGACGTTACTGCCTACCTGTTTGGCAAGAATTTTGGTGGAGCTAAAATTTGCCCAATTATTAGCCCTGGAAAAACTTGGGCAGGACTTCTTGGTGCGATTTTAGCTGGAGTAGTGTGCACAATTTTTGGATCAATATTTTTTGGTCTATTTTCAATTTTTTATTCTCCAATCATTGGCCTTGCAATTGCTATTCTAGCGCAACTTGGCGATTTCACTGAGTCGCTTGTTAAAAGAGCTTACGGTGTTAAAGATAGTGGAAATATGATACCTGGCCATGGGGGAGTGCTCGACCGTATGGACAGTTTCATTTTTACTGCCCCTCTTATTGCTATTTACATAAGCTAAGTCTGCAGAAGTGCCATTAGAGCTCATCCCTAGTCAGCTCCCCAACCGCTTCTACAGTGCAGTCATGGACAAACGTCTTTTCACAATAAGGGCAGGCTATTTCCTCTTCTTCTCCCATATCTAAATATATTAATGGATGGCCGGAACCCTCATCATTCTCATCACCATGACAACAAACTTTTCTATTATTAACCCTCACTTTTGACATGCTGCTCCTTTAGCTTATAACATTTTATATATTGAATATACCCATTCAGAAATAAAAAACAACAAGCACTATTCTCCATTTTTTATCCTATTCAGGTTAATCAATTCGTTTTGAACACCTTTTGATACAAATTTGCTAACATCTTCTCCTAATCTTGCTATTTCCTTTACAAAGCTTGATGAGATAAATTGAGTATCTTCAGAAGCAGGAAGAAATATGGTTTCGATTTCAGGAAGAAGTTTATAATTTACCCAGCTCATTTGAAACTCGTAATCAAAATCCGATACTGCTCTTAATCCCCTAATAATAACAGAAGCATTCTGCTCTTTGGCAAACTTCACTAGCAACCCATTAAAAGATATAACATCTGCATCAATTCCTAGCCCTTTGATTTCATTTTCAGCCATGCTTGTGCGTAGCTTTGTGTCAAAGGCAGTATGCTTATTAACGTTTTCTGCAACTCCTATTATTAATTTATCGACTAGTTTACACGCTCTTTTGATTATGTCAAGATGCCCAAAAGTTATAGGGTCAAATGTGCCAGGGTAGATTCCTATTTTGTCATTAATGTTCATCCTTTATTTTTATAAACTACTTTAAAAACTTTTGATAGACATGATAACATTTTTTATCTAAAAATAAAAGTATACAGTTGGCCTGATAGCTCAGTTGGTAGAGCAAAGGACTGAAAATCCTTGTGTCGCTGGTTCGATTCCTGCTCAGGCCACCTTCTCTTTCTTGGCAAACTTGCCTTTTTGTTATAAAATACTCTATATCGTAATATAAATATTAGGGAGGCAAGTCATAGTATATAAATATTATAATAAACTATTTAATATCTTATTAATTATAGTTCTATTATTAAGCAATATTACTTATGCTGGCGTTAGTGAAAAACCGGCATCTCAACATGTAACCAGAAAAGAAGAACCAGCGTCAACTGTCTTGACGGCAGAAAATACAGTAAATAATGACATAGTTGTTGGTTTGTTGAAAACGGAAGAAGCACATGAGCTTGGGCTATCTCAAAATATCTACGAGATGTTTAATAACTTTGGAGTTAAAACCGTACTCATTGACTGCAATAAAATAATTAACTTAAAAGAAATCCAAGAAAAGTCGCTTATCTTTGCAAAACAAGATGAAACATTGGCAAAGAAGCTAACATTAGACCGAATAAAAGTTGAAGTTGCAAAGTTTGTTAAAGAGCACAAAATAAATAGAATATTTATTCCGGATAATTTACACTCAGCACCCACTCCTTGTCGCCAGCTTGTTACTGAAGCAATTGTAAAAATAGTGGATGATAACCCTGCAATTCATTTACTTGGCATATGTGAAGGCATAATGAATGCAAAGGGAATTGAAGTAGTGAGTGTTGTGAGTGATGAAGAGAAACGAAGATCTCATTTAAAATCAGCACCTAATCCACAGAAAGAGGATCTACCTCTCCAGCAGATAAAGATCGTTCCAAATAGTCGTTTAGCAGAAGTAGTAGCCAAATTCCTAATACCTAATGAAAATGGCTGGTTTTCAACATATTTTCCAGATGCTCATTCAGGAGCAGTAAGTAATACACCAGAAAATAGAAGAAAATTGGAGTCACTTGGATATAAAGTTGCAGCATTTTCCAGTGAGGGGGTAATAGAGGCTATTGAAGATAAGCATGGTAATGTTCACTTTCAAAGTCATCCAGAAGCCCTTGTTGTGAAGTCAGATAAAAACCTCTATTTATCAAATCACAAGGAACGTCAAGTGTCTACACTAGTTGCTATAGCGATTATGAATGATTTTCTTTATCGTGCTTAATGGCTATAGCTTTAGGCTTACCGACGATTTGATAAACGATAGATTTGTCATGTATCCGTTCAGGCAATGGCGTCAACTTAAGGAAAAATATCAGCGATAGTGTATAAAATTTCTCTCCAAATTTTTTATCATTAAATTATCCAAAGAGTGCAAGGGACAGCACTTTTGTTTCTATTTTATTGCAACAAAAAAGTTTAAAATGTGTCTTTTTTAGGTGAGGCATGCAAAAAGGAAAAGATCTTATCTTACAAATTAAAAATGCAATATACTCGAAAACTTTTCAGAAAATCCATTGTGTTGAGTTTTACACGAACAAGAAAACTTCCTTTTTCGACAGTATTTTCTATGATTTTAAAGTTAGTTAAAAAAAGTTTGGGAATAGAATGTGAACTTATGGAGCCATTGACATGTACCCTCAAAGCAAGCTTTTTCTAAAGCAAGGTATAAGATTTGCCATACAGGCTTTTTCAAGAATTTAAGCATCCAAACAGCCTATCAGGATGAACCTGAGTTGGAGAGGCTATAGACTTATTGCAGCAGATGGTTCTGGTATGAGATTACCCAGCTCTGGGGAAATTGTATCCGAGTTTGAACCAAATGGAAACTGACCTTACCCAGAAAAAGTGGAGAGAAAGTTTGGAATGTTTTTCACAAAGAGAATGATGAATCAAAATGCTCAGGAATGCAATAGTTAATAGTGACGTTGTTTGTTATAAAAAATTTCTATGTATTCAAATATTGCAGTTCTAGTTTGTTGAGCAGAGTGTTGTGAAGTATCAATAAGTATTTCTCTTTTCAATGAGCTAAAGAAGCTTTCCACAACAGAATTGTCGTAACAACAACCTTTATGACTCATCTATGTTTTTATGGATAAGAGATATTGATAACCTTGCGAAGTATATTGTGAACCTTGATCACTATGTAATAGTAGATTTTTGGCAGGTTTACGCTTGTTAACGGCCATTAATAAAGAGTCCATAACCAATTGTTTATTTATTGAACTGCTCATTAACTACCATGCGTGAATATAGATCGATTATTGTTGCCAAATATAGCCATCCTTCTTTTGGTTTTATATAAGTAATCCCATACTTTATTTGGTTGATCAACAATAAAGTTTTGATCTAGTATATTGGGAGCTACAGCTCTATTATCTGTTTGTTGTTTTTTAATTTTAAACTTTCTTTTCAGTATAGCCCTGATGTCATTTTTCTGCATAATACTTTGCACCGTTTTCAAATTGCAACTTTTACCCAAAGCCTTCAATTCAGCATGAATTTTAGGAGCTCCATATCTACATTTAGAAGCTTGATATATTTTTTGAATATCTGCTAAGAGGTTGTCCGGAAACAAGTAAAAGGCTATAATATCTGAAATTTTAGTACGGGGTAAAGATGAGAAAAAAGTATCCAACAGATCTAAGCGAAAGGGAATGGGCAAGAATAGAAAAACACTTCAGAGTATCATACAAGAAAGGAGGAAGGCTGCCAAAGTATAGCAAAAAAGAAATATTAGAAGCAATTTTCTATGTATTGCGTACAGGGTGTCAATGGCGGTATTTACCAAATGATTTTCCGCTATGGAAGACTGTGTATGAGCAGTTCAGGCAATGGAAGAAGCAGGGAATTTTTGAGAAAATGAATTATGAAATTACAAAATATAGTAGAAGAAAAATAGGAAAGAATGAGCAGCCGAGTGCCTGTATAGTAGATAGTCAATCTGTAAAGACTACAGAAAAGGGGGATCAAAGCTATGATGGAAGTAAAAAGTAAAGGGTAGAAAAAGGCATATAATTACAGACACTCAGGGTTTTATACTAGGTTGTTACGTAGGCGCTGCTAACGAAAATGATAGAGATGGTATTAAAATAGCATTAAACAATATGAGAACAAAATATACTAAAGTTAAAAAATGTGGGCTGACATGGGATACCAAGGAAGAAATTTAAAGAATCACATAAAGGAAGAATATGACATAGATATTGAAATTGTTAAAAGGCCTCCATGTAGATTTTGGGTGCACAAAGATACGCCACCTGAGCTACTACCAACAAGAGAACAAGGGTTTAAAAAGTACAGCCAAGAAGATGGGTTGTAGAAAGGACTTTTGCTTGGGTTAATAGGAATAGAAGGCTATCGAAGGAGTATGATTTACTCACAACATCCACTGAGAATTTCATATACCTAGCTATGAGTAGGGTTATGTTAAAGAGGGAATATGCTTGAATTTACTAGTTTCCGGACAACCTCTGAGGGAAGATGGTCCTTTCTGTGTTGCTTGAGGAAAGAAAAAAGCTCAGGGTAAGAGTGGCTTGTTATAGTGTGATTGCTTAGTTAAGTTAGGTAAGTTTTTATAAATGTGGAGGGACAAATGACTTTAAACAATGATGATTTATTAGTTAGTGCTGCAG
Source organism: Wolbachia endosymbiont of Drosophila innubila (assembly GCF_021378375.1). Taxonomy (NCBI): domain Bacteria; kingdom Pseudomonadati; phylum Pseudomonadota; class Alphaproteobacteria; order Rickettsiales; family Anaplasmataceae; genus Wolbachia; species Wolbachia endosymbiont of Drosophila innubila. The sequence goes on along the minus strand of NZ_CP076228.1, from coordinate 465,852 downwards.
GAGCAGGACGCCTTAGTGACGTTAGAGAACTTCTTGAGAAAGGGGCTAATATTGAAGCTAGAGATAGTGATGGTTACACATCTTTGCATAGGGCTGCTGAAGGAGGTCATTTAGAGATAATTAGATTTCTTATAGATAAGGGGGCTAACATTGGAGCTAAAAATAAGGATGGTGGAAAACCTTTAGATGTAGCAAATACCTCTCGTCAGTCAGAAGTAGTAAACTTTTTAGGACCAAAGCAAAGTGAGTATGATAGACTTTTATTTGCTGCTGTAGAAAGTGGGAATATTAGTGAAGTTACAAATCTTCTCAATATTGGAGCTAGTATTGAAGTTAAAGGTGTAGAGAATGCGGAGTTTAGGTTAGCCCGTTATGTAAAAAGAATTATGGAGATGAGTAATTACCATAATGTTCATTCGGAAAAAAAATCTGAGCTTGAAAGGATAAAAGGAGAATTACCAGAGTCAGTAAAGAATGCAGTATTTTCATCGGAGGTATGTATTAAAAGTGTTTACTATAGTAATGAGTATTTATATCCTGCTAGTGATTATCTTAGCCATGATAGGGATAGAAGGAGAGTATTTACTTGGAGGCCAGGGGGCAAAGATAGTTCATGTCAATGGAAATTTGAACCTGAAGATAACAACATATATATAAAAAGCACTTATTTTAATGAGTATTTATATCCTGCTAGTGATTATCTTAGCCATGATAGGGATAGAAGGAGAGTATTTACTTGGAGGCCAGGGGCAAAGATAGTCCATGTCAATGGAAAATTGAGGATTGTGGATCTACTCGCAAGAAGCGTGATGTACAATATAGTATTACAAAAGAAGCTAAGTGTGATCTATCTTATGATAATGCATCAGACAATTCATCGCAAAGTGACGAAATAGGCTATAACAAAATAGGAGCTACAAGCGGAGCAAGTAAGCCGTCTTCATGGATAGATGCTGTTAAAGGTGTTTTTCAGTTTATCTCTTCCCCTTTAAGGGCTGCGTTGCCTTCATTTTCAGAAAATAGCTCTAGCCGTTCTGGTACAGCAGGAAGTAGCTCCAATCATTCTGATACAGTAAGAAACCCAAATATCCAATATACTAGCCAATTTAGTCGTGAAGTTTGTGCGAGTAATAATGCTAGCTTGATGTTTTTCTTGTTACAAGCTTTTCTAGATAAAAAGTGTCCTCTTCCTAAGTTTTCTGATGTTAATCCTGTAAAGGCTCTTTTTTACACATCGGATATTATAAAGTCGTTCAAGGAAGTATTAGAGAAGCAAGCTGAATCGAAAGGTGGTATAAAAATGCACTGCTTAGATATTAATTTTGAGAAATTATTTGAGAAGATTAATGAAAAAATTAGGAGTGGTGAATTTAATGAAATTTCAGGGATTTTAAAATCATACGCAGAGGAAGCATTGCCTGGTAGAGAACCCGGAGATCCCGGTAGATTAAGTCCGAAAAAGTTTGATAAGTTTATGGCTGAATTTAATAGAAGAATAGACCCAGTAATAAATCAATTAATGCAACAAATGTTAAGCAGATTAGAAGTGAGTGACGTAAAAGAACAACAAATAAGCTTGGAGCCTAAAAGTTATCTAAATAATACTTCTGTTCAATGTCATTTAACTCAAGCTAGAGGTTAAGGTAAAGTATTAATTCCTTAATTTTTGAATTTCATCTATCGAAAGGCCGGTAATTTGAGCGATAACATCAATAGAGACACCGGCCTTAAGTGAGTTCTTTGCCACTTCGATTTTCTCTGCTTTTCTGCCTTTTTCATGTCCGATTTGGATGCCTTCTTCTTTACCTTCTTCTCTACCTTTTTCAGTAGCATCATCAAGTTTTTGAGCGAGGACAGCCTGTTCATCAAGAATACGTTTTATTTCCTGTTCATAGGCAATAAATTCTTTTTCTGACCAGTTGAATCTATTTAGCTCTTCATAGGCCTTTTTAATTATTACATCACTACCTATTATTTTTTCCAGCTCTTCTTCACTAGTCTCATCTGCATATCGAAAAAAATAAACCCATTTTTCAACTATATTTTCCAACTGATCTTCCTTATTCTTTGGAAATTTTGGCAACTCAATAAATATAAAATAGAAATCTTTTAGATCATGCTCATTAGTGTCTTCATCTCGAATAGTATGCTTTGATTTGTACTCAGATTTATTAGGAAACAGTACACAATCTGCTATAGCAATGAAGATAATTTCCTTAAGGTTATGATACTGGTCACCTTTATCAGCTTGCCTTGAGTAAGCTTTAGCAGCATAGTATTGGGCACGTTTTTCAAAGCCTTTAGTTTTAGCGACCTGCATTTCGCAAATGTATTGAGCACCTGTAGAATCTCTACAGAGAACATCAACAATACTTTGCTTTTTAGCGGCGATATCGGGGTCTTGAATAGTACTTAAAAACTCTATATCCTTTATTTCATTTTTACCAGTAAAGCCAAGAATATCATTGAGGAAGTGAATAAGGATATCTCTATTTTTTTCAGTACCGAAGATACGCTTAAACGATACATCATTTTTGGGATCAAGAAACTTAGAAAAAGTCATAAGAAAGAACCTTAAAAAGCATTAATAATTATACATAATTCTGAAGAAATGTTCAAGTTTTTTATTTTTTTAAGTTTTGAATGCGTTGATGAAAAAAATGTTTCCCATAGATGGCTTTAGAATGCTACTACGCACCTTAGACGTCCTTTTACATCTTTTATTAACCCTTCTATAAAGCGCCTTAAAAGGCCGGCAAATGGATGCTATGAGTTTGGAGCTGTAGGAGACATCAAAGATACCCTTTTTGGTGTATAAAAATACGAATCTACGACAACATCGTTTAAAGAAATTAGCAGCTATTAATATCTTCTACCTTTTCATAAAAATAAACAAAAAAAAAATTGAAAATTTGATTTGACTTCACCCAAAAGCTATGGCTTTATGCCAATACTGCTAAGAAAATAACAGTAAACATTTAAAAATAATTTATTATTAGTGAAGGGTATATTATATGAACAATAAGAATAAAAGTAAAGATCGTAAAAAAGAAATAGAGTTCCGAATTGACCTTACCCAGAAAAAGTGGAGAGAAAGAAAAGAGTTTTTTTGGGTAAAATAAAATTTTGGAGGATTAGAAATGGTAAGAGAATATACAGCAGAATTCAAATTGGAAGCTGTTAAACTGGCAAATGAACAAAGAAAGGTAGGTCAACCAGTTGCAAAAGTAGCAAGAGATCTAGGAATAAGGGATAGTGTATTAGGAAAATGGATAAAGAAACACAACGAAAAAAAGTCGGCGGCAAATGCATTTCCAGATGTAGCACCTTATGACAAAGAGAGGTTTGATTTACAAAGCAAGAGTAACAAGGGAAAGAGACATTAAAAAAAAAGCCCTGGCCAGTCAAAAAGAGTAAAATATTTTTTTATATAGTAACTGCTATAAAGTACAGGAATTATGTAGGATTTTCTGCTAGTGGCTACTATAAGTGGACCACAAGAAAAATAAGCAGTAGAGAATCAGCAAATAAAGAGCTACTCGCAGCTATTCAAAAAATATATCAAGTTTCTAAATGTAGATATGGAGCTCCTAAAATTCATGCTGAATTGAAGGCTTTGGGTAAAAGTTGCAATTTGAAAACGGTGCAAAGTATTATGCAGAAAAATGACATCAGGGCTATACTGAGAAGAAAGTTTAAAATTAAAAAACAACAAACAGATAATAGAGCTGTAGCTCCCAATATACTAGATCAAAACTTTATTGTTGATCAACCAAATAAAGTATGGGATTACTTATATAAAAACCAAAGAAGGATGGCTATATTTGGCAACAATAATCGATCTATATTCACGCATGGTAGTTAATGAGCAGTTCAATAAATAAACAATTGGTTATGGACTCTTTATTAATGGCCGTTAACAAGCGTAAACCTGCCAAAAATCTACTATTACATAGTGATCAAGGTTCACAATATACTTTGCAAGGTTATCAATATCTCTTATCCATAAAAAACATAGATGAGTCATAAAGGTTGTTGTTACGACAATTCTGTTGTGGAAAGCTTCTTTAGCTCATTGAAAAGAGAAATACTTATTGATACTTCACAACACTCTGCTCAACAAACTAGAACTGCAATATTTGAATACATAGAAATTTTTTATAACAAACAACGTCACTATTAACTATTGCATTCCTGAGCATTTTGATTCATCATTCTCTTTGTGAAAAACATTCCAAACTTTCTCTCCACTTTTTCTGGATAAGGTCAAAAAAAACGCCGATATTTTAGTACATAGTAAATAGCCAACCACCACGGGGCTTCTTTTGCCTTTTTTTTATTTGGTAAATTTCTTAATGTTTATGGCTAAACGACAATCGTCATCCCGCTACGTGTTAGCGGGATCTATGCTTTGAGATACTGCGAATGAATCGCGGTATGATGGTTAAGTAAGGGATCTATGCTAAGAGATGCCAAAGACCTTCATGAAACTTTGCCCATTTGGCTTCTCTAAAGATTTCGTTGTATAATGAAATAAAGAAACTTGTAAGACTTTGATCTTACAGATTATAAACTTGTCATAAAGTTTAATAGTGTCTGTTACTGCTTTTAGGTGTGAGGCTAGAGGGTTATTAGCAGTAACAGACACTATTAAACTTATTATAGAATTTACTTAAAGTAAATACTTAATTTAAAATATTATAATATTTTTACTTACAATAGATTTATGTAAATGCTTTTTTCCTCAATTAGTATTGTACTATTATACTTGTTGAATGCTAAAAAATTATTAACCATCACTAATCTCTATTTGCATAGTAAGTTTATATATACTATTATACAGTATATCACTTAGTTTTATAGCAAACAAACAAAAGATATGGTGAAGTTATTTGCACTATTGATAATATTTTACTCAAATATATCTGTTGCCTCTGCTCCTACTTCCTGGCAATTTGGATTTCCTGCTCCTGCAACTGAAGTAATGGAGGCTGTAGTTAGGTCACATTCGTTTGTGATGCTTGTGATGGTTACAATAATGCTTTTTGTGTGGGCGCTGCTTGCTTATATAGCGTTTCGCTTTCGTAAAAGCAAAGTAACAAACATAAGTAAAACTACCCATAGTGTTCCTTTAGAAATTATTTGGTTTGTTATACCAACTATCATTGTTGGAATATTAGCCTTTGAAAACGCTAAATTACTGAAGCTACAGGAAGAAATACCGAAAGCTGATATAACACTGAAAGTTATTGGCCATCAATGGTATTGGAGTTACCAATATCCAGAATATCAAGGTGTGTCATTTGATAGTTATATTAAGGGAAAAGAAGACTTTATCGAAGGAGATTTAAAGCTATTCTCTGTTGATAACAACATCATTTTACCCGTTAATACTAACGTTCGTTTACAAGTTACAGCAGGAGATGTGATACACAGTTGGGGAGTACCGGCTTTCGGTGTAAAAATTGATGCGATACCAGGTAGGCTGAATGAGGCGTGGTTTAATATCAAAAAGCCTGGTGTTTATTATGGGCAGTGCTACGAATTGTGTGGTCAAGGCCATGGATTTATGCCAATTGTTGTTGAAGCAGTAAGCAAAGAAGATTTTAATAAGTGGATTGAAAATAGAAAATTAGTGAGTTAAATTTGGAGTATAGATATGAGTGACGTACCAAAGGGCATAAAGCGTTGGTTGTTTTCCACCAATCATAAAGATATAGGGACACTGTACATTATTTTTTCCATATTAGCTGGAATTATTGGTGGATTATTATCGGTGATTATTCGCACTCAGCTAATGCACATTAATATACTTAACAATAACTATCAATTATATAACGTAATGGTTACAGGGCATGCGTTGATAATGGTGTTTTTTATGATAATGCCAGCCCTCATGGGAGGATTTGGTAACTGGTTTGTACCTCTCATGATTGGCGCACCAGATATGGCATTTCCTCGTATGAATAATTTAAGTTTTTGGTTATTAGTGTCATCTTTTATTTTGCTCATTCTCTCAGTGTTTATTGGTGAAGGTCCAGGTACAGGTTGGACTTTATATCCACCTCTATCACAGGTAATGTTCCATCCAAGTGCAGGAGTTGACATTGCTATACTTGCACTTCATGTTGCTGGTATGTCGTCAATTGTTGGGGCGATCAACTTTATAGTTACTATATTTAACATGCGCACAAAAGGAATGTCATTAACTAAGATGCCACTGTTTGTTTGGTCTGTCTTGCTAACAGCATTTATGTTGATTGTTGCCTTACCAGTGCTTGCCGGTGCTATAACTATGCTTCTTACTGATCGCAATATTGGTACTTCCTTTTTTGATCCTGCCGGTGGCGGCGATCCTGTGTTATTTCAACATCTATTTTGGTTTTTTGGTCATCCAGAAGTTTACGTAATTATTTTTCCTGCATTTGGCATCATAAGTCAGGTTGTATCAACTTTTTCTCACAGACCTGTATTTGGTTACATAGGGATGGTTTATGCAATGATAGGTATAGCAGTATTTGGCTTTATGGTTTGGGCTCACCATATGTTCACTGTTGGGCTTAGTGCTGACGCTGCTGCATTTTTTAGCACTACCACAATTTTTATCGGTGTTATAACTGGTGTAAAAGTCTTTAGCTGGATTGCAACTATGTGGGGTGGAGCAATTGAGTTTAAGACCCCTATGCTATTTGCACTAGGTTTTATTTTCATGTTTGTTGGCGGTGGCATAACGGGAATAATTCTTTCTCATGGTGGAATAGATAAGCTCCTGCACGACACCTATTATGTTGTTGCTCACTTCCATTATGTCATGTCACTTGCTGCATTATTTGGAGCTTTTGCTGGCTTTTATTATTGGATTGGTAAAATGTCGGGTAAACAATATAATGAGCGCTTAGGTCAAATCCACTTTTGGCTTACTTTTATTAGCACCAATATCACTTTTTTACCTCAACATTTCTTAGGATTAGCTGGTATGCCAAGGCGTATACCTGATTATCCTGATGCGTTTATCCCTTGGAATTATATATCCTCAATTGGTTCGTATATGTCCTTTGTTTCAGTTATGTTTTTTGTGTTTATAGTTATACATCTTTTTAAATGGGGCAAGAAAGCTGGAGATAATCCTTGGGAAGGTGACACCTTGGAATGGACGGTATCTTCACCACCGCCTTTTCATACTTTCGAAAAGCCACCAGTGGTAAAATAGAATGTACACAAGTGTTTTGCTAAATGTTGAATCAACAATACTGGATTTTTGGCGTTTGCTGAAGCCAAGGATAATGTATCTTGTGGTATTTACTGCAGTTGCTAGTATGGTTACTGCACCAGGTAGTATGCACCCTTTTCTAGCACTAATATCTCTTATATGTGTTGCTCTTGGCTCAGGATCTGCAGGTGCTATAAATATGTGGTATGACAGAGACATAGATCTGCTCATGGAAAGGACAAAAAACCGCCCTATACCCTCAGGTAGAGTTTCTGCAGAAAGTGCGCTTGAATTTGGTATAACTCTTGGAATATTGTCAGTATTTATCATGGCAATAGCAGTAAACTATATTTCTGCTGCTTTGCTTGCTGTTAGCATATTATTTTACGTTTTCATATATACAATTTGGCTAAAAAGGCGTACTCCGCAGAATATCGTTATCGGTGGTGCAGCAGGTGCTTTCCCTCCAATGATTGGCTGGGCAGCTGTGACTAATTCTGTCAGTTGGGAAAGTTTCATTTTATTTTTAGTAATTTTTATGTGGACTCCACCACACTTTTGGGCCCTATCTTTAAATAAGTCTGAAGACTATGCAAAGGCATCGATTCCAATGTTCAATATTGTTTATGGTCCGGAAAAAACAAGAAAATATATATTAATTTATAGTGTTTTGCTGGTGCTAACTAGCTTGCTTCCGGCTCTATTTTTGAAAAAGGCTTTACTTTATCTAAGCATGGCAACCTTTGAAGGTTGCGTTTTTATTTGGTACGCTGTATCTGTTATGAAGTTCAAGAATCACAGCTCACAGAAAAAAATGTTTTCTTATTCAATTTCTTATCTATTTTCCCTATTCGCCAGTATTATTTTTTGTTCTATTGATTTATTTTAGTTATGAAAGAACGGCAGAAGCATAAAAACTATTTTTTACTTTTCCTTTTGGTAATGCTCGTTGTCACACTTTTTTTTGTTTCTATAATAAAATTTAAAGGTGCAGCTTAAACTACCTTTAGAAATTGTGCTTTCATAAAAGCAACTATATACTTTGTTAACCGATATAAACAAAGATGAGTAAAAAAGAAGTGATAATATATACGGATGGGGCGTGTTCTGGTAATCCTGGAGCGGGAGGATGGGCAGCTGTCATATTATTTCAAGATTACAGAAAAGACATTTATGGTAGAGAAGAAAATACCACAAACAATAAAATGGAGTTAACAGCGGTGATCAATGGGCTGAAAGTATTGAAATTTTCTTGTAATATTAATTTATATACGGATAGTCTTTATGTTAAGCATGGCATAACAGAATGGATAAATAAGTGGAAAATGAATGGCTGGAAAACAAGTAATAAAAAATCAGTAAAAAATATGGAATTGTGGAAAGAGCTAGACAACGTTGCTTCACAACACGAAATTGATTGGAAGTGGGTTAAAGCACACAGTGGCGATAAGTATAATGAGGAGGCTGATAGTTTAGCAAGAAAAGCAATAATCGATGCTTAAAAAAATTACTATATTATTTTCCGTAGCTTTATTATTCATATTGTGCTTCTTTATTTTTTTTAAGCCTTTAGAAATCAATATTAATTATATTGATTTTTATGTTAAACATAAAATATCAAAAATATTTGTTGGCTCAAGCGTTAATATGGAGAATACCTCAGTTGTTTGGCAGAAAGATGGCAAAGATCCGTATTTAGTCATTACGGATTTGGCAATAGCAAACCCTAATTTTACTATAAAAGTTCCTGAGCTTTTTGTACATTTTAAGTTAAGTTCCTTATTTAAAGCTAGCACAAATCTCTCTCAGGTTTCAGCTGATAATGTGCATGTATGTATCAAGAGAGAAGAAACTAATGTTAATCCGCAAAACTCATTAGACCTTTTGGATAATCATTATTTAAGTAGTAATCGCCTTCCTTCGGTGTCATTCCAGCGCGTGACGCTGGAATCTAGAAAAAAAGAAACAAGTAGTCAAGCTACTTGGATGACAAGGACGAGTGCTGGGATGACAGGAAAAAAAGATACTGGGATGACAGGGAAGAATTTCAAGATGACAGAAAGTAGTGCAAAAAATCTATTAAAAACAATAAGGGAATTTTTTTTTGACTTAAATGCGGATTCAAAAATTGAATTTACTAACATCGCTATTGATAAAAGCACAGAAGATGAGTTTTTTATTGATAAATTATATATAGGGAAGGGGGAAGATTTTAATGTTTTAGATATTCATGTGAATACAAAAGATGGAAAGGGATTTTTGGATGATTTATCAATTACGATAAAAAATCGCAACAATTTGCTAAATGTGTACGGGACATTTTATGATCTAAAATTGGGACTATTGAGCAAGTTTTCTACATTAGTTAAAAGCTACAATTTGGACAAAAATATAGGATTCAAAGGAAGCTTCTCAGTGAAAATTAATAAAAAGGATGAAATTGTAGATGGAAATATATACGTATTGAATACAGAAAATTATTTGAACAAAAATTTGGCCTTAACTAATGTAAATATAAATTTAACATATAGTGATGGAATTATTAGTGTAAAAAACTTCCATTTTAAGTTAAATGACACGTATCTCTCTTTGATAGGCAAAATGAACTTTAGTACAAGTCATGCTTTGCTTAGAATTAATATTAGTAAGTTTGCTGCAAAGGATTTATGTACTTATATACCAGATAGTGTAGTAAATAGTAAATTTAAAAGCTGGTATTGTGATAATATTGATGGGGATGTTTTAAATACCATTGTAAGTTTCAATGGCAAAATTAACAATTTGGTTGATGACGATCTGTCAGACATTGTAATTGTTGCTGATATAGAAAACGGTAGCGTAAAATTTGATGAAGATTTTGAGCAAGTAAAGGAATTAAAGGGTGATTTGATCATCAAGAATAACGATCTTGAAATTACTGTAAATAGCGCTAAGTTTCAGAATTTCACTGTTAATGGTGGTGATATTGAAATGAAATCTCTAAATAAGGAAGATTCAGTTCTAACCATTAATGGCAAAGCTGTAAGTGATGCGTATGGTTTATATGAGCCTATAAGATTTAAGCTGGATGATGTGGTGAAGGTTGAAAGGGATAAAGTAAGTGGAATGGCAAAATCCGTATTTAATTTTCGCATTTTTAATCTAAATGCTGATGACAAAAAAGTAGACTTCTCAGCAAATTTTCATTCTGAAATTGACAATTTGGCCGTCTATAATGCAAGTCTTGGTAAATATGATATTAAGCTTAGTTTTGGCAGTGACTTTATAGATTTAAATGGTAGTGGTATGGTGAATAACACACAGCTATTATTTGACCTGAAAAGTAGCAATAGGAATGAAAGTTTCGCCTGGAATTTGACCGGAGATTTACCCGCTCAAATATTTAATTTTGATAGTGGCTATGTCAGTGTAAATTTAGAGTCAGTGATAAATCAAGATAAGACGGGGTATGTTAATGGTGATATAGATTTATCAGAATTTGAATCACATTCAAGCTACTTAGGGTGGAAAAATCGCTTTGAAGATCACAATAAAATTTTGTTTTCTACAAGGTTAAAAGGAGCAGGTGAATTGTTAGTAGATAAATTAGACATTGTAGGAAATGACCTAGATATAAAATTCAGCGGAAGAGTAGAAAATGGAAATTTATATTTAAATTCTAGTAGCTTTAAATTGCCTGATAATGATTTTAGTATAGAAATTGAATCAGGTAAGGAGAAAAATGCCATAACTATTTATGGTGAGGAAATTAACTTAAGTGATATTTTAGGCTTGCTTGGCAAAAACAGTAATGGATTAAATAAAGATATAGAGATTAGTATGAATGTTGACAATGTAATTATGAAAGAAGGCATCGTTATCAAAAATGCTAAGCTGAATGTAACCTGTACTAAAGGTAATTGCAATGGAAGTCAATTTACAGGGCAGTTTCTGGAAGATAGCAGCAACATACTAGCAGAATACAGTGGAATAGGGCTCGAAATATATGCAGATAATTCAGGTATGCTTTTGCGTTCCTTAGGCATTAGTAAATCAATTAAAAACGGCAAATTGTCTTTTTATCTCTCTCCTCAGAGAGAAAGTGGAGAACATTATGGTACGTTATCCATTAGCAATTTCTACATCAAAGATGCTCCACTACTTACTACTTTATTGTCGATGTCTTCATTGCCTGGCATTGTAAATGCCATAAAAAATGAAGGTGTATACTTTTACAAATGTAATGCACCTTTTTCATACAAAGATGGCACTATTGAAATTGAAGAATCTTGGCTTGAAGGGGCGGAGTTAGGTATTAGCACTGGTGGTAAGCTCGATATTAGAAATTATAAATTCCAGGTTGCAGGACAAGTAATACCAGCATATTTAATTAATAAATCTTTGTTAAAAATTCCTATAATTGGAAAACTTCTTACTGGTGGGAAAAGTAGGGGAATCGTTTCAATAGACTATAAAGCAAGTGGTGATGACAAAAACAATAACGTATCTGTTGATCTTATCTCTTCGCTAACTCCAAACCTATTAAAGAGGTTATTGGGAGTGTTTGATCGCATTATGACAAAAACTAACGAAAGTGGCTTAAAAGGTGGTGTGAAAAAGAAATTTGGTTCGATATGACCAAAAGGGAAGTTATTTAACAAAATTATGGACAAAAATGCAAGAATTTCAGAATGATCTACCTGGTTTTTTATTTAGTTGTTTAAGTAATACCACTCCCTTTAACCTCTCTATATTTGCTGAACAACTAAAAAGGGTAGGGGGGTGGTTGTAAATTGTATCTGTTCAGCAGAGTGGCAAAATAAGGTAGACGAGAAAAGACAACTATAGGAACAAATGGGTGTCATGCCAGTGCGTGACACTGGTTTCCATCCAAAAGGGTGTCATTCCAGTGTCAGCTACTTTCATGACATCGTTTACTATGTGCCATATTGTAATGTTCGTACAGTTGTGGAATGAATCGCGGTATGACGTGTTGCTTGGGTCAGCTATAGTATAAATATACTAGGGGTTATAGTTTTCTTATGCTGCCTTTTTGTTATTAGACAACCACAATATAAAGGAATGAAACGGATGCAAACAGTAGTGCATTTCTGCACCAAACGTATTACCTTTAACGAATAGTAAAATATGAGATTTTTTGGAACTACCGTGGAGCAATTGCTCCACGGTTTCATTCTACTTAGAATCCACCCATGCCACTCATTTCTCCTGCACCCATAGGAGATGAAGCATTTTCTTTGCTTGGTACATCAACTATCATAGATTCAGTAGTTATCAGCACACTCGCAACAGATACCGCTGTTTCAAAAGCAATACGCACCACTTTTGCTGGATCAATCACACCAGCTGTAAATGCATTAGCGTAATTCATAGCCTCAACGTTGTATATAAGCTCTTTATCATTCTGCTTAATCAAATAGTCAATTATAACAGCAGATTCAAGACCAGCATTTTTGACTAACCTTCTAATTGGAGCACTGAGAACTTTCTTGATAATGTTTATGCCTATTTGTTCCTCGTCACTTGCACCTTTTAATTTGTCGAGAACAGATGAAGCATAAAGAAGCGCAACCCCACCACCTGGAACTATACCTTCTTCAATTGCAGCTCTTGTTGCATGCAGCGCATCTTCGACTCTATCTCTACGTTCTTTAACTTCCACTTCAGTTGCTCCACCAACTTTGAGCACAGCAACGCCACCTGATAATTTCGCTAAACGTTCTCTTAGCTTTTCTTTATCATAATCAGAAGTTGAAGTTTCAATTTGAGATTTAATCTGCTCGATTCTAGCTTTCACACTGTCAGAATCGCTATTTTCGCTGACAACTGTGGTATTATTTTTAGTAATTTTAACATTTTTAGCCGTACCAAGATCATCAAGCGTGAGATCTTCCATCTTGATTCCAAGTTCATCTTTTATGACGTACTTAGCACCAGTTAAAGTTGCTATGTCTTCGAGCATCTCCTTTCTTCTGTCACCAAAACCTGGAGCTTTTACTGCAGCAATTTTTAAACCACCACGCAATTTATTGATAACTAAAGTGCTTAATGCTTCACCTTCGATATCCTCTGCAATAATAACCAAAGGTTTACCAGATTTAACAATAGCTTCAAGAATAGGAAGTAAAGGTTGAATAATATTTAATTTTTTCTCTGTAATTAATAGATAAGGATTATCAAGCTCCACGATCATTTTTTCATTATTTGTAATAAAATACGGAGAGAGATAACCGCGATCAAATTGCATGCCAGTAGTCAGCTCAACTTCTAACTCTTTTGAACCTTTACTCTCTTCAACAGTTATTACACCCTCTTTTCCAACTTTTTTCACGGAATCAGCGATACTGTTACCTATATCCTTATCACCATTTGCAGAGATTATTGCAACTTGTGCCACTTCGTCTATTTTCTCTAGAGAAATTGTACGAGACATTGACGCAATTTCCTTTAATATTACATCTTTTGCCTTCTGTATTCCGTTTTTAATACCAACACGATCGTTTCCAGCAGCAATTGATTTTGAAGCTTCCATTATCATGTTGCTAGTTAGTATTGAGCACGTTGTTGTACCATCACCAACTTTATCGTTACATTGAGAACAACTCTGTGCAAAGATGCTTGCTATCGCAGCGTTTAATGGTTTTTCAGGCTTGATACCCTTCATCACCTTATAACCATCTTTTGTAATTTCTGGTGCTCCATAGGGCTTATTAATCCCTACTGTTTTTCCTCTAGGTCCTGCAGTTATTGCTACCGTTGAATCCACTATTGCTGCAACTTCACGAAAGGCTTCTTGCAACTGCTCACCTGATACTACTACATTAGTCATTTTTATCACCTCTTGTTAATAAAAAATTTAGAAAACTATAATAAAATCATTTACAATGCGCTATGTTGCGCTTTGTTTCAGTTTAGTAAAATAAAGACTGCTACTTAATGACAGCAAGTATATCGGACTCTTTCATCACGATAAGCTTCTCATTATTATGTTCTATTTCTGTACCAGCCCATTGGCGATAGAACACTTTATCACCAGCTTTCACAGTTAAAGTTACGCGTTCGCCACTTGAATTGCGTGAACCTTCACCAATTGCTATAACTTCACCTTTAGTAGGTTTCTTTTCAGCACTTGATGGAAGCACAATTCCACCTTGCTTTTCTTCGCTAATAGGCTTGATCAGCACGCTATCATCTAATACATTTAAACTTATACTTGACATTTGTTTTTCCTCATCAACAAATTAACTTATGAGTTTATATATATATACTCGTAAGTTAGATTTCAAGGGCTGGAGCTTGTAAAATATGCACGCCAAAAGCAGTTTCTAAAAGAGCCTAATGTTATATAATAAAATTTAGATTTATTTATAGAGATTTCATGAGTTATATACCATTTTTAAGTCGTGGTGTGATAGTGCTATATGGGCCTGACACTAGAGATTTTCTGCAGGGTATTATAACCAATGATATTAATAAGTTGGATAGCCAAAAAGCCATTTACTCTTTATTGCTTAGCCCTCAGGGAAAATATCTATATGATTTTTTTCTTATTGAATATGGTAAATACACCCTCTTGGAGTGCGAAAACATGCACTTGCAGCAAATAATCGAGAAACTAGATTTACTTAAAACTTATTTGAGGGTAAAGATTAAAGACGTTAGTGCACTATATAAGGTTGGGGTTTTGTTTAATACTAAGTTGGCGGAGTGTAGTAGTAAGTCACAAGTTATTTTTCAAGATCCAAGGCACAAGCTGCTAGGAATGAGGATCATACATAAAGATGAAATGAAAGAGCCGGTTGGGGATTTTACTCAGTATGAAAAAGTCAGAATTCAAAATCTCGTTCCAGATGGAGCGAAAGATATGGTGCAGAATTCATCGTTTCCGCTGCAATTTTTAATCGATAAAGTAAACGGTATAAGCTTTAATAAGGGGTGTTATATAGGTCAGGAAGTTGTAAATCGAATGAGCAGACAAGAAATATTCAGAAGAAAACTTTACCTTGTTGAGGGGGATAACGCACTTCCAGATATTGGCACTAAAGTGACAAATGAAAACAATGAGGAAATAGGGGAACTGCGCTCTAGTGTAGACAACATTGGATTTGCATTGCTTAATACTGGAAAGAGCCATGCAAATTTATATGCTGGTGGGGTCAAGTGCGTTAAGACGTTGAAGTCTTAAGGTATAGCCCATATAGAAACGAAAAACTTGCTTGACAAACTCCGCCAGCCCCCTTATCATGGTATTGAAGGTATTCAGTTATCTTCATCTGTGCAGATTAAACAGCAAGAAAACAACGTAGTTGGCGTCTTATTTTTAATTTTTTGCACTATGTGCACCTTATGTCTTCACAACATTTCTGGGTTTTTACCTATATAAGCTGAAACGCGCTTATAAGTCGTTTAAGACAGTATAGTACGCCAATTTGCAGGATTAGAGAGTGACAACTAGCTAACACGGGGTTTCTTTTGCCTTTTTTTCTGCTTAGTAAATTTCTTAAACATTTGCAGCGTAGGTTAGTTGCATTCAAAAGCAGCTAAATTGCAGTGTTTAAGACTTAAAAACGCCAATACTGAAAATAGACAATGACTAGGGTTTCTTTTGCCTTTTTTTTCATTTGGTAAATTTTTTAATGTTTATGGCTAAACGACAACCGTCATCCCGCTGCTTGTTAGCGGGATCTCTTGTTAGCGCCGCGGCGGTATGACGGTTCGTGGCGGCGTGACGATAAGCTCGTCATCCCACTGCTTGTTAGCGGGATCTAGAGATACCGCGAATGAATCGCGGTATGACGGTTCGCGGCGGTATGACGGTTCGCAGTGGCATGACGATAAGCTCGTCATCCCGCTACTTGTTAGCGGGATCTAGAGATACCGCGAATGAATCGCGGTATGACGGTTAAGTAGGGTGTCATCCCAGTGTCACGCACTGGGATGACACCCTCTTGGATGGAAATCAGTGTCAGATAATTTCATGACACCAGTTGTTGTAAACTCACTTTTTCTCGATTTTTTGGTTTATCTTGTCTACCTATTTTGCCACTCTGCTGAACAGATACACTCAACTTATGGTCAATACATCTTCTATTAAAAATTGTACAAATTCATTGCCATTCCAGTAATTCATAGAGATTTTACCCAAAATAGCTTTAACATTACCCTGCATGATAGCAGAGCCAAGATGAGTATTTGCAGAACGAAATGCAATAGCTCTTACCATAACATTATCATCAGCAATAAAACATTTTATATGGTCAACTCCTATAACTTCAGGCTTTCTTATCTTTGCTCCTTGGATAATAAACCTTGGTTCAGGATTTCCAACTCCAAATGGTCCCAAGCGTTGCAGTTGGTTCCACAGAGATAAGTTTATTGCTTTAGCAGTTACTATACTATCAGCTTTTAAAGTTTTCTCATTTATAGAGTTTGAAAATCTTTCAGTAAAAAAATCATGCAAATCATTTATTTTGTCTTCTTTAATTGAAAATCCTGCCGCCATACTATGGCCACCACCTTCAATAATCAAATTTATAAACTTTGCGGAAAGGACTGCAGCACCGATATCAACTCCCAAAATTGATCTACAGCTTGCTTTTCCTATTCCATTATTTAAAGATATCACTACTGTTGGCAAGTGAAACTGCTCCTTTAGCCTTGATGCAATTATACCAATTATTCCCTGGTGCCAATTGCCACTTATCATTATAAAATTCGCACCTGATTGGGCAGACTTTTCCGCTTGTGCTGTAGCTTCCAAGAGAGCCTCATTTTCTAACACTTTTCTTGCATTATTCAAATCTATTAATTTTAGCGCGATTGAATGTGCCTCTTCATCATCATCGGTGGAAAGCAACCTTGCACCAAGCGATGCTTCTCCAATTCTTCCTCCAGCATTTATGCATGGCCCAATACTAAACCCTAATCGAGAAACACTTGGTTTTTCAAGGATTCCCAAAGCATCAAATAAAACACGCAAGCCAACGTTTTTTCTTGTTGACATAACTTTTAATCCTTGTGAGACAAGTGCTCTATTGAGGCCTGTGATCTGCATAACATCACAGACAGTTCCCAGGGCAACCAAATCCAACAGATCAAATAAATCTGGTTCTTTTTTGTTGGTAAAAAATCCTTGCTCACGTAGGCTTTTATTAAGAGCAACAATTAGCAGAAATGACACTCCAACTGCTGCTAGGTTATTATAAGGAGAGCTCTCATCAAGGCGGTTTGGATTCACAACTGCTACGGCGCTTGGTAATTTTTCCGTACCAAGGTGATGGTCAACAACTATAATATCAAGACCAAAAGCCTTTGCATCTTCTATTGGTTGATATGCAAGCGTACCACAATCAACGGAAATACATAAATCAATTCCATTCTTTTTAAGTTGTAATAAAGCATCTGTGTTTAATCCATAACCCTCATCAACACGATCTGGAATGTAGATTATAGAGTGTATATCGATTGCTCTCAGGTACCTGTTAATCAATGCTGACGACGTTGCACCATCAACATCATAGTCACCAAATATTGCAAGGTTTTCATCATTTTTTATTGCCCGTATTATACGAGAAACAGCTTTATCCATATCAAGAAGGTGAAAGGGATCTGGTAATAGCGATCTGATTAGTGGATATAAGAAGTCGCTTGCATTTTCTATGTTAACACCACGAGTAACCAATATTCTTGCTAATATTTCTGGTAACTCAAATCTCTGTGTAAGAGTTAAGATTTGCCTTTGATCTGCTTCTTGCAACTTCCACAATGCATTTGTTATGCTGCGCTTTTCAATTTCAAGTAGCATATTCTTTCTTTGTAAATAAAACTACTTTACCAGAATTTTTAAGCTTGTTCTATAATTGTATTAGACTTCTGCATAACCTAAACTAAGTAGAAAAAAGGTATCATCTAAGTAGCTGACACTGGTCTCCATCCAAGAGGGCAGTAGCCCCTTCGGTGTCATTCCAGCGCGTGACCAGGTCTTTTTAGCTATCATAGGATGACAGAAGCAGACACTCCACTTTGTCGTTCCAGTGCCTCCTTTTTTTGGGGTTCCAGCGTCACGCGCTACCTTCCGTATAAATATTAAAAAATTTACCAAATGAAAAAAAAGGCAAAAGAAGCCCCGTGGTTGGCTAATTACTTACATTATACTTTCAAGTATGGCGTTTTTTTATTCTAAACGCTTAATAACCGCGATTTAGTTGCTTTTAAGCCGCAACTAATCTAAATTATAAACATTAAGAAATTTACTAAACAGAAAAAAAGGCAAAAGAAACCCTAGGGTAGCTAGTTATTCACTATCCATTTTTTAAATCGGCGTTTTTTGATGTTTTAAATGCTTTATAAGCGCATTTCAGCTTATATTAGGTAAAAACTTAGAAATTTTATAAAGACACAAGGTGCACATAGTGCAAAAAATTAAACATGGGACGCCAGATACGTGAGTTTTTTTGTCATTTAATCTGTACAGAGAAGATAAATAAATAGCTTCAGTTTCATGATAAGGGGGCTAGCGGAGTTTGTCAAGGAAGTTTTTTTTGTTTCTATGGGTCAGTTGGTACGCGCTTTGCCTTTTAACAGATGTAAAAGCACAATTATTACGAACAACATTCCACCAACAACTGATATAGCGCCACCTATAATGAAGCACGTGCGTGCTAACATTGACGAAATACTTGGCAGATCTGCAACCTTCCTTAAAGCACCATATCCACCAAGCCACACAAGGCCAGTGATATGGAGAAAATGCCCTATACTGTAGGCATAAATCTGTAATCTTACCATGGAACTTTTTATCTCTTTAAAGTTTAATTTAGGTAACATCCAGTAGACAAAATTCATAAAAGCTATAGTGATACCAACTACAGAACCGTGATAATGAGCAGGAATCGTGACATTACCTTCAATAGTCAACACTCCGAGCACATCTCCATAAGTGAACAACAAAAATGAATGTAATAAATAGTTGCTTTTATCATTAATAAAAGTTCTGATGTTGTAGCACACTAATATTATCAAAAAGCACGGCAAAACTGCTCCAGCAATCCTCATATGCCAAGTAAAAAACTGTATTAACTTGGCACTATCAACTGGATAAACAAAATATACAAACGGTGCGCCTACAGCTAAAATCGTGTTTATAAATAGTGGTAAAATAGTAATTTTATTGTTTGAAGCTAAACTAATATCATTGGAACTTAGCATTATTAAATAGACTAAAAACATTCCTTGAGTAAAAGCAAACTGCAATAAATGTCCGCCTCCCCAAAAGAGATATTCGTAAAATAAATTATTATCTGAGTGATATAGACCTGGAGGCATATTATTATATGCTAAAACAAAGCAAAGAAATGACGATACAAGTATAATAACTAGCCCAATTTGCCCAACAGAGAGAAATGAAACCTCTTTTTTTGATGTGTATGCTAGCATTGTATTTACTAATATACTGGCAATAAATAAACTGAGTCCAAGTAAAAATAATTTGTTTTGTAATACGGGAATATAGTTACTTTTGATAACTTCAGTGTTTGGAACGAATGCGGATATAAACATGAGCAGCATCGAAAGGGTTGATAGAACCCATGAAAAGTTAAACCAACTATTGGTATTTTGTAGGTTTATGATAAAGAGCAGAGATATTATAGAGCACATCCACACTAAAATTGACAAGTTCACGTGTATTACCAGCGCATTATCAAAAATATATTGTGCAGAAGGAACAAGAGAGGAGATAAAAGGCAATCGTAGAAAAATAACAATTATTGACAGTAACCCAGAGCAAGCAAGAGCACATACTGCCAAGAACATCCATTTTCTACAGAGCGGAGCGTTGTCTTGTATATTAAGCACAATCTTTTTTCTCAATTTTGTTCAATACAATATATAACACTGCAATAATACCTAAAACATAGCAATAGTATACGTGTGGCACGACTGCCAAAGGTGAAACTCCAGCAATAGTGCTAGCCAAAAGCAATTGAGCGCCATACGGTATTAATCCTTGAAATACACAAGAAAATATGCCTAGCCATGCTGCACTATAGTGAGGCGGTATTTCATATTTCTTAGCAATATCTCTAGCAATTTCACCACTAAAAATTATAGCGATGGTGTTATTTGCAAGTAAAATATCAAATATGCTGACTATTTTTGCAATAAATAATTGCGCAGTTTTTTGTCCACCACGTTGTATCATAACCCAAGATGAAAGTTTATCTGCAAGCTCCTTAGAATTTTTACCTACCAGTCCTGAAAGCCCGCCAACCATCAATGACAGTAGCATAATTTCATGCATACTCATAAACCCTTTGGTGATGTTTTGGCTTAAAAACAATAAACCATGATTGTTGTTATTTATAAATCCAATGATTCCAGCAAAAGTTATGCTTAAAACCAATGCCGTAAATACATTTATTCCAAAGTTTGCAAGCAATATAAGTATTATGTAAGGAGTCACAAGCAATAAAGAATACTCCTTAACTGAAATAGCAGCACTATTGCTTGAGCTATAAAATAATATAATTATTGTGAATATAGAAGCAATTAGTGCCACTTTTGCATTCAGTTTTAATTTTTTCTTTATATCAGCCTTTTGAGACATCACAGATGCAATTGTAGTATCAGAGATAATAGATAAATTGTCGCCAAACATTGCTCCTCCTACAACGGTTGCAACTCCTAAGGAAGGAGAAATTCCAGCTTGTGTCAGTTCAACTGCAATAGGAGCAATTGTTGCAATGGTGCCCATTGATGTACCAATAGCAGTGGAGATGAAAGCTGCTACAAAAAATAATCCTATGAGTAAAAATTGTGTTGGTATAAATGAAAGAGCCAAATTAACTGTGGCATCAGCACTACCGATTGCTTTAGTTACTTCACTGAATGCACCTGCAAGTAAGAAAATGATACACATAGTGATAATATTACGATCTCTTACCCCATCTAGAAAGGCATACATTTTTTCTTCAGTATTGCCCTTGTATAAAACCCAACCCAGAGCTATGGCAGGAACAATGGCTACCAGTGGAGATAACTGATAAAAAGCATTTGACACGCCAAGAATAGTAAAATATATACCACTTCCTACAAAAAGAAATAGGAACAGTAAAATAGGCAAAAAATTTGTAAGATAAAACATACCTCTACTCCAGCTCTGATAAACGCAAATCAACTATGATATGATTTATATTATTATAAACCACAGTTAGCACCTTGACCAAGGTTTTTCTAGAAAGCAATCTACCAGAAAAGGTTTCCATGAAAAGGACTATTATAATATATCATCTACTTGAATAAAACTGGGAGATAGAATAAGTAAAAAATATGAATGACATAACAACAAAGCAAGTCATATCCTTATGGAATGCACAAGCTGGTAGATTCTTGCCGGATAAAAGAGAAATGGAGATTGATAATATTTTCTTAATCTAATGCTTCAATGTTTCCGATATAGGAAAAGTATCATCTTTATTTTCTATAGAGGAAGGCACACTATTTTGATTATCATCACCATTAATTGGAGTAGTGGGGTGCATTAAAGCAACTTTCATAACTTCATCAATATTCTTAGCAAAAACTACGTTGATCCCTTCTTTGATGCTTGCCGGAATTTCTTGCATATCTTTCTCATTTTCACTTGGTATAATCACAGTTTTGATTGATCCTCTGAGCGCTGCAAGCAATTTTTCTCTCAAGCCCCCGATAGCTAAAACTCTACCACGCAATGTCACTTCGCCTGTCATAGCAACATTTTTGTTAACTGATATATTTGTCATAAGAGAAACAATAGACGTACATACCGCGCCGCCAGCAGAAGGGCCATCTTTTGGTACAGCACCCTCAGGTACATGCAAATGTATATCATTATTTTGGAATTTTTCGGGCTTTATACCAAAAAACAAACAATTTGATCGAATATAACTATACGCAGCTTTTATAGATTCTTGCATAACCTCTCCAAGCTTTCCTGTGTATTTTATTTCTCCCTTGCCCGGAATTAGGACTGATTCTATCATCAAAATATCACCACCTGTTTCAGTATAGGCGAGCCCAGTTACTATTCCTACTAAACTCTCATTTTCCGCAATGCCAAAGGTATATTTACGTACCCCTAAATAATCTTGTAAATTGTCAACCCCTACGGATATTTTCTTATTTTTATCAGTCAATATTTCTTTAACTGCCTTTCTCATGAGCTTTGCAAGCTCCCTTTCCATACTCCGCACACCACTTTCACGTGTATATAAACGTATCAACTCGTATAACGCCTCATTAGTTATGTCCCATTCCTTCTGATACAAACCATGCTCCTTCTTTAACTTCGGAATAAGGTGGTGTGTAGCAATACTGATTTTTTCATCTTCAGTATACCCGGACAATTGTATAATTTCCATCCTATCACGCAAAGGATGTGGTAAATTTAAGCTGTTTGCCGTAGCTACAAACATTACACTTGAAAGATCAAACTCAACTTCCAAGTAATGATCCGTAAAGTGTTTATTGTGCTCAGTATCTAAAACCTCAAGTAATGCAGACGCAGGATCGCCACGCGAATCAGAACCCATCTTATCTATTTCATCAAGCAGAAAAAGCGGGTTGCATGAATTAGCTTTTTTCATGTGTTGAATGATTTTACCAGGCATTGAGCCAATATAAGTTTTCCTATGCCCTCGTATCTCAGACTCATCACACACACCACCAAGAGCTATGCGAACAAAATCTCTTCCTACTGCTCTTGCCATAGACTTAGCTAAAGAAGTTTTACCAACACCTGGCGGTCCAACTAAGCAAAGTATAGGACCTTTTATCTCTTTTACTCTTTTTAATACCGCTAAAAATTCTATTATTCTATCTTTTACTTTCTCTATGCCATAATGATTTTCATCTAAGATTTTCTTAGCTGCATTTAAGTTAATTTTTGCATCTTTGTACTTTCCCCATGGCAACTCAAGCAACCAATGCAAGTAACTAGATATAACTGTAGCTTCAGGAGAAATGGGATTCATTTTCTTGTATCTCTTCAAATCAGTTATAGCTTTCTCTCTTGCTTCCTGAGAAAGCTTTGTTTCATTTATCTTTTTTTCAAATTCATTGAGTATATTCCCTTCATCACCATTCTCAAATTCGCCTAATTCTTTCTGTATAGCTTTCAATTGCTCGTTAAGGTAGTAAACTTTCTGAGTGCTTTCAACTTGCGATTTAATTGTCTTATATAAACGGTTTTGTGCGTTCAAAATACTCATTTCTCTCTCAATAAAAGCAAAAGCTTTTTTTAAACGCTCTTCTGGGTCATAAGCCTCAAGTATACTTTGTTTATCTGATACTTTTATATTTAAATGTGAAGCTACCGTGTCTACAAGTTGATCAACTTCTTTGATTTGATCAATGGAGTTAATGGCAACCTCGGGTTGATTTTTCTTGTTTAGCTTACACCAGCTATCGAACGCGTCTACAACAGACCGCCTTAAAGCTTCTAAATCAATATTGTCTTCATCTTCTTTATAATAATTGTCTAACTCTACCCTGGCTTGTAATAAAGTATGAGAGCTAATATATTCTACAACTCTTCCCCTTCTTATCCCCCGGATTATAACTTTTACTGCATTGTCAGGTAATTTTATTAACGGTTGTACAATGCTTGCTAACACACCTACTTCATAAAGATCTTCAGGCTCTGGATTATCAACAGAGCCATCTTTCTGTGCTACAAGAAAAATCTCATTTTGGTGATTACTACTACTTATTGCATACTCTAGTGCATTAACAGATTTTTCTCTGCCTATGAATAAAGGCACCATTATATTTGGAAAAATTACTACATCTCTTAAAGGTAATACTGGCAATGCAGTAAAACTAGAGCTTACAGCACGTTCAATGTTCATAATATATGCCTCAAATTAATCATTAACCGTTATAACATTGCCATTGTTATTATGATTAACCGTTGCTTTTCCTAATTCTACCATTTTCTTAGTGATTACTATAGTGCTACCTTCAAAGCCTCCGTTTCCAGATGTATACATAATGTCAAGCAAAAGTGACTCCAAGATAGCACGTAACATTCTTGCACCTGTTTTGTAGCTTATAGCCTTTTTAGCAATAGCTGATATTGCTTCATCTGAAAACTCAAGGTTTACTTTGCTAAACGCAAGCAATGCTTTGTACTGTTTTATTAGTGCATTCCTTGGCTCTGTCAACACATGTATTAAATCTTCATGATCCAGCTCATCTAAAACAGCAGTTATTGGAACCCGCCCTACAAATTCGGGTATTAAACCGAATTTGATTAAATCTTCAGGTTGAACATCATGTAAAGCATTCTTTTTCTTTTGCTCTTTAGACTGACTTATATCTGCTCCAAAGCCAACTGACGTTCCCTTTTTTCTCGCTTCAATAATTTTATCGAGGCCTTCAAAAGCTCCTCCACAAATAAACAGTATGTTACTAGTATCCACTTGTATAAACTCTTGTTGTGGGTGTTTTCGCCCTCCTTGTGGCGGAACATAAGCAACTGTACCCTCCATAATCTTAAGCAGAGCTTGCTGGACCCCTTCACCTGAAACGTCACGGGTTATTGAAGTGCTTTCAGATTTTCTTGTAATTTTGTCTATTTCATCTATAAACACTATACCACGCTGTGCTTTTACAACGTCATAATTTGCAGCTTGTAATAAACGCGACAACACGCTTTCTACATCATCACCCACATAACCTGCCTCAGTTAAAGTTGTCGCATCAGCCATAGCAAATGGCACATCTGAAACTTTAGCAAGTGTTTTGGCTAGCAAAGTCTTACCAGAACCAGTGGGACCAATAAGCATTATATTTGACTTCTCGATTTCAATATCACTTATAGCATGAAATTGTACCATGGATTGACAATGGTTATACATAGCTACAGATAAAACGTGTTGCGCGTGTTCTTGACCTACAACATGCTTGCTGAGAAAGTTTTTTATATCCTCAGGTTTCTTTAGTAATAGCTTCATATCAGATATACGATCTGAATTAAAAGATCTATCTTTCTTTTGACTTATTGCTTTATGGGATAATTCTATGCACTCATTACAAATAAACACCTTTAAACCATCCGAAGAGTTAGTAATCAATTTATCTACTTCATCTTGCGCCTTGTTGCAAAAAGAACAGTAGTGTAAATCATTATTGTTATCCATTAACCCACCTTTTGTTTAACTTTAATATTTTCAATTTCAATATCTGTACGCTCAGCTATCACCCTATCAATTAAGCCAATTTTCCTTGCTTCTTCAGGATCCATGAATTTATCTCTTTCCATCATTCCTTCAATTTTCTTCAGTGAATTTCCAGTATGTTTTTCATAAATTTGATTTAGTTTTTTCTTAACCCGCAAAATTTCATTAGCATGTATTTCTATATCAGTTGCTTGACCATGATAACCACCAGATGGCTGATGTATCATAATTCTTGAATGAGGTAGAGAGTAGCGCTTACCTTTTGTACCAGCTGCAAGCAATAAAGAACCCATAGACGCAGCTTGACCTATACATAAAGTTGAAACGTCTGGGTTTATATACTGCATTGTATCGTAGATCGACAAACCAGCAGTTACAACACCACCTGGTGAGTTGATGTACATACAAATGTCTTTATCGGGATTTTCCGATTCTAAAAATAAAAGCTGTGCTACTATTACACTGGCCATATTGTCTTCAATAGGACCTGTTACAAAAATTATTCTTTCTTTCACTAGTCTTGAATATATGTCATAAGCGCGCTCACCGCGACTAGTTTGTTCAACTACAATTGGTATAAGAGTCATACCTTTCCCTATTAAATATTATCAAATAATTCCTTTAATTCTTTCACAGAAACAATCTGCTCTTCTTTACTAACTTTTTCTATTATATAATCTGTCACTTTATACTCAAGCGCTTGCCCTCTAACTAATTCTTGAAATTGTTTATTTGATTCAAAATGCTTAAGTACTCTGTCAAATTGCACATCTTTACTGACATATTGATTTACAATAACACTCAAAACATCATTTTGAGTTAATGATATTTTATGTTCTGCACTAAATTTCATAAATAACATAGCAAGCTTTACACGTTTTTCAGCTTCTTTACGAGAATCATTTTGAGCACCCAATTCTCCTTCCATTCTTTGTTGCTCCTGTTTTACTATGTCTGTGGGTAAATCAAAACTATAATTAGCATCCAAATAATCAAACAGCTCCTTTTTAATTAAGAGATTTCTCATTTCGGTGCACTGATCACCAATCATTTTTTTTGCATGATTTATTAGCAAAGAATAATCTTTAAACCCAATACTCTTAGCTATTTCATCATCATTTTCAAAATCTTTGGCAATTTGAATCTCATTAACTCGCACAGAAAAATCAGCTTCCTGTCCTGCAAGGGAAATGGCTTGGTAATTTTCAGGAAATTTCAACTTAAAGTTCTTTGTTTCTCCCTTTTTCATACCAGTTAATTGATCTTCAAAACCATTAATAAATGTGCCAGACCCTAAATTAACGGCAAAATTTTTGCTACTTCCACCTTGAAAGAGCTTATTCCTAATCCGCCCTTCAAAATCAATTATCAATTTATCCCCATCTTTCGCTTGATAAGAAGCATCATCAACAGAGGCGAAATTGGGGAACTTTGTTTTAATAGAATCAATAAATTCTTTTATATCTTCCTCTTCAATCTTTGCTTCAATTTTCTTTAAGTTTATTTTGTCAAGATCTATCACTGGTACTTCAGGCATCGACTCAAAAGATAGCTTGTATACAAAATTGCCCTCCTCATTTTCTTTGCCCAGATCTGGTAATGATATAACATCAACCTTAGGATAAATGTGAGACTTGACTTCAATTTTTTTCATCAAATCACTTGAGCAATAATCAATTGTATTATTTATCACATATTCCAAAGCCTCGTTTTTATAATTTGCAACAACAAGGTCATAGGGCATCTTTCCAGCCCTAAATCCAGGTGATTTTGCATTTTCTGCTATCTCTTGCAACCTGGAATTTACCTTTTGTTTTATATAATCACTACCAACTGTGATTTCATACTCATACTTTAGTTTATCTATACTAAGCTCTTTGTAGGTATATACGCTACTTACTTCGACTGTATTTTGAGGTATATTATTAGACATCATAATTCATTTATTAACATTTTAATTCATATCTTAATAGAGTCATTTTACCAGAATTTAAGTTAAACACAATCCTTAAGAACAGGTTTTTACACAAACAAAAGTGTATTTAGTGATTATAAATTTTCCCTTAAAACCTAAGTTACATGACTTTAAAGTGCGGATAGAGGGACTTGAACCCCCACGAGCAAGCTCACCAGGACCTAAACCTGGCACGTCTACCAATTCCGCCATATCCGCAAGAAATTTTTAGTACTCTATTATAGGTATTCCATTAAAAATATTCAAGGTTTAAAGTCTTACTTAATTTATGGTATTTACACAATCAAAAAAGCTTATTAACATTTCTTAATGAAAGCTCTAAACCCTGAAAATCAATAATGAGATTAATAACAAGCTTCTTACTCGCAATTTTTTTGATTACACAAAGTGGTTGCACAACCCTTATAATAGGTGGTGTGGTGGCTACAGCGGCAGCAACAGCAATAACAATGCAGGACAAATCCTTGGGAAATATCATTGATGATACGACTATGGTCATCAGAATTAATAAGGAGCTCTTAAAACATGGGCTATTTTCATCCATAAAGGTTAAAGTAAGTGAAGGAAGAGTATTGCTCATTGGAAGTGTTGACACTCCTGAAAAACAACTTACAGCAGAAAAAATAGCTTGGCAGCAAAAAGAAATTAAAGAAGTGATAAATGAAATAAGAGTAATACCAATTCAAATGGCTTCCATGCTAGACACCACTGTAGATGGCATGATAACAGCGGAAATAAGAACAAGACTCCTGGGAAAAAGAAATATTAAGTCAATTAATTATAGCGTTAATACGGTTGATAGAGTTGTTTATTTGATGGGTATAGCCCAAAATAAAGCGGAATTAAAAGCTGTAATAGCAATTGCAAGAAAAGTAAAGGGAGTAAAACAAGTTGTAAGTTATGTACGATACAGGTACAGTAAGTTACGCCATTAGGCAAAAATCGCTTTCAAATTATAACATTTGTACAGTTGTGACAATAGGTAGAGAACATAAATGAAAATTGCCTTTCAGATGGATGAAAATATAAATTTTGAAACTGATACTACATTTGCGCTAATAAAAGAAGCACAAAGGAGGGGGTATGAAATTTTTGTTTATACTCCTGATAATTTAGCACTAAAGCTAAACTATCCAATTGCTTTTGCTCAGAAAGTCAGCGTTGATGATTTTAGTTTTATCTCCAAAAAAGATGTAGCTATCAACTTGAATGAAATGAACATCATATTTATCAGACAGGATCCACCTTTTGATATGCGTTACATTACAACAACATATATCTTAGAAAAAACTAGCGCATTGGTAATTAACAATCCAACAGAAATAAGAAATTGTCCTGAAAAATTGATAACTTCATTATTTCCAGAACTAATTCCGCCAACTTTGATTACTGAAAATATATCAATGATTAGAGATTTCTACTACAACTATCAAGATATTATTCTGAAGCCATTGTATAGTTATGGAGGAAACGATGTGATAAGAATACAAGATGAGAATAGTATTCAAGTAGTAGTGGATCTCATGATAGCAAAATACGAATGCCCTGTGATTGCACAATCATTTTGTAAAAACATAGATAAAGATAAAAGAATATTGCTACTTTATGGCCAACCAATTGGTGTAATGAAACGAATTCCAAAAATCAGTGGAGAGATCAGAACAAACATGCGACTTGGAGCAAGTTTTGAGCCCGCTCAAATGAACGATAGAAACAATGAAATATGTAACAAAATTGGTCCTGAATTAAAGAAAAGAGGGCTAATATTTGTTGGTATTGATATTATAGATGACTTCCTGCTCGAAATTAACACAACTTCACCCACGGGAGTAGTTTATATCAATAAATTGTATAATATATCGCTAGAAAAGGATCTTTGGGACGTGTTTGAAGAAAAAGCAAGCAGCCATCAACTAAACCTGTGAACAATCACCTTAACAAACTCAGTAGTCCCATTCTTTATCCCTGTTTTTTCTGTACTATTGGTCATATCACGCAATTTTTGAGAATTATTTAATAGATCAAATAGTACCTCTGTTAGATTTTTTTTTGCTTCACTATTCTGCTTAACTATTATAGCTGCTCTCGAGTCTTCAATATATTTTGCGTTATAAAATTGGTGATTATCTTTTGAGTAAGGGTAAGGAATATATATAGCAGAACGCCTAGCAAGAGTGATCTCTGCTATTGAAGTTGCTCCTGCTCTGCTAATTACCAAGTGAGCATTGGCCAGTCTATTCTCCATATCATCAAAAAATTCACTCAATTCACAATCGATCTTTTCACTTTTGTATAGACTTTTGACCTTGTTTACATTTTTCTTCGTACATTGCTGCGTCACTCTAATTTTCTTTTTCATTTTAATAGGTAAATCACAAATTACGCTGCTTACTACATCATCAAAAAAATTTGCACCTTGGCTGCCTGCTATGACCAATATATTTAGGATTTTCTCAGTGCTAGAATGGCTCTGTGCTTTTATATCAACAAAATTTCCTGTAAAAATACATTTATTGCCCTCTGCATATTTAGTCTCCGGAAAGCTGGTTGCAATTAATTTTGCACTCTTGAAAAAGAATCTATTTACTCTCCCTAAAACTGTGTTTTGTTCATGTAAAATTATAGGTATAGAAAGAACTCTTGCTGCAAGAAGAGTTGGAAAAGAAGCATAGCTACCAAAACCAATGACCGATTTTGGTTTTAATTTTCTTACTTGATACAGTGCTAACATAGAGCTGTATATCAAGAAAAGGAAAAACTTAAATTTGTTGCTGCTTGGTCTACGTAATGGTAAGGTGTAGCTTTCTATGTCGGTATTTTTATTTGTTTTTTTATCAGTGAATAATATGCAATTGTATCCTTGTGTCTTTAGTGCTTTTGCTAAAGCTATGGCCGGAAAGATATGCCCACCTGTGCCACCTGTTGCTAAAATAATATCCATCTGTAAATAATAAATCCTAGATTGTTAACTGTTATTTAACAATTTGCACGTAGAATTTTATTAAGCGTTATGATAGTTGAGTTAAAAATGCCTAAAAGTAATAGTAAAAAAGAACCTAATGAGAAAAATAAACCTCAAGAACAAAGAGAAGGCAGAAGCGGAGGTTTTTTAGAACTGCTAAAAAATATAATAAAAATTCTTTTCAATTCGGTCGTTGACCTACCTGAGCACGAGCAGCATAATAAAATGAAAAGCACTAATCTACAACAAAGTTTGGATACTAAAGGAAAAGGCCCAGAAGATCTTCATCCAAAAGCAAAGCTTGAAGTTAAAGAAGCAGCTAAGGGATTGAAAGAAGAGTTACAGAATTCTGATGCTGGTGGTAATCAATCTATTGAAACTAAAGTGCCTAATCAAACTACTACTCAAGACATTGACAACTCTAAAACGATGGAACGTTAGTTCAACTATTTAACATCTGCAGCAAGCACTGATTCATGTATCATCTCTGAAATGGTTGGATGAGGAAAAATCGTAGATTTTATGTCGAAGTCTGTTCCTTCTAGTTGCTTTGCAAGAGCAAAATTGCTAATTAACTCCGTTACTTCTGCACCTATCATGTGGCTACCCAGAATTTCTCCGGTTTTTTTATCTATAATCGTTTTCACTAACCCTTCAGTTTCACTGAGTGCAACAGATTTACCATTAAAGTTAGAGTGAAATTTTCCTATTTTTATATCATACCCACCTTTTATTGCCTGTTCCTCAGTAAGGCCGATGCTCGCTATTTGTGGATGAGAATAAGTGCAATTTGGTATGCATTCTTTTTTTAACGCATGAGCATTTTTACCAGCAATCTTTTCAATGCAGATCACGGCTTCATGGCTCGCTTTATGTGCTAAACATGGTGGGCCAGCTACATCACCTATTGCATACACATTTGATTCACTAGTTTCATACCATTCATTCGTTTCAATAAAGCCAGAAGGGCTTAATTTAATTTTTGTATTTTCTAAACCTATATTTTCAATATTTGCTTGAATTCCAACCGCAACAATCACCCTCTCAAATTCTTTGCTCTCACCACTACTTAGTAGCACTTGAGCAGAGTCTTTACTTTTAGTAAGAGCTTTTACGCTACTGTTTGTATATATTTTTATCCCCTGTTTTGTGAATATTTCTTGTGCTAAATCTGAAATGTCCTTATCCTCCAGCGGCAAAATAGTGCTCTTTATCTCTATGATTGTTACATCAACCCCCAAAGTACTATAAAAACTTGCAAATTCTATTCCAATTGCACCAGACCCTATAATTAGTAGCGATTTTGGTAATCTCTCTGGAGTCATAGCGTGCTGCGCATTCCATATTAAATCTCCATCTGCCTCTATTCCAGGCAGATTCCGTGCCCTCACGCCTGTTGCTAAAATGATATGCTTGGAAACAATTTCTTGTTCTTCCTTATCGCTAACGACTTTTATAGTACCATTGCCTGCAAGTTTACCAAAACCTTGATGAACTTTGATATTATTTTTTTTCATCAAATATGCAACACCGCTTGACAATTTATCAACAACGTTTCTTGAGTATTTCACTATTGATTGTATATCAAAATTCGCTCCCTTTACTTCTATACCAAACTCTTTTGATCTTTTTATTAGCCTATAAACCTCAGATGCTCTAAGCAGTGATTTTGTTGGTATACATCCCCAATTTAAGCATATACCGCCTAAATTTTTTTCTTTTTCCACAATTGCAGTTTTAAACCCAAGCTGTGCCGCCCTAGTTGCCGCTATATAACCACCAGGACCGCTACCTATAACCGTAATATCATACTCATTCATCAGTTTTCTTCGTATTCAAAAAGATTATATATAACAGATGGAACCCATACAATCAATGGTCTGTCATCTACCGTCTTAAGAGTCAAGATAAAAGTTGTTATTTTTTATCATGGCATTTAAACAAACGATAATTTTTCTCATGACAGCAACTAATGCAACCTTAGCAGCTTTGCCAGAATCAACCAAACGCTGATAAAACGCTTTCATTTTTCTGTTGTGGCGCATAGCAACAAGAGCTGACATGTATAGTGCTTTCCTTGCATAAAACCTGCCTCCTTTGATTTGAGCTTTGCCAACTTTTCTTCCACTTTCACTAGTTTTAGGTGCAACTCCAACTAAGCATGCAATTTCTCTATTCTCTAATCTACCAAGCTCAGGCACCTCTGTCAGTAGAACGCTCGCCGTCTTTGATCCAATACCTTTATAGCTGATTAAAAGCTCATTTTTTCCTTTCAATTCAGCTATTGCGTCTTCTATGTCTTGCCTAATTTCTTTCAATTGTTTTTCAGCAAACCCTATCTGTCTTTCTATGTATTCTCTAGCTTTTCCCGTCGCACTTTGCAGGCGACACTTGTTTGCATGAATTGCATCATTTAAATTACGCTCAACTGCCCCCAGCTCCTTTAATTCCTCTTGCTTTTGTGAAATTATACATCCTTTTACTTCACCGTCTTTACTGACAAATTCAGCGTATTTTTCCAGTAATTTAGCATCTAACTTGTCAGTTTTTGCAAAATGATTGCAAGCTTTGGCAAATGCATATACCCGATTCGGGTGAGCTTTATGGACAGTTATCTTGCAACAATTTTATAATGAGCTTTTCATAGCCACCAGCTTACACATAACTTGATGGGTAAATCGACTATATTTGTTTCTATAAACTTAGATATAGCATCACTCACGTTTGCTATGCGCTTATGCTTGCCATTAATTGAGATGTCCAATGCTTCCTTGGAAACATCTACTCCCATGAAAATTATTCTAGCCATTTTTGTACCTATAAATATAATCAAACAATAATGCAAAATGCTGTATACAGGATTGTAATTCGATCTTTTAGATCCACCTACCGTTCGTACTACATTTTGCTTTAAGCCTTACTATTACCCACAAATAAAAACATAGTATTGTATTTACTCAAATAATTTAATTTTATTAACCTGAAAGCTTATTAGATTAAAATTATTAAACTAAGAGTTATAATTTTAGCAACTAAAAGCTGTAAATTGCACCATATAAACAGTTATTTCAAGCAAAAGTTATGCCATTAAGAGCTATGCAACAAACATTTATATTTGTGGGTAATAGTAAGATCTAAATCCGATAGAGCATTGTTGGCACACCATCAAAAGTCGCCTCAGACCTCTAATGCATCAATGTACAAACTTACACCTTTTAGTTGGTAATACCATTTTAGACGTTTATCATTCGTTTTAGAAAATACTATAGAGGTTGTTCGGAAACTAGTAAATTCAAGCATATTCCCTCTTTAACATAACCCTACTCATAGCTAGGTATATGAAATTCTCAGTGGATGTTGTGAGTAAATCATACTCCTTCGATAGCCTTCTATTCCTATTAACCCAAGCAAAAGTCCTTTCTACAACCCATCTTCTTGGCTGTACTTTAAACCCTTGTTCTCTTGTTGGTAGTAGCTCAGGTGGCGTATCTTTGTGCACCCAAAATCTACATGGAGGCCTTTTAACAATTTCAATATCTATGTCATATTCTTCCTTTATGTGATTCTTTAAATTTCTTCCTTGGTATCCCATGTCAGCCCACATTTTTTAACTTTAGTATATTTTGTTCTCATATTGTTTAATGCTATTTTAATACCATCTCTATCATTTTCGTTAGCAGCGCCTACGTAACAACCTAGTATAAAACCCTGAGTGTCTGTAATTATATGCCTTTTTCTACCCTTTACTTTTTACTTCCATCATAGCTTTGATCCCCCTTTTCTGTAGTCTTTACAGATTGACTATCTACTATACAGGCACTCGGCTGCTCATTCTTTCCTATTTTTCTTCTACTATATTTTGTAATTTCATAATTCATTTTCTCAAAATTCCCTGCTTCTTCCATTGCCTGAACTGCTCATACACAGTCTTCCATAGCGGAAAATCATTTGGTAAATACCGCCATTGACACCCTGTACGCAATACATAGAAAATTGCTTCTAATATTTCTTTTTTTGCTATACTTTGGCAGCCTTCCTCCTTTCTTGTATGATACTCTGAAGTGTTTTTCTATTCTTGCCCATTCCCTTTCGCTTAGATCTGTTGGATACTTTTTTCTCATCTTTACCCCGTACTAAAATTTCAGATATTATAGCCTTTTACTTGTTTCCGGACAACCTCTTATAGCCTTTTACTTGTTTCCGGACAACCTCTTATAGCCTTTTACTTGTTTCCGGACAACCTCTAGTAGCGGAATGACGAATTTTTGTTTTTCAAATTGTCAGTAAATCTAAGTCAGTTTAGCTATATAAAACATAGTATAAAAAGAGCTATTTTAGCAAAATTTTAAACAAACAAAGTTAATTACTTCACAATTGATACCTTACGAGAAAAGCACATTTGATACAGATTTAAAATACAAGTTAACGAATTATTATGATTTTTACCAAGATAATAATATAGTAAGGTTTGGTAGTGAGGTATCAAAATGGAAAAATACACCAACGCATGGTTTAATAAGAAAGATAATCATGATTGTGCAAATGATGGCACTTGCGGGCAATCTATAAAGGATTTTAGGATTGGTAATTCTGATATTTCTTTTTTTGATAGTAACAAAAACTTAATTGCCAAAGTACCTAAACTACCAAAGTATTCTAGGGATAAATATGGGCATCAATTGTATAAGGAAGCTGAGTCAAAGCAGTTCAATTATTTTTCCACAAATATACATGATGTTTTGTCTAACAGCTTTACCGTTAAATACGGGTATATAAATTGTACTATAAAATACGACAACTTATCTGAGCAGGAACAAAACCAAATAGAAACAGACATTAAAACTGCCTATGAAGCATTTAAAGAAAAGTTTTGCTTGAAAAATAGTAATGCAAGTTACAATATAACGGTTCACATTTTTAATAATAGAAGCGATTATACAAAGTATAGCAATCTTCTCGGCTTAGATGAAGATGGTGGTCCAGGATATATTACACGAGGAGTAACAGATTGTCAGAATATTCTGACATATAAGCAAAGTGCCAT
This sequence comes from Wolbachia endosymbiont of Drosophila innubila, assembly GCF_021378375.1. Lineage (NCBI taxonomy): Bacteria > Pseudomonadati > Pseudomonadota > Alphaproteobacteria > Rickettsiales > Anaplasmataceae > Wolbachia > Wolbachia endosymbiont of Drosophila innubila. The sequence goes on along the minus strand of NZ_CP076228.1, from coordinate 430,443 downwards.
GGATTTTGTTCTAGGTCATGAGCTAGGCCACATATTTCAATTGTGTTTTTCACCATCGGCAATAGTCCAAACTTTGAGTATTCTGGATACTGAACTCATAGCAAATGTTGTTGGACGAGAAGTAGAAGAAAAAAATTATAAAGCTATTTGCAAGCAGATGGGTGTAGATGAATATAAATACGATGGATGGAGTTTTATTTTTAAATACATAGGTACAACTGGTAGTGTATACCGCCTAAACCTTTCAGAAGAAGAGAAATTTCAAATTATACAACGTGTCAAGAGTTCTGGACTAGATGAATATGAAGACCATGGATGGATGTTTAAATTTAAATATAAAGATACAACTGGTAGTATATACCTCAAGGACCTTTCAGAAGCAGAGAAATTTCAAATTATACAACGTGTCAAGAATTCTGGACTAGATGAATATGAAGATCGTGAATCAATGTTTAGTTTTAAATACAAAGGCACCACTTATAGAGCAGAACACAGAGATTATCTTTCAGCAGAAGAAGAAAAACTTCAATTTATCAAAGACATTAAGAACTCTCATGAATCGCTCGTTAGTGAATGTGATGGATTGGGGAATGAGAATACAACTTTAGTGATTTACGTTGATGAAAATAAGGAGATAAGTCAAATGTATTTTCATAATCTAGACAAGAATATATTCAAATGGTTAGATAAGACACTTATAAGCAGAAGTAAACCTGAAGAAGATGTGGATGACACAGCAGGAAAAGAGCCTGAACCAGAATCAGCCGAAGAGGATACTCAGCAACCCAGTAATTTCTTATCCAATATTTTTTCAACAATTAAATCCATTATTGATTCTATCTCATCACTCTTTTCATGGTTATTTGGGTCGAAAGAGAAAGAGTCTAATCAACAATCTGATGATAATCCTTCTTTGTTTAAGCTCGATGCTAATGAGTTAGATCACGAAGTTAAGCCTGATGCCAATGAGTTAGGTCACGATGTTAGAGATCACTTATCAGACAATTATAACCATTACAACTCATCTGATGGGCTAATGTAATATAGCTAATTTACAGTATCTGTTCAGATGCATGGCTAATGTACAAATATTGAAACAAAAATTCCAGTGCCCCTGTGATGTCATTCCAGTGCTTGACACTGGGATCCAGCTTCTGTGCAACCTCATCAAAAACATTCATTTAGTATAAACTTTCCATGCTAGTTTGCTTGCTTACAAGCAAACTAGCATGGATCCCAGTGGGCTTTGTTGCATCGCTCAAGTGAAAAGAACTGGCAGTTACTGACAAAATTCATTATAAATAGCCATTTAACTGTTGAAGAAAAAATATGCCACAAAAAATGAGAGTCAGTAACTGCCATGAATATAACAAATTTCTCCAAGAAAGAGGAAGCATTTTTTGTTATATCAATGACGCCATAGAAAATTGGTACGAGAATTGTCCAAAAATGCAGGGCGGCAACTATATTTATAGTGATAAAGTTGTGATTTTGGTGCATATAATCGTCAGTTTCTTTAGAATTGGTTTAAGACAAACAGTCGGGTTTATAAAAGGGTATTTGCAACAAATAGGAAGAGATTTGCAGCTATTCACAAGCATCAAAAGAAACTTAATATTAAGATAAATGATTGCAGAAAATAATATGGAAGATATCGAAATTGCTATAGACAGTACAGGAATTAGTATATACAACAACACACAGCAAGGAAAATAGCACTGACAGAAAATATCGTGGCTATGAGCAAACGAGAAAATTGCACGTAATGTTGAATATAAACAACAAAAAAGCCATAGCTGTAAAATACAGTAACGGCTGATCACTATGGAGCTTGTGATTTGCTAAAAGAAGTTGATTTTCAGCATGCCATAAAAGCACTATATGCAGATAGAGCATGTGATAGGCACAAGTTTTATAAGTTGTGTAACGAATATGATATAAAGACAAAAATTCCACCAATAAACAATGCGGCAGAACATCCAGAAATAGATTATATGTCTGACAGGAATGCTGCTATTAGGTTAATAAAATTATACGGTGAAGGTGGCATGAAAGAATGGAAAAAAGAAGTAAATTATGGGAAAAGATCTTATATTGAAGGGTTTTTCTCAAGATTAAAGCAAATATTCGGATTTAGTTTTAGGAATAAATCTGAGATAAATCGAGAAAAAGAACTAAATGCTATTTGCTTAATAAATTCACTGATATTGGTATGGCTAAATTTGAGATAGTTACATGAATTTACCATAAATCACCATCTCATAAAGCGTGATGCAACAAAGCCATCCCAGTGTCAAGCACTGGGATGACACCCTCCTTATGGGCCAAAATCACAATGTTCGTACAGTTGTGGATTCATTCGCGGTATCTCGGCATAGATTCCGCTAACAAGTAGCGGAATGACGAATTTGTCGTTTTTCAGATTGTCGTAAGTCAGTTTAGCTATAGCATAATGCTATATTAATAAACAATCTATATAATACTATTAAATATAATAATTAAAATCTAAATTACTTTCTCTATAAAAGGAGAAATTTACCTTAATGAAAATATATATATATTTAATATTATTTTTATTTTTTTTCTTGCGCTCAACTATATGCTGACGAGGAAATTGCAAAATTTGATTTACTTATTGGCGAGATAAATGAAGCAAGCTTCACTCTTAAAGGTGCAATAAAGGTTACAGTAGAACCAGGCTGGCACATATATTATAAAGATCCTGGAGATTTTGGCCTTCCCACGTCTATTAGTTACAAAGGTAATGCATCAGATATAAATATTCACTGGCCTATTCCAAAGGAACATAAAGATAAAGTAGGGAGAGAGACGTTTGTAAGTAACGTATATGAGGATATGGTATTATTTCCCTTTAAGATGAATATATTTTTAAATCAAGGGTATATTGACCTTAACTTCCATATAAATTATGCGATATGTAAAGATAGGTGCATCCCTAAAAATGTTGAGATAAAAATCAGGCAACCATTAAAGGATTTTATAGATTCTGATATCAATAAACTTATAAATGAGTGGTATGAAAAATAGAGTTCTCATGGGGTAGGTGTCATTCCAGCGCGTGACACTGGAATCTCATTTACTTTTTTGTTCACTATGTGAGGAACTTGGGCCTACAAGTATATAAACATAATGGTTTCGCATAAAAAATTTAGATCCCAGATACTGTTTCTGCTGTCAAACAAATTATTCAACAAAATTACAATTAAATGGTTGATTATTTTTAAGAATACCAAAAAAGACATGCATTAATTTTCGCATTAACGCAAGAACTATGACTTTTGGACATTTGCCTTTACTTGCTAGACGCTGACAAAATTTTTGAAAATGATTATTATGGTTTTTGACTACTATAGCTGGCATGTAAAGAGCTTTTCGAATACGCTCAGATCCTATTTGCATATGCAACTTCTCTTACTTACTGACGATCCCGATTGATAATGTCCTGGATTTAGACCAGCAAAAGCTGTAAATTGTTTAGCATTGTCAAAGTTATCAACTGATGGCATTTCTGCGACAACAGCAACAGCAGTAAGATATCCTATACCTTTTATAGTCTTAAGGTTTTCCACCATATTTTTAGATGTGGATAGTTATTTATATGCTCATTAATTTCTTTTTCGAGAACAATAATTTGCTCCTCTATTGCCAAAATTACTTTAGATATAGCTTCTTTGCAACTGGAATGCATATTTTTGTTTTCCAAGCGATTTGTCTGTTGCACCTTATCATCTTTTAGCGATTGCATGCAACGGTAAAGCTCCCTCAAATGCCTCATTTCAGGTGCAATGGGCTTCCAAAGAGCAGGTTTGTTGGCGATACAAAATCTAGCTATCATAGCTGCATCTGATTTATCTGTCTTATTTCTGAGCAGCTCACTTTTGCCAAAAGCTTTCTGGGTTTACTATACTGACATTATGTCCTAAATCGTGCATAAAAGTAGCCAAATCTTCTCCATACCAACTAGTTGCTTCAAGACATAAATGAGTAAGATTTGCTCCATGGCCATTGCACCAAACTACAAGTTTTGCAAAACCATCTTGATTATTTTGAAAGACTTTGTGTCGTTTTTTACTGTCCACTAACAAACAAACATCAAATTTCTTTTTTGAAATATCCACACCCAAAATAGCATTTACTTGCATAAAATTGCCTCCAAGACTATAAATAAACTGAGAGTTTAGACTAACCTTGTAATACGGGATATAATTCCAAAAGATACTGTTCAGTCTTTAACTCTATGGGAGGGAAGCAAAATCTGGCTTAATGGCATTAGTGTCGCATCAGCTTCACCCTCCCTGTGAGGTTTTTAGCTCTAATGCCTCACATCATAAAGATACAAGTGTCACGCACTAACTGTACGAACATTGAGATATAAGAGTAATTTGTACCAAGAAAAAAGATGTCATCCCAGTGCCCAGACACTGGGATGGCTTTGTTGCATCGCTCTTCGGATAGTAGGTAACGCACAATAAATTTATGAAGCTATCTCAAATTTAGCCATACCAATATCAGTGAACTTATTGAGCAAATAGCATTTAACAAGTAGTTCCTTCTCTCTATTTGTCTCAGATTTATTCCTAAAACTAAACCCGAATGTTTGTTTCAGTCGCGAGAAAAAACTTTCTATATAAGATCTTTTTCCATAACTCATCTCTTTTTTCCACTTCTTTATACCATCTTCATCATATGACTTTATGAGCTTGACTGCAGAATTTCTCTCAGCCATATAGTCTAACTTTGGATGCTCTGCTGCGTTGTTTTTCGGAGGAATTTTCGTTTTATACCATATTGATTACACAGCTTATAGAGCTTTTCTCTGTCATATGCCCTATCTGCATATAGTGCTTTTATGGCATGCTGAAAATCGACTTCTTTTAGCAAATCACAAGCTCCATAGTGATCAGCCGTTACTGTATTTTACAGCTATGGCTTCGTTGATATAATGAAAAATATTTCCTCTTTTTTCTAGAAATTTGTTATATTCGCTATGGTTACTGACCCTCATTTTTTGTGGCATATTTTTTCTTCAACAGTTAAATCGCTATTTATAATGAATTTTGTCAGTAATCACTAATTTTTCTGCTGCTATGCAACAAAGCTCACTGGGATCCAGATTGGACACTAAGTTGGTGAGTATAAAAGTAGCTAACCTTATGTTAAAACACAATATTTTTGGTGAGGGGTTGCATTAAAAGCTGGATTCCAGTGTCAAGCACTGGAATGACATCGTCTTAACATTGTACCATATTACAATGTTCGTACAGTTATGTGTCACGCTACTTGGATGACAAGAAAAGGTTTCTAGAATGACGGAAACGAAGTCATACATAGAAAATAGGTTAGGTATTTTCAATTTTTGTTGTATACTCAAATAAAAATCTCACTTTTACAGATGGATACAGTAAAGTTTGTTTTATTACTGCCAACAATATTACTCATGCTAGTTGCTGGTGTTTACCTATCGATTAAACTAAAATGGCTACAGGTATTTAGATTACCATACGCCCTTTCACTCCTTGGAGCTAAAAAAGGAGAAAATAAATTTTCTTCTATAGCCGCTCTGTTTACAATTTTAGGGGGAAATTTAGGAGTAGGAAATATTTCAGGAACTGCTGTTGCTCTAAAAACCGGAGGACCGGGCTCTATTTTATGGATGGCAATAATTATTGTTATCACTTCTGTGATAAAATATGTCACTTGTTATCTAAGTATAAAAACCAGAAAGGAAAAGAACGAACGGTTTATAGGTGGCCCTGTAGCCTACATGACTGATGCGTTTAACTCTAGGAAGGCCACAATTGTCTTTCTAGTTATCATGATGATGGTTTCAATAACAGTTGGTAACCTTGTTCAGGTAAATTCTCTATCAATACCACTTAATATGATAGATGTGCCTGTAGTTGTTGGTGGCATTGTAATGGCCATAATATTTTTTGTTGTTGCAGCTCTCAGCTTAAAAAAAATTAAAATTTTTATATCGGCTATGATACCGATAATGACGGTAAGTTACCTCACACTTTGCGGTATCATATTATTTAAATTTAGTGAAAATATTCTTCCTTCTCTAAAACTAATAACAAGCAGTTTTTTTACAACTAGTAGCTTTAACTCTGGTTTATCTCTAGGTTTGATTTTAGAAATGTTGACTATTATTCAAGTTGGAACTTTGCGAGGTATTTTTGCAACAGATATAGGGCTTGGCCTCGAAGGAATCGTACATTCTTCAATTGTTCCTAAGAAAAATAATAATAAATTTATTATTGAACAGAGCCTAATCACAATAATATCGCCTTTTATAGTTGCATTCATAGTGTTTATTACAACAATGGTACTGCTTGTCACAGATTCTTGGGTCACTGATTTAGAGAGTACTAACATGTGCATATTTGCTTTTAGAAAAGCTATGAATTGGCCCTATATTGACTATTTAATTATGGCCATAATGTTTTGTTTTGCCTTTACTACTATTTTTACTTGGTTTTTTTGCTCAAAACAGACAATACGCTATGTGTCTATGGATAATAAATACACTAAAATCTGGATTGTAATTTTTACCATGATCATTCCGCTTGGTGCGATAGGTAAAGTCCGGTTGCTATGGGATGTTGCTGATATCTCGATTGCTGCTTTGTTGTTTATCAACATACTCGCTATACTCAAGCTAACCTCTCAAGATCCAGAAGTGTTTACTATGAGTAGCAGATATTTGAAGTTGCAAAAACAGAGCTATAGCTAAAGCAATTTAGGCTATGCAGCTGTTGTGATATAAGAGTGATTTCCGCCAAGAAGGATGTCATCCCAGTGCCCAGACACTGGGATCCAGGAATCTTGATTGGCACTAAGTTAGTGAGCATAAAAGTAGCTAATCTTATGTTAAAACACAACATTTTTGATGGGGTTCGTGAAAGGCTGGATTCCAGACTGGAATGACAACTTAAATCGTTTGATGTTACCATAAAATAGCTTGTGTCATCACATTAGTAACACAACCTTCCTTAATAAAAATTCAACCAATGCTTGTGATAATTATATTAGCTAGTATTAGCTAGAACTAAAGGCAGAGGGTTATTAATGAGGGATATATGGGCACTAACGATACACAACAAGAACACATTTATAATGAGCGCATTCAAGAAAATTTTCCTTTATTTGATAAAATAAAAAAGGAAGACGACCCAATTTATAATGCTAGAGTTGATTTTAACACAGTAAAGTTTTTAACAAAACACGCCAACTGGAATTGGGACGAAGAAGAAAACAAAGATAAAGCATATGGAGTTATTCTTCAGAAATGCGACAAGACAAAGAAAGCTGGACAAGACCTTGAAAGTGAAGTTAAAGAAAGGTTGAAAGAGTATGTTGATGATGTTGCAGGAGTTTCAATATACGGTAATCACGCAAGTATTACGCTGGGAAATAACAAAAAAGAGTTTAAAATCAGCGAATTTTTAAACAGTGATTTTTGTGAGAAGAATGAAATCTCGGGATTTTCAACATTGCATAGTGATGGAAAGAGCGGAATGCATGGTTTTGTTGCCGAGGAAGAAGGGAAAAAAATAAGACATTATGTCGTAACTGATGGTTCATATGAAATGACTTTAAAGTGGTATGCGGAGGGGAAGGAATGTAAGATCAAAATTAAGATTGATGCTAACGGTGTAGACCTTGTTAAAGGTGATGATTTTTCTCTAGAACGGTTAGAAGTAAACAGAGATGTAAAAATAGGTGGTTTATTCTTGCATGAAATACAATTCAGGGAGAAAGGACAAGGAAAAGCGAATGAGATGCAACATAATAAAGACAGTAACGAGCTATCATCTGAAACTACAACAAGAATTGATGTTAATAGAGGTGTTAGCGTTCAAGCTACTGATATAACTCAAAAAAAAGAAGACCACCATTCACATTTTGGACTACAATCTAACAGCAGAAGGCAGTCTTACGATAGCGGAATTGGAAAAGATTTTGACGATAAAATTAATTCTCAGGAGGCTAAAGAAAAGCGTGAGCTTAGACAAGCAGCACGAGAAGCAAATTCGGGAGGTCAAGTTTATAACCTACAATCGCTTTTTGAGGAGAATCCTCAGAACAAAAAAACTCCTCCGCCACTTCCACCTAGAACTAGTTCACTACCACCTAAAAAAGGTGTTTTCGATGAGCAAGGGGGAGCCAAATCTAGAAGCCAAAAACCAGATGACTTGCGCGAAAATGAGCAAACACCTAATAATCAGCAAAAAGGTGCAACTTCTGATTCTTCAGATAGTTCTACTTTCACCAAGTCTGTAAGCCACAATCAAGATAATAGGCAAGAAGATGAACGGTATGACAATCCTACATTTGGACATGCTGTACCTGGAAGCCAAAAACCAGATAGAAGTGAGCAAACACCTAATGATCAGCAACAACCTAAAACCCAGCAACAAGAAGGAAATAGCAAAGGCGATCTGTTACAAGACATCAGAAATTTCAAGAAAAACAACTTACGGCACATTGATGTTGATGATAGAAAAGCATCAATTGCAGGAAGTAGAAAAAATAACCCATCACCGTTAGAGACATTAAAGGACATAATTCCTTATTCATCTTCTCCAGATAACAGTGATAACCAAGATGCTAGTGATGCTAAGTGGAAAGAAAGTGAACAGCCGCTCTCTGCTACAGCACTCAATAATAAAAGTGACTCGGGCTATTCATCTCCAACTCATGACAATAATGAACAATCTCAAGTAAATCCTGAACAGTTAAAGAAGAGCTTAGAGAACATTGAACAAAGTGATCAAACTCCACCTGAAAATCTTCTTAAAGAAATCAGAGATAGATCACAGCAGGATAATAGAGGATTAAGGCAAGTTGATCCTACTGATAAACTGTCACAAGATAAAGAAGATGGATTGCAAAAAGACGATTTAGCAGATGTAAAAATAGTGGAAGGTCCAACTATTAGTGTCTCTGCTTCAACACCAAATAGTATAAGTGATTCAGGCTATATATCTCCAACTAATAGTGATAGTAAATCTCAAACAGATTTAAAACAGGTAGGAAGGAAATTAGAAGAACATATTAGACAAAGTAATCTAACTCTATTTGAAGAACTTAAAAATACATTAGGTCAAGAAAATCTCGGGTTAAAATCAGCTGATCAGAGTCAGATTAGCGAAGAAACTAAAAAACGCTTGAGAGAAGTTGGGTTGCTAAAAGACAGCTCAACAGACATAAAAGCAAACGATTCGGGCTATTCATCTCCAACTCATGACAATAATGAACAATCTCAAGTAAATCCTGAACAGTTAAAGAAGAGCTTAGAAAACATTGAACCAAAAGAAATCGGAGATACGAGTGAGTTAAAAGGAGCATTGGGAAACCCGGATAAAGGGTTAAGAGAACCGGCACAACAGGCTACTAAAGAAAATATTCCTAAAGATTCATTCTCAGAAAACATTTTAGAAAAGATAGGAAAAGGTAAACAATATGACCCTATACGTAAATGGTTAGAAAAAACAGTGGCAGAACGAGAAAATAATGACACTAATCCAACTGTAGATAAAAATAGCGAACTATATAAATTACTAGAGAAAGATGAAGCACAACTGAAAGCTGGAGTAATAGAAGAAGAAAGAGGAGATACTTTAACAGAACACACTGATGGTTATGATCGCAATAGAATTGCATTAGCTAACAGAAATAAAAGACCACTAGATTGGGCTAAACAGGTTGCTGAGTCACAACAAAAAAAAGATACTAATAAAGGTATTTCAATATAAATTGAAGTTAAAATAATTGCTTAGCAAACAATAGGTTTCATGTAATGGTAATCCTATAACGGAAGAGTAGGAGCCGCGTAAGAACAATACGAACACTCCAGCTAGGCCTTGTATATTGCATCCCCCCGCCCTATTTTTCCACTCTTCTGATGCTAAATAATACTTAATTTCTTGTTCACTGAGACGTTTAAATTTCACTATTGTAACCACAGTCCTGATATGTTGTTTAGATTGATCGGGAGTTAATAGACATACACTGGTGTATACTCTATGCCTTCTTCCTGATAACAAGCGGATACATTTTTCTGCTTGCTCAACGTTTTCAGCTTTGAGCAATATCCTTCTACCACAAGCAACAACTGTATCAACACCAAGCACAAAATAATTTGGATTTAAACTTTGTATTTTCTCAGCTTTACTTTTTGCCATACGGATTGAGTAATCCTTCGGAAGTTCCTTTTTTAAAGGGGCTTCATCTATATCTGCTGGCAAAATTAAACCTGGCTCAATGTTTATTTGTTTTAGTAAAGCTATACGCCTTTTCGATGATGAAGCAAGAATAAGATTATTTAGAGATCGTTCTGTCACTTGTACCTTTAAGCCTTCTAATGATCCTACCCTTTCTCGCATTCCTATCGTAAATGCTCATCTCAACTAACACCCTATCCCCTATAATGATGCGTATTTTACTTCTTCTCACTTTCCCTGATACATGACAGATAATCTCATGTTCATTGTCCAGTTTCACTCTAAATTCTGCTGCAGGTAGTAAAGCAGTTACTGCCCCTTCCACTTCAAAAATTGTTTTCGATTTCTCGTCTTTTATCATATGTTATATTATAATTTAATAATCTTTTTTAGTCTACTATAGATTTTAAATTATTATCAACACAAAAGACCTTTTGCGCCCCACTTAAGTTGCAACTTAACCCCAACCATCTTCACAATGATACCCTACCTACGTTTCTACTCTCTGCCACCTTCTCAATAGAACTTATAGGACTTATGTTGAAAGATAAATCATTATCACAATTTTCTTCATCGCTATCAAGTCCACTATCAACGCTTAAAGATCTGAGTAATGTTGTCTTCTCTCTCAGTGGAATATAAGACTCATTATCAACGCTTGAAGATTTGGATAACCTTTTCTTCTGTCGTGGAGCATTACCAGACTCATTAGAAATTTCTCCCGTTAATTGATTGTTGAAGCTCCTTTGTTCATCAGCACGAATTTTTTCTTCCAGTCCATCAAGCATTCCTACCAATTCATCACCCCATTCATTTTCTTCTTCTAATAATTGTTTACACTTTTCTTTCTCACGCTCTAGCTCGTTTCTTAACTCTTCGACTTTATCTTCATCTTTAGTGAATTCAAGTGTAAGCACCTTATCTCCTGGAAATTCCTCGTACTCGTTTTCTAGTTCTTCAATGTTGAGTTTTAGTCTCTCTTCTCCAAGTGTATCTTGTAAATCGCTATCCTGCCTATCTGATTCTTTAATCTTTTGCTCAATTTCTACTTGTACCTTATATTCCTGATCTAATTCTCTTAGCTGATCTTTCAAGCGCTCTTTCTGCTGGCGTCGTTCAACCATTATCTGTTCCGCATCTTCTCGTGCTTGATTTAGCTCTTTTTCCAAATTCTTCTTTCCTGCATTAACAATTTTCAGCTCTTCCTTTAGCTTTCTTTTTTCTTCATATACACCTTTAAGTTCTTGTGCTTTCCCTTGTAGCTCTTTTAACACACCTGCTAATTCTTCATTTTTTTGTGCCAGTTCAGTTTGCAATTCCGTGTTTTTTTGCTCCTCTTTTTCAAACCTGTCTTGTAAATTGCTATTCTGCTTCTCTAACTTTACAATTGTTTGATTAGCTTCTGCTTGGGTTGTTTCTAGTTTCTCCTGTAGTCGCTGATTTTCTTGTATTAATTCATGGTGCTTTTTATTTATCACTTGCAACCCTGCTTCTATTTCTTGCTTCAATTCAACGTTTTTTTCGGACAGCATCTGATTATTTAAAATCAATTCATCCATTTGTTGTGAAGCAAATTCTGTCTGAGTTCCAGTGTGCTGTAAATTGACTTCCGTTTTAGTTTCGATTTGTTGTGAAGCAACTTCTGTTTGAGTTTCAGTGTGTTGTAAATTGACTTCCGTTTGAGTTGATGCATTGTTATTAATAGAAGGAGGAAGGCTATTGTCAGCATCAACTTTAGGGTCTAATTCCCCCTCTGGTTCCTCGCGATAGGCCGCTATAGACTCATTTTGAAAATTATTATTAGCAGTAGGTACAACATCAGCAGCCTTACCTTTTTCTAGTACAGCATCATATAAGGAGAGACCTTGAATATATAATTCATCGTTTTGCTTTATTAATTCTAAGATCTCATCCGATAGCACAAAATCTTCATCATTAAATTTTAGTACTTCAGTTATGCCATCGCTACTCACATTCATAATCATGGTACACATTTCGGATCCATCCTTTACAGGCCAAGTGCTTTTCATTTCATAATATGCGCCCTCTTTAAATTCATAATATCTTTCCTTACCTTTCCGATGAGAGTGTATTTCATGTTTTTTATTGCAATAGATATTCAGCTCTTTAATATCTTTCTCTTGCTGTAAAATGTCACTAATCCTGGTTTGCTCACTTCTATTGTAATTAATAAGATTGATATTCAAAACTCTATGAGTGTTATCAGTTTCTGTGTAATAAGCTCGAAACTCTACGCCTTTCTCTCCAAGATATTTACTTGCAGCTTCTTTTCCCTGCTCTGCCAACTTTATGCATTTATCTATATCTTCCTTAAAGCTCTTATTAGCAGACTCTGTTACTGCTTTATCTATGTACGTTTTTTTAAAATCTCCATCATTTATTAGGTCATAAAAACTCCACTTATCCCCAAAAGCCCTCTGCACGTAAGTGAAATTCTTTTTTTCCTTTAGTTTTCCTAAGAACCACACCTTTTCTTTCAGATTTTTTAGTTGAAAGCTTACCCTTGCCTTTACACTAGAGTTTTTGGCAGGAATACTAACTTCTTCTAATTCTTTAAGTAATTTGTTATTTTTTATAATTGAGGAGCAAAACTTTACAATAGCAGAATTTGCAAACGAAGGATCTTTTTTTATATCTTCATCAATAATTTCTTTAAAACGTGCAAATTGAGGTAGAACATAAAAATTGATTATTTCTTTTTCTGATCTTGTTTTATTAGCATAAGAGATATCACCTAATTGTGAATATAACTCTTTTAATGTATAGTAGATAAGCGTAGAGTAATAAACCTCCCTATTCAGTGAAGTTGGTCCAATACACTTTTCAAGTTGATCACCTGTTTTTCCTGCCTCTGCTGTTTTTTCTTCTTTAGCCAAACTTCCAATCATAATACACCTCCTTAACTATATTTATATTATACCAATTAATATATATTAAAAGAAATCAAACTGTATAACCTCGCCCTACACTAACTTTTATGATTACTTAATTGTGTAAAAATAACTGCAAGTGTTAAACTTGAGCTTTTATTTTTCATTATACATTTCTTACTACATGTTTATACTGTTGTCTTGCATAATAGACTATTCGAAGTTACACAAGTATTTTTTTTATTAGATAAGAGTTAGTAAGAGCCTGTTCATAATTTTTTCAGAAATAAGGCAGTGAAAGCCAGAACTACCATTTGTAGGCTAGTATTGAGTTTTCGCTCACAATTTTTCCACAATCTTCTACATTTTTCTAACCAAGCAAAAGATCGCTCCACAACCCATCTTTTGGGCAATACAACAAAGGAACGTAATTCATTTCTTTTGATCACTTCAACGGCTGCACCAATAATTGTTTTTATTTGAGTTACAAAATTCTCTCCAGTATAGCCTGCATCAACCAGTACATTTTTAACTCCCGAGAGGTTTTCTTTTGCATTTTCGACCATTCTCACAGCACTGCTACGGTCAGTTATCTCTGCTGTTGTTGTATAAATTGCATGCTTGCGTATCTACTGCAATACGGCCCTGAAATCTTCTTGCCTGCATCATAGCTTCAGCAGTATCTGCATTTTTTATACTCTGTGCATCAATTATGCAGAAGCTTTTCCGACCATTGTTTTGTCGCAATTATTTTTTTTTAATACCAGCTCCAGAACACTTTCTTTATTTACATCTGGTTTTTCACTCCACTTCTTAAAATAGTCGTAACAATTGCGCCATTTTGGGAACTCTTTTGATACCATTCTCCACTGGCAACCACTTTTTAACACGTATAACACTCCACAAAATATATCATGTAAATCAAGTGTTCTTGGTTTTGTCTTCTTTCTGCAAGATTCCAGATCTGCTACAATAATCTCAAACTTTTCTCGACTTATGTCACTTGGTTATAAACTTCGCATATCCTACTTTATATACTTTATCCTCTCACTTTATCTCTTTTTTGAGATTACGTACAGGCTCTAAGATACAAAGACGTTTTCAGAAATCTTTAAGCTTAATAACATCCTCTCTCTTTGGACTAGTTGAGATTAGATGAATTGGTACACCTATTAATTTTTCTAACCCTTCTATATATTTTATTAAATTGATAGGCAATGTTTCAATCGACCTTTTACCTTGAGTGTTTTCTTTCCAGCCAGGAAACTCTTCATATATTGGCTCTAATTCCCCTTGTATTGAATGCGATGCGGGTAAATAATCATACATTTTTCCGCTATACTTGTAACCAGTGCATATTTTAATTGTATCAAAAGAATTAAGCACATCTAATTTGGTTAATACAATGCTTGAAACTCCAGAGAGTTGTACGGCCTGGCGCACTAAAACTGCATCGAACCATCCGCAACGCCTTCTTCTATTGCTCACTGTTCCAAGTTCCTTACCTATAGTAAACAAGCTATTTCCTACTTGATTTTTCTGCTCAGTAGGAAATGGGCCATTGCCCACTCTTGTTGTATAAGCTTTTACCACACCAATAATGTAAGCATTGGAGGATAACCCTGAGCCTGTTATTGCTTGCGATGCTACAGTATTACTTGAAGTAACAAAAGGGTAAGTTCCGTGGTCGATATCTAAAAATGCGCCTTGGGCACCTTCAAATATTATTTTCTTACCTTCTTTCATCAAGTCATTTAATATCTTCCACACAGGTTTTTTATATGAAAGAATTTTTTCTGAAATCTCTTGAATTTCCTTTAATATTTCTTCTTTTTTAACCACCTGGTAGTTAAGGCCTTTCCTGATAGCATTGTGGTAATTCAAAAGAGTATCCACTCTTTTATTGAGCTCATCTGCGTTTTCTAAGTCACAAAGGCGTATAGCTCTCCTTCCAACTTTATCTTCATAACATGGCCCTATCCCTTTGTTTGTTGTACCAATTTTGTGATTTCCATTTAAATCTTCAAATAGCTTTTCCTTGTCCTTATGTATGCTAAGTATTAATGGACAGCTCTCGGATACCATCAAGTTGTTATAGTTTACGTCTACTCCTTTAACTTTCAATGACTCTATTTCTGAGATTAGAGCGTGTGGATCAAGAGCAACGCCATTTCCTATGATAGATATTTTGCCTGGCCTCAAAACAGCAGAGGGCAGTAAATTTAATTTATAAACCTCATCATCTACTACTATAGTGTGCCCTGCATTATTTCCTCCCTGAAATCTCACAACTACATCTGCATTCTCAGAAAGATAATCTACTATTTTACCCTTGCCTTCGTCACCCCATTGCAGACCAACAATTACAATGTTATTCATCATTATTTTCTAGATTAATACATAAATATTAATGCAGTACGCTACAAATGGAAAGAGAAATCTACGCCTTTCCTACACCCCTTAAATAAAGAAATATACTGTCGATTTTCTTAATATATTACCAAATTATTCATCATTATATGATATAACTTACAGCATATTTACAGTAAGGTGTTATTTATGAAAGAGACAAAAGGAAAAAATAATAAGAGTCCAGTAGTTAGATTAAAGGCCACAGCTAAAGAGTTCAATTTTAGTAAATTAAGAGCAGATCAAGATAATAAATTAGCGAATTCCGGTGAAACAATGTTCTTAGATTTTCAAAGGATGAATTTTATTATTAACGGAAAAGAAATAGATAAAAATCTTATTATTGCATTTAAGGAAGGAGCTAAGCACCGCAAAAGCGAACTTTTTAATAGTGATGATATATATAATGACGAAATATTTAACAAAAAAGGAACAAGAGAAATAGATACGGATCATGGCAAAGCTTTTGTTGCTTCAGTACTCGAAGATATTGAGAAAGAGCTTGTAAGTAATGCATTGGGTGAGCTATGGAAAAATCACTGTGAAAATTCCAAAACTGCCAATCATCAAAAAACCGATTCATATAAGAAAGAATTTGAAGAATTTTACAATGCTGGCCAAAGGTATATCCATCTATTACCAACAGAGAAAGATGAAAACAAGGATTACCGTTCCTTTGCAAAAGAAGTTTTCAAAAAAATGTTCAGATACGCTGGGGCAGAAGTTCCAAGTGATGCTATTTTAGAAGAGCTAGTTACCAATTGTAATCAAGCAGGGTATGAGGCTGCTCCATTTATACAAACCCAACTTGCACTTGGACAGTCGTTCATAGTAGAAAATCCTAAAAAAGTAATAAATATTGATTGTGCTAACCAAAATAATGTGAGAATTAGATCTGATATGAGGCTACCAATACTCTCTGTTAAAAATCAAGTTATGCATGGCGATAAGATATGTAATCTGTCTAGTTCATTGGAATTTACAATTGAATCTCACAATGGTGAAGACTTTGTAACATACAGAGATGGTAAATTGTCACTTACTATTCCTAAAGAGTTAAAAAATTATAAAGATAATGGCAAGAGCTTGTTTGACATTATTAAAGAATATTTTCAGAAATTCTGTGCAAAATTAGGATTTAAACCTGAGACAAAAATACAAATAGAGCATGGCTTCGGTGCTCAAAGTAACTATTTAGATGGTACAATATCAACCACAGGATCAGATGCAAATGAAGAATTTATCAATCTTTTAAGCGAAAATCTCAGAGAGAGGTTATTGGGGTCAGGAGTTGCTCTAGAAGATGAAGATGTTGATGATGTTGTTGAAGTCAGAGTATCTACCGTTATAGATCTATTGAGTGATTATGCTAAATTGGAAGATAATAAAGAACACAGAGAGTTATTAATAAGTAAAGTAGCAGATAATTTAGGACTTTCCACTCAAGATAAAACAGCACCAGAAGTATTGATGGAATTAGGCTCTTTACCTTCTTTGACAAAAGGTCAGGTTAATCATAATCAAGTGCAGTCTGTTGTAAATACTTTTATTAAGTTAATTATTGAAGGGAAAAGCGAAGTATACAAAAAAGGAGGTGCGATTGATGCAATTCATAAGGAGATAGATAAGGCAATTGTTGAGCAAGAAAAAAAAGCAACCAACAAACAAGATATAGAAAATGATAAATGGACAGATAGAATCAAAAAACAGAATTATTCTGCGGAATCACATGAACATTTACCTTAAAGATATTAGTAGGCTCTTTAAATATTTTAGAGTTCATGGTTACAACGGTTGCTATTTTACAGTGCATCTCACAACACTTTCTTCAAAAATATACATGTTAACATACCCTGGACGTACAAGATCACACTTATACCCAAGCTTTTCATAAAATACTTTCGCTTTTTGAAAATTCATGGTTGCAACGGTTGCTATTTTACAGTGCATCTCACGACCATAATCATGAACTTCTTCCATTAGCTGCTTTCCCATACCTTTTCTTCTATAATCAGAGTGCACCCAAAGCAAGTCAGTGTAAATTGAACCATAGATAACAAAACCGCTACAACCTACAATAATTTGTTCAGTATCATCGCGAATAAAAAAAGCAAATGGGTTACACGTACCTTTATCAACGGTTTCTTCATTAATCTTTTTGAGTAGGAATTCAATGTCTTTGCTACTTGGTGATGTGGTGTGTTCTATTTTCATCTCTCGGCCTAATACCGCATACTGATTTCTCTCTTTATCTTATATAAATTAATTAAGTAAAGTGAATACAGTATCCACACTACTAAAAAAAATGTGGCACAAAACATAAACATTGCAACCAGTGGCAACAGCAGGGAACTTTCTATTGCTATTCCACCTTTTCTCAAAATGCTTGCTGGCTGATGGAGAGTGGACCATAAATTCACGGAAAATTTTACTATAGGAATATTTATAGCACTAAAGATGGCAAATACTGCTGCTGATTTTTCTGCCCTCGCTTCATTATCAAAAGCGCTCCACAATGAAAGGTAGCCAACATATAGGAAAAATAAAATCAGCATTGAAGTAAGCCTTGCATCCCATACCCACCAAGTGCCCCAGGTTCCTTTTCCCCAGATGCTGCCTGTGATTAAGCATATTGCCGAAAAGACTGTCCCTGCAGGAGCAGCAGCATGTGCCAAGACACTAGCAATGCTATTGTTCCATACCAATGAAATGAAACCAAGTGATGCAATTAATCCATATATTCCAAGAGCAAGCCATGCAGAAGGCACATGAATGTACATGATTCGTACAATTTCTCCTTGTTTATAATCTTCTGGAGAGAAGAATAACGCCAAAGACATTCCAATTAAAAAACATGCGAAACAAATAACCCCAAGCCAAGGTAGAGCTTTCTTAGAAAAATAAGAGAAATTTGTAGGCTTTAATAAAAACATTCGTTTTGAGAATAATTGTGTTAAGAATTTACCAATTAGTTTGAGTTTTATCAACAGGATAGTTTTTCTATATTTACGTAGGTCAACAAATTAGCATAATTTCAGTAGCAGATTGCTAGCTATTATTTTTAGTATATGACCCTTAAAAAGCTTAATCTACACTTAGTATCAGATTCAAGTGGTGAAACTGTTATATCAGTTGCAAAATCAGCTCTGAAACACTTTCGTTCTGTAGAAACGATCGAATATGTTTGGTCTTTTGTAAAAGGAGAAGAGCAGATTGACAAAATTCTGGAGGAAATTAATAGGAAAAGTGATGAGCATAATTTTGTTATATGCACTATTACTGATGATGAGCTAAGAAAATATCTAAAAGATAACTGTATAAAGTTGAAAATTCCCTATAGAGCAATATTATCACATATTATTAGAGAAATTTCGTCTTATCTTGAAATTGAAAAAGACGAAAAGCTTGACTTGCATACTGAGATAAATAACGAATATTTTCAGCGCATTGAGGCAATAAACTACACTATTAATCATGATGATGGACAAAATATTCAAGATATTGATAAAGCAGATATAATTTTGGTTGGAGTTTCACGTACATCAAAATCTCCCACCAGTACGTATTTAGCTTACCGAGGCTATAAAGTTGCAAATATTCCTTTTGTTAGTGGAGTACCCTTTTATGTTGACTTGGCAAAATTAAAAAATAAACTAGCGATAGGGGTAACAATAGACGTAAGTAGGCTAATAGAAATACGCAAAAATAGACTTACTTCAATTAACAACGAAGATAATAATATATATGCTAACCCTGAGAAAGTAGAAAAGGAAATTAAAGAAGCAGAGGAGCTCTTTAAACAGAATAACTGGCCAATTATCGATGTCACGCAAAAGTCGATCGAAGAAGTATCAGCAACAATTATACAATATTTTAATAAAATGTTATCAATTGACTAACTCTTGATAAGTGATTATAATGTAAAGTAATTTAATTCTTACTATAGATATGAAAGTCAAAGGGTCGCTAAAATCTCATCGTAACAGAGATAAAAATTGTAAAGTTGTGAAAAGGGGTGGTAAGATTTACATTATAAATAAGGTAAAGCCAAGGTGTAAAGCGCGTCAAGGTTCTTAGCTTTTTGTTCACCTTTTCATGTTATATATTTTTTATATGTGAAAGTACGGTGCTTATATCTAAAAAGAAGCAAAAATTACTGTGTTTAAGCGCAGCCTTACTCATTTCTTCCCTTACATTATATTTCAGCATTAGCACAATTACAGGTAAACGTGGCTTATTGACGTTAATCGATTTAAAAAAAGAAATCGAGTACAATAAACTTTTGCTAAAGGATGTCTCTTCTGAAAAGGAAAAGTTGGACAACAAAGTATTTGGCTTATATGAAAAAAGCTTAGATTTAGATCTGCTTGATGAGCAAGCAAAAAATGCTTTAGGTTATGTGAACCCTAATGAACTTATGGTTGTTCTTGACGTGGAATAGCAGTAGTGACCTTATCCAGAAAAAGTGGAGAGAAAGAAAAGAGTTTTTTTGGGTAAAATAAAATTTTGGAGGATTAGAAATGGTAAGAGAATATACAGCAGAATTCAAATTGGAAGCTGTTAAACTGGCAAATGAACAAAGAAAGGTAGGTCAACCAGTTGCAAAAGTAGCAAGAGATCTAGGAATAAGGGATAGTGTATTAGGAAAATGGATAAAGAAACACAACGAAAAAAAAAAAAGTCGGCGGCAAATGCATTTCCAGATGTAGCACCTTATGACAAAGAGAGGTTTGATTTACAAAGCAAGAGTAACAAGGGAAAGAGACATTAAAAAGCCCTGGCCAGTCAAAAAGAGTAAAAATTTTTTTATATAGTAACTGCTATAAAGTACAGGAATTATGTAGGATTTTCTGCTAGTGGCTACTATAAGTGGACCACAAGAAAAATAAGCAGTAGAGAATCAGCAAATAAAGAGCTACTCGCAGCTATTCAAAAAATATATCAAGTTTCTAAATGTAGATATGGAGCTCCTAAAATTCATGCTGAATTGAAGGCTTTGGGTAAAAGTTGCAATTTGAAAACGGTGCAAAGTATTATGCAGAAAAATGACATCAGGGCTATACTGAGAAGAAAGTTTAAAATTAAAAAACAACAAACAGATAATAGAGCTGTAGCTCCCAATATACTAGATCAAAACTTTATTGTTGATCAACCAAATAAAGTATGGGATTACTTACATCAAAACCAAGGAGGGATGGCTATATTTGGCAGCAATAATTCTCACGTATGGTAGTTAATGAGTAGTGCAATAAATAAACAATTGGTTATGAACTCTTTATTAATGGCCATTAATAGGCGTAAACCTGTTAAAAATCTACTGCTGCACAGTGACCAAGGTTCACAATATACTGCGCAAGGGTATCAATATCTCTTAGCTGTAAAGAATATAGATGAGTAATAAAGGCTGTTGTTACGACAATTCTGTTGCAGAAAGCTTCTTTAGCTCATTGAAAAGAGAAATACTTATTGATACTTCACAACACTCTGCTCAACAAACTAGAACTGCAATATTTGAATACATAGAAATTTTTTATAACAAACAACGTCACTATTAACTATTGCATTCCAGAACAATTTGATGCATCATTCTTTTTGTAAAAAACATTCCACACTTTCTCTCCACTTTTTCTGGGTAAGGTCAAAGGATCTTATGTCTTAAACCTTATCACCAGGCTTAACAAATAGGTGGCCCAATACTATTAACTTTATGGGTTTATCTTCGTTATTTGCTACTATCCAAACCCCATCGCTCTCATGATCAACAATTTCTATTGGTGCAAATACTACATAATTATTGTCATCAACAATCTTTATTCCAAGAGCACCCTCGTCACTTAAGCTCAGGGCTGAAGAAGGAACTTTATATGCAAATCTTTCGCCTGAAGGTAGCCTTACGTTGGCAGTTAGTCCCTGCAAGGATATCATTTTATTATTAGTTACCTTTACTTCTACCCTATAAGACCCAGTTTTAGGCTCAGCAATTTTACTAATAAAACTTACTTCACCTGCCAATTCTTTTCCGTCCAGCAAATTAATTTGAGCTGTGCTGCCTAGCTCTATTTTATTTACTTCATTTTCCGAAACGTATAACACTACAAGAATTTGATCGAAATTAACCACGTCAGCTATTTTTTGCCCAGCATTAACAAAATCCCCTTCGTTTGCATTGATTTTATCAATATAACCATCTATAGGAGATGTGACTGCAGTATTTTCTAAATCCAATTCTAGCCTTTTTAGGTCAGCTTTTGCACTTTGTAACGCAGTAAAAGCTGCTTCTACTTGTATTTGTGCCCCATAGCCTTTTTTATTCAGTTTGTGAGAGGAATCATACTCAATTTCACGCTGCTTTAATAAAGCTTTGGCTTTCTGAGCTTGCTCAATCCTGTTATAATCTTCTATCTTTAACACTACATCATCTCTTTTTACCTTTTCACCATCAGGTAAATAAATAGCAATAATCTTACCACTTATTTTTGAGACAAGGCTAGCTCTATGTAAGGGATTTACTGTACCAGAAAAATTTAAATATATAGTGCGGTTTTGCGGCGCACATTCTTGAGTTTTTACTGAAAAGCTACTAGTTGCATTATCGCTATGAACCGCCTGATCTTTTTTTAAAAATGCACTGCTGATAAAAAACAGTAGAATAAAAGCAATACTGGAAATGATGATTACTTTATTTCTCATCTTTAAACAATAGAATTTGTTGATCAATCTTGTTAGAAACAACTGCATAAATTTTCGAATCAGAAATGTAAGTATAATACATGTACCATTGTCACTCCATAAATAGTTTTATATGAGAACAAACACAAGATTTTCCTACAATAAGTAAGTTTTTTATTGCTAAAATGCAATTTTTAATCGAATAAAATTGCAAACAAAGTTGTGCATAAGACTGGATTTAAAAAAATCTCGAAAAACATACTAAAACTTTTAAATAATAACTTTATATCTAGTGGCTTTGCCTTCTCCAAGACGCTGTAAGTATTTCATCCCTAGCAGTTTCTTTGTAATTGCCTCTACTGTTCTTGGAGGAAATCCTAGAGCTTCTATAGCATCTTTTCTACTAAATTCTTTATCTGCAAGGCTAAGTGCCCATTCCCAGAAGAACAATTGTTTTCTTGATAATAAATATTCAGTATTCTCCCTCTCAAGAATATAATGCGCCTCATTTGCTTGCGTTTTGAGTACATTAAGAAAAAATATTAACCACGGGGAAATATCTTCTTTGCCACTTTTCCAGCTACTTTGTGTTTTATTAAGCGCTAAATAGTAATCAAGTTTGTTAGTTTCAATTATCTTTTCATGTGATACAATAGATACAAAATCATAACCCTGCTGCAACAGCATTAAATTAGTCATCAATCTACTAGTTCTGCCATTCCCATCTTGAAAAGGGTGTATTGCCAGATACTCAAAAACAAAGTTAGCAATAATAATAAGAGGATGCTTAAATTTATTATTTAAGGACCAGTGATACCAATCAATAAGCTCTTGTACTTCCTTTCTAACAAGGTAAGGTGGTGTGGGATCAAAAATTATACCAACAACTTTTCCATTCTGATCTTTTGCCTCAACTCTATTAGAACTTGCTTTGTATTTTCCTCTATGATACAAATCTTTTTCACTATAAAGTAGCATCTGGTTGTTAATGTGCAATATTGATGACTCACTAATTGGAATATCCGTATAATCATGAAATATTAGTGTAAGCATTTCTAAGTAGCCAGCAATTTCTTGCTCATCTCTATTTTTAAATTTTTTGACACGTAGGTTTTTATATAGATCCTCAACTTCTTTATCGGTTAGACGATTTCCTTCAATACGGTTAGAAGCGCCAGAAGATGTAACAATAACTGAATGAGTTAATCTTTCAATTGTTTGTGGTAGTAGTTTTTTCGTTATCTGCCAGCTATTTTTAACACTATCAACTGCAGTAATTAACTCGTACACTTGCTCAATTACAGGCCCTTCTAGGTTGAGACACGTACTAAGACGAAAATTCTTCCAGTTCATATTCTTCTCACATGCATATTATGTGAGATAATGTGAGATAATGTGATAAAAGTCAATAGTAAACTTTATATGCACAGCAGAGCTAACTACAAAAATTATACATTTTCAAGTGATCCTAACCATATCAAAAACTACAGGGCAAAGCTGTTAGAGGAAGGCTTAATTAGTTAAAAATTTCAATCTTATGTAAAATATTGTCTTATTTTGTAATTTTCTTGTTGACTAACGAGACGATATCTACTTTTCAATAAACTCCATTTGCATTTCTTGTATACTGCTTTCTATTTGCTTTATTTGTTCTATCAACCTTTCCTCTAAGTCAAGATTACCGCTCAGCCTCGCTTCGGTTCTTTCTTTTCGTAATGCATTTAACTCTTTTAGTAACACTATATTATTCCACACAATTTCTGCAGATTTTCTCTCGTTCAGTTGGCTATTTAGTACACTAGTTTTTTCAAATACATACTTTATAACGTTAAACTGTTTCAATTCTTGTAACAAAGCCTCTTTATCGAGGTTGCTTTTGTTACTTATTACATCAATTATACGCTGTTGTAATCTTTTCATCTCATTAGTAAATTCAAAATGAGAAAATTGCTCAAAAAATATAGGACGGTTCAAGATTTCAGGAAATTCTACGGCTATACGCAAAATTACGGCCTGATTTTGCTCTGCTTCAATTAGCTCTGGAGACTTGTTATGAAGATACTCACCTTTTGTTGCTCTAGTTTTACTATTAAAAATCTGTTTTTTGAAGCTACTTCTTAGTTCACTAGCCTTATTGTAAAAATAATCTCTGTAATACCTTCTAATACTGCTGTTGCTAATAGTATTTACATATTCCATGAACTTGTGCTCAAGAATTGAATATTTTTCCGGAGCAAGTTTTTCATAATTTTGCAAATTGCTATCGATTATGTGATGCCATAAATATTCAGAATGCAGTTTTGTTGAATGGTCAAGAGCAGTCAACACGTCTTCTTTCTTGTATTCCAGTTCGTTACATATATCGTATGGATCTTTATTACTCGGCAAAGTCACAAACTTTAACGTGTATCCAGGCTCTAATATTAGCAGAGCAAGTTCTGCAACTCGAGTAGCAGCATGACGTCCAGCACTATCGCCATCCATACAGATGGAGATTTCTTTAGCAAATCTCCATAGATTTTTTATCTGTTCTGCAGAAATTGCGGTACCAAGCGGAGCAACTGCATTACTAATTCCCGCTTGATGTAGCGCTATAGCGTCCATATATCCTTCAACAACGAGTATGTGCTGTTTTTTACGTATTTCGCTTAAAGCAAAGTTTAATCCGTATAAATTCTCCCTCTTCTTGAAGAGCTGACTCTCTGGACTGTTTAAATATTTCGGCTGTTGCTCAGAACTTAGCGCACGTCCGCCAAAACCAATAACTCTCCCTGCAATGCTCTGTATAGGAAATATCAGCCGGTCATAAAAATAATCATGAAAATTTTTGTTTACTAATCCAATATCAATTAAAATTTTGTCTTCAATACCTGAAGAGTTTAAATACTCTTTCAAACCAGAGCTTGGTGCATAACCTATCTTAAATTTATCTATGATTTTAGGTAAAATCTTACGCTGCTTTAAATAATCTACAACACCTTGATTTTTTTGTGCAAACCAATTTGCAGCTAAATCAAGCGCTAAAAATAGTTTATTGTCCTCTTTTGTAATACTAAGATTTTTGGGCAGTTCAACACCTGTAACCAATGCTAATTTTTCCAATGCTTCTTTAAAGCTTAATCCTTCAGTTTGTGAAATAAATTCAAATGCATCACCACTAGCCAAGCAACCAAAACAGTAATATAACCCCTTAGTATTGCTCACCGAAAAAGATGGGGTTTTTTCGTTATGAAATGGACAGAGCCCAACAAAACTATCTCCTCTTTTTATTAATCTGACTTTTTTACCTACTAGGTCGGATAATAATAATTTTGATTTTATAATATCTATATGATCCATCTTGTTAAATTAGTAGTAGGATAAAAATTATATAGAATTTATACACATCTGACTCGAAATTTATTTCTATAACTAAAGCAATTTGGATTTACCGACAATGTAGCTATACAAATTCAAGAGCAATCCTGTCATCCAGGTAGCCCACAGAAACAAAAAACTTCCTTGACAAACCTCGCCAGCGCCCTTATCATGAAACTGAAGCTATTTATTTATCTTCTCTGTACAGATTAAATGACAAAAAAACTCAACGTATCTGGCGTCTCATGTTTAATTTTTTGCACCATGTGCACCTTATGTCTTTATCAAATTTCCGGATTTTGACCTACACAAGCTGAAATACGCTTATAAAGCATTTAAAACATTAAAAAACGCCAACTTAAAAAATGGATAGTGAATAACTAGCTACCCTAGGGTTTCTTTTGCCCTTTTTTCTGTTTAGTAAATTTCTTAACGTTTATAATTTAGATTAGTTGCGGCTTAAAAGCAGCTAAATCGCGGTTATTAAGTGTTTAGAATAAAAAAACGCCATACTTGAAAGTATAATGTAAGTAATTAGCCAACCACGGGGCTTCTTTTGCCTTTTTTTTCGTTTGGTAAATTTCTTAATATTTATACAGAAGGTGTCATTCCAGTGCTTGACACTGGAATCCAGTTCTTATTATACAGCTATCTGGTGTACTTATTTAAAATTAAGTTTTCTGGATCTCAGTGCCAAAGCACTGGGATGACACCCTTCCTGGCGGAGATTATTCTCAAATCACAATGTTCGTACAGTTGTGGAATGAATTGCGGTATGACGTAGGAAAACCTTAGCTATAGCTTTAGAACTCCCAAAAGGTCAGAAGCATTGAATGACTTGACAGAAAGTTCAAACCCATATAAAATGTCCTTATTTCTTATATGTTAGGTATAGTATCAATTGCCTCAGATCATGCTGGTTATGAATTAAAATCAGAAATAAAACCTTACCTGGAAGCCCTAGGTTACAGAGTAGTAGATCAAGGCTGCACTGCTAAGCAAAAGTGTGTAGATTACCCAAACTATGCTGTTAAAGTTGTAGAAGATATAACAAGCAAAAAAGCAAATTATGGGATATTAATTTGTGGTACAGGTTTGGGCATGAGTACTGTGGCAAATCGTTTTGAAGGAATCTACGCTGCTTTATGTAACAGTGTTGAGATCGCAAAATTAGCTCGCGAGCATGGCAACGCAAATGTACTGTGTCTTGGTGCAGGATTTACTGCGAGTGGATTAGCAAAAGACATAGTCAAACAATTCCTCGAAACAGAATTTTCAAAAGAAAGCAGACATAAAAAACGCCTTGATAAACTCAGCAATATAACCTCTAAGAAAAAAAAAACAAAAACTTATAACGAAGATGAAATATCAAAATTCGCTAAAATGGCAGGCCAGTGGTGGGATGAGAACGGCAAATTCAAACCATTGCACATAATGAATCCTGTTAGAGTATCTTACATTATTGAGAAAATAAAAGAGTTAAAAAAATGCAATTTGAAAGAATTATCATTGCTTGATGTTGGATGCGGTGGTGGCATTTTGTCAGAGTCAATGGCACGCGTTGGCATTAACGTTGTGGGAATAGATGTATGTGAAGAAAACATAAAAGTAGCGCATTCACATGCAAAAAAAGTAGGGTTAAATATAGAATATATACACACCAGCATTGAAGAGCTAAGCAATGACAAGAAGTACGACGTGGTTCTGCTGATGGAAGTAGTTGAACATGTGGATAATTTAGAGCTTTTCATGAAAAAAGCGATAGAACTGCTAAAACCGGAGGGGTTAATCTTTATATCCACAATAAATAGAACTATTAAATCCTTTTGTCTTGCAATAATTGGTGCAGAGTACATATTAAATTGGCTGCCAAAAGGTACACATAACTGGAATAAATTTCTCAAGCCGTCAGAAATTGCAAATCACTTAAGAGAAAATAATGTAACGCTGCAAAACATGGCTGGCATGGAGTACAACGTAATAAAGCGTGAGTGGAATCTAACTAAAGGCGTGGATGTTAATTATATACTCTGCGGTTTGTTAGATTTAACTCTATAAAAGCACCATTTTCACTTCCAATACTTTGAAGGATCTTGGCCAGCTTTTATACAGTAGCCTTTATTAGTTAGCGCCCAACCGGAACGACAAGCATAACCTGTACCTACACGTTCATATCCAGGAGCAGCAACACACTTTCCATTCTCCAAGGTTTGACCTTTAAAAAGACAACAAACTTCTTTTTCTGTTACCTTTGTTACAATTTGAGGAGCACCAAAAAACACAGCAACAAACATACCCAGTGCGAAAAGTGCAAGCCAAGGCATTCTGCCAAATATTGCAAGTAAGCTTGAACCAATTATTACCACTGTAATCATTGGTCCACCTATTCCATGAACGTAACCTATTACATTACACATTACATCTGTTGCTCCATCAGCGTGTGCATCAAATGCATAGAAAACTATAAATAGAATTACAAGAAAATTTCTCATTGTTCTTTCAATAATCATGCCTGATTGTTTCTTATTTTAATAAAATTTCAGTAAATAGCTTTTTTCAAAAATTATGCTTAACCCAATCAATATTTATTTATTACTGCCTTTTTAATACTATAATTAACTCAGTTGATTTTTATCAAAATGCTAAACCATGGAACAATTCGAGAACTTTTACATCACCACGCCAGTATATTACGTAAACGATAAGCCGCATATTGGTCATGCATACACTTCTCTCTTGTGTGACGTGGTGGCAAGGTTCATGAAACTAGCTGGGAAAAATGTCAAATTTACCACTGGTACAGATGAACATGGACAAAAAATAGAAAAAGCAGCTAAAGCAAAGGAAATGCAGCCAAAAGAATTTACAGATGAAGTGAGCGTTTCATTTAAAGAATTGGCTAAGTTCATGAATTTTGAGTATGACGATTTTATTCGCACTACGGAGGAACGTCACAAAAAAGCAGTTATAGCTTTATGGAATAGACTTGAAGAGAGAGGGCAAATATATTTGGATTCCTATTCGGGTTGGTATTCAGTTCGTGATGAAGCATTTTATCAGGAGTCAGAGCTGATAGATGGCAAAGCACCAACAGGTGCTGAGGTCCAGTGGATAAAAGAAGAGAGTTACTTTTTTCGCTTATCAAACTGGCAAGAAAAATTACTGGAACTCTATAAAAATCAGCCAAGTTTTATCTTTCCTGAGAGCAGAAGAAATGAAGTGATATCGTTTGTAAGATCAGGGCTCATTGACCTCTCAATCTCTCGCACTAGTTTTAACTGGGGAATAAAAGTACCAGGTAATGACAAACACGTAATCTATGTCTGGATAGATGCATTAACCAATTATCTTACATCAATAGGTTTCCCTAGTACTGAAGGTGAGGAATATAAGAGGTTTTGGGCAGAACCAGAAACACAGATTCCAGTGTCAAGCACTGGAATGACACCAAACCAAGGGAAAACGCAGATTCCAGTGTCAAGCGCTGCAAACCTAGCTGACAACTCTTTCAACGTTCATGTAATCGGTAAAGACATATTGCGCTTTCATGCTGTATATTGGCCAGCGATTCTCCTTGTAGCAGACCTGCCACTGCCAAAACAAATTGCAGTTCATGGTTGGTGGTTGAACGAGGGAGAGAAAATATCCAAGTCCCTTGGTAATGTCATAGATCCAATTGGCCTCGCTCAAGAGTTTGGTGTTGATCAGCTACGCTATTTTCTCCTCAGGGAAGCAAGCTTCGGCCAAGATGGCAACTTTAGTAAGAAAAATATGATCAGCCGGATAAATTCAGAACTGGCAAACAACATAGGCAATTTAGTACAAAGAACAATTTCATTTTTACACAAGCAATGTTCTGGAATTGTACCAACAATCGATCAAAGCCTACTTAAAGGTGAAGAAAGTCTTCCAGGTTGCAAAGCTATACTCGATCAAGTGATGAATCACCTATCAAAGTATGAATTTAACCATATCATACTTCTAATCATCAACATCTCTTCTGAAGCAAATGCCTACATAGACAAAAGTGCACCCTGGACACTAAGCAAAACTGACAGAGAGCGCATGAATTTAGTAATTTACAAGTTACTGGAATATATCAGGATAATAGGCATTTTATTGCAGCCAATCGTTCCCAAGTCAGCAGAGATGATACTAAATCAACTGCAAATTCCGAAAGAACAACGAGATTTAAAATCTTTGTGCGACGCGTGCGTAAGTTCAGGCATAACATTGCCTAAACCTACGCCGGTTTTTTTGAGGGTTGATGCTAAAGAGGAGAAATAGTGTAAAAACTATTTCTCCTGGATGGGATTATCTTTAGTTAACGACGGTGCACACCGCTGTCTACATATTCAAGTTAGGTGGCAAGTGCCTTAGTTACTTTAGCACAATATGGTTTAGTAACATCAGCACCTATCACTACTACTTCAGTAATTGCCGACTTAACCTTTCCTGGGCTCCATGCAAACCAGCCTTGACCATTTTCTTCTTTAGTTGGCTGACTTTCTGGGCTAGAAATCTCAGTACCTTTTTCATCACCAGATTCTGCATCATAAAATACATCCTGATCCTCAGAAAGACTCATTAAATAACTTTTAGCAGCATCAACATTTAAATGATCAGGTTGCTTAGGAACGTTATCAATATTTAAATAATCCAAACTATTAGCTCGTTGCTTTTGCTCAGAACTTTTCTGCTTTTGAGTGCGTACTTGATCTTTTAACTTAGAATTTTCTTCCTCTTGAGCTTCTACTTTATTTTTTAACTTAGAATTTTCTTCCTCTTTAGCTTTTACTTCCGCTTCTTTTTTAGCTAGTTGAGTTTTTTGCCCAGAAATTGTTTGCTCTTGAGCTTTCATTTTATTTTTTAACTCAGAATTTGTTTTGTTCTCACTAATTGCTTGATACGAAAGTGCAATAGCTACAGCAGAAAATACAGCACCACCAATAATAAATGGAAGGCCAACACTTAATGCTGCAACTGGAGCTAAGAAACCAATATAAGGAGCTGCAGCAAACACTCCAGATGCTAATAAAGTTAAAGCAGCCAGAGTTCCAGCTATATAATAGGGTACATTGTTTTTATTCATCATCTCACGTATGATAAAATATAATACCATTATAAAAGGATTTTTAAGAAGTTGTCAAGCTATCTTTACATAAAAAAAATAATTGATAAACTTGGGAACAAGAAGATTGCTGTCAAGCTATGAACTATGCCTTTCCGTGTAATCTTTAAATGCACCTCTGTTAGAGTCAAAATATAGCTTCACACTGCCAATTGGCCCGTTCCTCTGCTTTGCAATAACAAGCTCTGCAATATTTCTAATTTTCTCCATTTTCTCTTGCCATTCCCGATGTTTATTGTTTCCTTCACTTGGTTGCTTTCTCAATTCGTAGTATTCTTCTCTATAGAGAAACATTACTATATCTGCGTCTTGCTCTATGCTCCCTGAATCACGTAAATCAGAAAGTTGTGGTTTTTTATCATCCCTCTGCTCAACAGAACGAGAGAGCTGAGATAGTGCAACAATGGGAATATTTAGCTCCTTTGCAATTGCTTTCAAACCCTGCGTCACTTCCGAGATTTCTTGCACTCTATTTTCATTACTCCTTTTTGTTGTTCCTCTGATTAGCTGCAAATAATCAATGAATACCACTTCTACATTATATAATTGATACAGCAAGCGTATTCTGGTGCGAAGGGCACTAATTGATAGCGCAGGGGTGTCATCTATGATGAAAGGCAGTTCAGATAATTCTGTACTAGTATTGATAAATTCATGCAATTCAAAATCACTAATTCTTCCGGTTAATGCCTTATAATAACTAATCCCTGAATCTATAGTGATCAGCCTTGCAGTTAATTGCTCTGCTGACATTTCAAGCGAGAAAAACGCTACATAGTGTTGCTTATCTGCTCTTTTTTGCAACATCTTACAAGCATTAAGTGCGATGTTTAGCGCCAATGCTGTTTTACCCATAGAAGGCCTTGCAGCTAAAATTAATAAATCAGATTTTTGTAGACCACCAAGAAGCTGATTTAGATCTTGAAGTCCGGTTGTAACGCCTAGCGCTTCTGGATTATTTTTCAGTGTGCTGATCTTCTCAACTACATCTTTAATTGAACTTGCAAGTTTTATATATGTTTTCTCACCTTGTTTTTTTACTGCCAAATTGAACAATTTTGTCATTGCTTGTTCAATTTGCGCCTGTGCAGGATTTTCAATATCGTAGTTGTAGCTATCACCAACTATTTCTTGCCCGAGCTTGATTAAACATCTCCTTAAGTAAGTATCACGGATTATTCTAGTCAAACTATAAATATCAAGTGCAATACTTGCCTTCGCTGCAAGCTTTGCTAAGTACTCTACCCCGCCACACTCGGTAAACGCTTGGTCGTTCTCAAAAAACATTTTGAGGCTCAGTTCATTGGCAACTATACCGTGTTTCCTGGTTTTAGATATTTGCGTAAAAATACTTTGATGCAGTGGATCATAGAAATTTTCTGCTGTAATTGTGTCTTCAACTGCATCACAGATTCTATTATCACGAATCATTGCACCAATAAGCATCTGTTCAGCTTCTAAATTATGCGGTAATTTACATATTTCCTTATCTACACTTCTTGAACTGAGGAGATTGGCTAATTCATTCATTTTAAGTTTTGAGAGTAACTGTTGATTATTGTAGAATATTTAGTCCTCATTTGAAAGATGTAAAGGCAAAAAAATTTGACTAATTCCGTGTTGCCTATAGCATTAAAACTTAATGCCCCTGTGGTGGAATGGTAGACACGGCAGACTCAAAATCTGTTGCTTGCAAAAGCATGCTGGTTCAAGTCCGGCCAGGGGCACGTTAAATATTGGAAAGTATATATATGTTACATAAATTTTTTAATCGTTTATTTTCTATTTTTTCTTCTATAAATGTTATTCAAAAGGTAAAGAAAGATGAAAATGGGATATGTTATGTAACGGGCCTCAGGCGCTATATATCAGTATTGCTTGATTTAATTATTATCGTTTTGTTCTTGCAGTTTTGCAGCCAAGCCTTTAATCAGCTCTTTACAAACTCAGAGGATAGCAAAATATTCAGCCAAGTTGCTGCAAAATCCCCAATGCAAGTGCCACTTTCTATAGAAGAAAAGGCAATGCAGAGTAGACTTGTAAAATTAATGATTCTAAATCAAATAGTCCAGTTTATTATGCTCTTTTGCTATGTAATATATATGTGGGTAAAGTTTGCTACTACACCTGGAAAACTATTATTTGGGCTTAGAGTTGTGGATGCACAAACTTTCGAAAAGATGACCCTAAAACAAGCAACAAAGAGATTTTTTTCCTTTATATTGTCAGTTGCACCATTGTTCTTGGGCTTTTTATGGTCAAATTTCAACAAACGCTGTCAAACTTGGCACGATAAGATCGCAGGCACAGTGGTTGTCACGAGTAAAAGCCTTAGAAGGCAGAGCTAAAAACTACTTGACACCCTTCGCCAGCCCCCTTATCATGGTATTGAAGGTATTCAGTTATCTTCATCTGTGCAGATTAAACAGCAAGAAAACAACGTAGTTGGCGTCTTATTTTTAATTTTTTGCACTATGTGCACCTTATGTCTTCACAACATTTCTGGGTTTTTACCTATATAAGCTGAAACGCGCTTATAAGTCGTTTAAGACAGTATAGTACGCCAATTTGCAGGATTAGAGAGTGACAACTAGCTAACACGGGGTTTCTTTTGCCTTTTTTTCTGCTTAGTAAATTTCTTAAACATTTGCAGCGTAGGTTAGTTGCATTCAAAAGCAGCTAAATTGCAGTGTTTAAGACTTAAAAACGCCAATACTGAAAATAGACAATGACTAGGGTTTCTTTTGCCTTTTTTTTCATTTGGTAAATTTTTTAATGTTTGTAGCTAAACGACAACCGTCATCCCTGTAAAGATCAAGTATCCCGCTACTTGTTAGCGGGACCTAGAGATACCGCGAATGAATCGCGGTATGACGGTTCACGGTGGCATGACGGTTAAGTAATTCGTCATCCCGCTACTTGTTAGCGGGATCTCTTGTTAGCGGATGAGATACCGCGAATGAATCGCGGTATGACGGTCTGCGGCGGTATGATGGTCTGCGGCGGTATGACGTAGAGCTCGCGTCAGCTACTTTCATGACACCATTTGCTGTCTTTAAAAATGAATGTTCTTACAATTGTGCGTCATGCGCCTTATTAAATATTTTACTTAAAAATCTAATTTCTTATTATACAAGAGATAAGCAATTCATTGATGATGAAAAATTACAAAAAGGGGCATAGAAAGCGCCTAAGAGAGAAAATTATTTTAGATAATGGACAATCATTACTTGATTATGAAGTTTTAGAGCACATTTTATATTCAGCATATAGTAGAATTGATGTAAAACCGGTGGCAAAGAGTTTGATAGAAAGTTTTGGCAGCTTAAATAAAGTTTTTAATGCTGACCTGGAAGCGCTGCAAAACGTTGATGATGTCAGCAATGCAGCGATATCTGCCATCTTTTGTGTAAAACAAGCCTTTGTTCGTTCTGCAAGAGAAGAAATAAAAAACCTGCCTGTAATCGATAACTGGGAAAAATTGCTTGATTATTTAAGAATAAGTATAGGAAGCCTCAATAAGGAAAATTTTCGTGTCATCTATATGAATAAAAAGTATCGTCTAATAGCGGAAGACTTGCAAAATATTGGTACAGTAGATCAAACTCCTCTTTATGTCAGAGAGATCATCAAGCGCGCACTTTTGATTGGTTCAACATCCATTGTAATATCTCACAATCATCCAAGCGGAGATACACAACCTTCAAATAGCGATATATCTCTCACTAGACAACTAGCAGAAGCTTGCCAAAGTATAGGAATAGAATTAATAGATCACATTATTATTACATTCAGTAGCTATTTTAGTTTCAAGGAAAATAGGTTGTTGTGAAAGCCTTTATAGCTACAGTAACTTAGATTTACCGACAATCGTCATTCCGCTACGTGTTAACGGCTAAGAGATACCGCGAATGAATCGCGGTATGACGTAGATTGCTGTCATCCCGCTGCTTGTTAGCGGCTGAGATACCGCCGCGGTATAGTAACTCGTCATCCCGCTACGTGTTAGCGGGATCTATCTGCGGCGGCATGACGGTAAGTTTTATTGTGGTATGATGGTGTAGTATAATGTTGGTAAACCTCAGTTACTTTAGCTATAAACGATTAAGATGAAGTTATCATATATCTATATACTTACAAATAAAGCTAATAGCACATTATATATTGGTGTAACTGCAAATTTGATCAAGAGGATTTGGGAACACAAAAACAAAATTGTTTCAGGTTTTACATCAAGATATAATGTAAATAAACTTGTATATTTTGAAGAGTTTGAAGATATAAGTTTAGCTATTGCAAGAGAAAGGCGCCTGAAAGAATGGCCAAGGCAGTGGAAAATTAATTTGATCAATCAAAAGAATCCTAGCTGGATTGACTTATATTACTTAGCTTTAAGATAGCTATGCTGAGATCCCGCTAACACGTAGCGGGATGACGAGAAAGGAGCAGCAGGATAACGGTTGAGTAATTTGTCATCCCGCTACTTGTTAGTGGCTGAGATACCGCGGCGGTATGACGGTTTGCGGTGGTATGACAGTTAAGTAATTCGTCATCCCGCTACTTGTTAGCGGGATCTATCCGCAGCGGTATGACGTAGGACTGCTGTCATTCTGCTACGTGTTAGCGGCTGAGATACCGCGAATGAATCGCGGTATGACGGTCTGCGGCGGTATGACGGTTCGCGGTGGTATGACGTAGTAGCTATTTCTTGCAATCAAGTTTCGTTAAAAGTCAGATTGAATGGTTAAATCTTCCACCCAAATAACCACGCACTCTACTTGCTTGTTTGGATATATTTCTTGTACTAAGGTTTTATAGATTAACATCTGTTTTTTTATTTCATTTAATAAGGAAACAGAAACGTTACGGTGTGATTTGTAGTCAATTATGATTGCTTTATCTTGCGTTATGCATAGCCTATCTAGTCGTACTAATACTGACTTGCCATCAATTGTTCCACTCAGTGTAATCTCTGATTTGCCTTCCAAGTCAAACAAATAGCCATATTTTTCATTAAAGGCTAATATTTTACTGTAAATTTCATCCTTATCTTCGCTGATGTTATCAAGGTATTTTCTGACCCAATTTTTTCTCCTTTCTTTTTCTATCTTGGGCATATACTGCAATATGCTGTGAATAATCAGGCCTCTTGCATAACCATCTGTCATCCAAGTAGCTGACACTGGGATCCATTCTGCTCCTTCTTTTTCACTGGATTCCAGCGTCACGCGCTGGGATGACACCGAAGAGTGGGCTAAAGCTGGTGGAAGGGAAATGACCGGAACGTCAAAATAATCACGTTTTTTATAAATGTAAGGGTAGTTTGCATTCACGCATAATACTTCAACTTTTTCTTTAAATATTGGCTGTAAATCCCTTTGTTTCTTTTCATATGGCTCTCCGTACTTAGTGATTAGATCATACCAAGAGCCCTTTTGCACTGGCTCTTTACTTAAGATGTATAACTCATCTTCAGCACGCGTGAGTGCTACGTATAATAAACGCAAATATTCATTATAATCCTCTAGTTTTTTCTCTCTTTTTACTTGATCGCAATAAGCGTTGTTGTTTTTTCCACACCAAAATGGCACTTCTGTTCCATCAAAGATAATGCTTTCACTGTTTCTTGGCACTGTGTTTGTATCAACCAAAAATACTATGGGAGCTTGCAGACCTTTTGATTTGTGAATTGTCATTATTCGCACAGCATTGCGTTCTGATTGCATATCATTCTTAATCTCCGGATTATTCTCCTTGATCCATTGAACAAACGCTTGAAGAGATGGGTTTTCAAATTGCAACACGAGGTTCATAAATTCGTCTAGAACCTCAAAGCACTCAAGACCTAGCCTTGCAGCAAATTTCTTCTTACCTGTACGCAATATATGTGTAAATAGTGCAAGAGGAGACTCTATGCGAGATAAGTTAATGAGATAGTTTAATTCACTATAGATAACCACAGAATAATCCTGAATTCTTTCCCATAGTGAATGCTCTTTACGGTCGTATGCAATGTTAAATAAATCATCCTCGGTGAAATTAAATAGCGGTGATTTTAAAGCATTTGCAAGAGCTAAATCATTTGCCTGGAGGAGTAAAAATTCGGCCAAAGCTATTAAGTCCTGCACGGCTATATAGTCCATAATTCTAAAATAATCCCGGCCTACAACTGGCACGTTTGCTTTTTTAAGTTCGCTTATTATGTAATCAACTAATACGTTTCGTTGCCGTACCAAAATCATAATGTCTCTTGGCTCTATATGGCGATCTTTAGCGACTAAAATTCGCCCTTCATTTAACCAATTGTGAATTCTGTTGGCTATTGTTTGAGCAAGTAATCGGTCTGCTATTATATAATTTTCCCTGCATGTCAGAGGAATTTGTAAAGCTTGCTGTTCTTTCTCTTTGCGCCTTGGTAACGCTGGCCAAATTTCAATATATCCTTGGTCATTTTCTCTATGTGGAACATGTTTTATTTCATTATCATTAAAAGATATTTCTGCGCGGAAGTTATTAAATATTCTATCTACAAGCATCAAAACTTCTGGAGTTGAGCGAAATGACTTTTCAAGTTGGCATGATATCCAATCTCTACCACCAGTTTTCGTATGAAAGTATTGTTGCATATAGTTGAATAGATGGGGATTTGCTCCTTGAAATCTGTATATGGATTGTTTTACGTCACCAACAACAAATAAGGTTCGCTTTTCATCATTACCGGCAAAAAATTCATCGCAGAGATTTGTTATAATTTTCCACTGGCTGATGCTATTGTCTTGTGCCTCGTCAACAAGGATGTGATCTATTTTTTGATCCAAGTTAAACAATATCCCATCTTTATAGTTTGGATTGCTAAGAAGATTTGTTGCTAAGTTGATTATATCATTGTAGTCAAGCAGTGCATTTTTTGATTTTTCACTATTATACAAATCAACATATACTTTAAATACACCAAGTAAGCTACTGGTTCTCTTGAATATTTGATAAGAGTTCATGTCTCTTATATGGGTAAATACTACATTCTGAACGCTCTCTATTATTTGCTCTGCATCTTTGAATTTCTCCAAAATACTTTTTGTTGCAATGGATGATATGCTCTTTTTTTCGTGCGATTCTGATTTTAAAAAGACCTTGGCTAGGTTTTCTACTTTAGTGTCATTCCAGCGCGTGACGCTGGTTCTTTTCTTCTGGATCCCAGCTGGGATGACAGTAGAATAAAGTATTTCACTATAACTCTGATCTCTTTTACTGCCTTCACTTAATATCTCGGCTAGTCTTTCCACGTGCTCAATTGTTTCACTCTGTAAGTCATGAATTCCATCTGGGGCGCTCAATTTATCTTTGATATATTTCGAATCATTTGCTGACGCTGATCTTTTTACACATAAAGTATAAAGCAAATCGCGTAGTTTATTTTCATCAATTTCAGTTGCAATAAGGTTGATATCATCCTGCACAGTTTCGTTATGAAGCACTTTATTGAATATGATGGAATGTAATTCTTTGCATTCGCTCAGCGTACAATTTGGAGCAATGCCAGCTTCTATAGGAAAGCTGGAGATTAATTTGTAACAGAAAGCGTGTATGGTTTGTATAGTTAGACCAAGATTTTCCAGTTCAGAGAAAAGCCTTCTTGCTCTTGTTAAATAATCTTTATTTTTTCTGGATCCCAGTGTCACGCACTGGGATGACAAGTAGGGGTGCTGAGATCCCAGTGTCACGCACTGGGATGACATTGGAAAGAAATCTAGTTGTTCTAGATCTGCTGCCAACACACTATCTGAACATATTGCCCACTTACTGAGTATGCTGTGAATGCGATTCTCCATTTCGTTTGCTGCAGCATTGGTGAATGTTAAGCAAAGAATATTTCTTTTGTTTTCTAATAAAAGTCTCAATACTCTGTCTATTAAGATTTTTGTTTTGCCTGTACCAGCGGACGCATTTACCCACACAGAGAAATTAGGATTTATGGCATTTGATCTCATCAGAAGTGCGAGAACCTTATAAAAGTTG
This sequence comes from Wolbachia endosymbiont of Drosophila innubila, assembly GCF_021378375.1. Lineage (NCBI taxonomy): Bacteria > Pseudomonadati > Pseudomonadota > Alphaproteobacteria > Rickettsiales > Anaplasmataceae > Wolbachia > Wolbachia endosymbiont of Drosophila innubila. The sequence continues at coordinate 391,720 of NZ_CP076228.1, read as the reverse complement.
ACTAGAATAGCATTATACATATAATGTAAAAATAGTGTTAGTGAAGATATATAATGAAAAGTTTTTGTGTAAAGGCGCCTGCAAAAATCAATCTTTTTTTGCATGTTGTAGACAAAAAAGAAACAGGGTATCACTTGATTGAAGGTTTATTTGTCTTTGCTAATCTCTCTAATTTTTTGGAAATAAAAGTAGGTGAGAAGGATTCTAGATACGATAACTCTACAGTTGAATTTATAAACTCCGAGTCTAAAATAAATAACCAATATAACACTGTAATGAAAGCGGTTAATCTGCTGCTTAGGCATGCTCCTGTACGCACTAAAGTCACTGTAAAGGTTGTAAAAAACATACCAATTGCTGCAGGACTTGGTAGCGGATCCTCAGATGCTGGAGCTGTGGTACGTACGCTAGGGAAGCTGTGGGAGATTGATAGGACGATTTTAAATGAAATAGCCTTAAACGTTGGTGCTGATGTTCCCGCAAGCGTAGATAGCAAGCCAGTTTTTGTTAGAGGTATTGGCGAAGAATTATGCCACATTAAAAAATTCTCTTTACCTACAAATGTGGTGCTTGTGAAACCGAAAAAAAGGTTTTTGAGTACACCAGAGGTATTTTCCAAACATGAAGGAAAATTTTCTGAGCCAATTAAATGGAGCGATGACGCTGAAAAGGATTTGTTGAAGTTTCTTAAAGAGACGAGAAACGATCTTCAAGAAATAGCAATAAGCTTTGTACCTGAAATTAAGGATGTGATATCAACACTTAAGTCACAAGAAGGCTCTATACTTTCTCGCATGTCAGGCAGTGGTGTATCATGCTTTGGAATATTCGATAGTGAGGAAAATGCAAAAGCTGCTGCAGTTAATATCGGAAAAAAGCAACCAGAATGGTGGGTATGCAACACTCAATTAATAGTTTGACTTATGGATATAACTCCCTTAATTTCCGAGAATAAAAATCTTATAAATGGTTACAGGGAAGGAAAATTTTTGGTAAACAATCAAGAATATTGCGGCTCAATTATAATTTTTCCTGAAAAGGTGATAAAATTGAAAGAAAGTGATATAAACAGCAAGGAGTATTTTGAATCTTTTTTAACAGAGGAAATAGAAATTTTGTTAATAGGTACTGGTAAAACACGCAATATACTAAGTTCTTCAGTGAAGTCCTATCTTATGGAACAAAAAGGTTTAAATTTTGAATTTATGACAACAGGTTCTGCATGCAGAACCCATAATATTCTGATATCCGAAGATAGATTTGTTGTCAGTTATCTAATAGCCATATAGCATGCTTACCCAGGACTTTTTCATCAACAGTCTAGTTGCAGTAGTTGTAATTAGCCTAGTAACAGGCGCTTTAGGATCGTTTATGATATGGCAAAGGTTATCTTATCTTGGTGATAGTTTGTCCCATTCTTCGTTGCTTGGTGTTGCACTTGCTTTAATCTTTAAGATTAGCCCATCGCTTAGCATAATGCTCATTGCAATTACATTTGCTATACTACTTTCTCTTAATTTTAACAGATTATATTCTGCTGATACGATATTGAACATTGTTACCAATGTAGTTTTATCATCGAGTTTAATACTTATGTCTTTTCTTCCATCTGGCAATAATAGTATTATTAGCTCACTGTTTGGTGATATATTAACGCTCGATCAAAGTGATATAGTATTGATTTTTTTAACCTCTGCAGTAGTTACTTTGATATTAATATTTAGATGGCGTTATTGGTTAATGATTTCAATTAATCAAGATTTAGCAGTAGTTGAAAAAATTAATGTTACCTTTGTTAGACTAGAATTTTTAATCACTCTTGCTATATTTATAGCAATTGCTGCCCAATTAATAGGAATATTACTCATTGCTGCATTTTTGCTAATACCAGCAGCATCTGCAAGGCTCATTTCGAAAACTCCAATGCAGATGATTATTGTTGCAACAGTTTTTTCTGTGATCTCTGGGATATCAGGTCTCATGTTATCTGCAAGTTTTGATTTGTTAACTGGACCTGCAATTATACTTGTTGCAGCGGTATATTTAATTATCGCTTATTTTATAAGGCTAGTATTAAGCAGGTTGGCTTAATTTTGATCTCGAATGTTAATAATTTTGTAATATACTCATTATAAAACATCACTATCTTAGCACAAAATAGTTTTTGCTATACTATTATTTATATGCTAATGATAAGTTGTTAATTTTATGGAGTAAGCAATATGAGCGAAGAAGGATTTTTTTCCAAATATATATCTCAACCTGTGAAAAAATTTTATAATTATATTACAGGAAAAACAGAAGAGTCAGATGATGTAGCAGGTGATGTGCATAAAATATTGCACAAGGAGACTCAGAGTCTTTGGATACTCATGTACAGTCAAATGAGAATGATATCATATAGATAGCATGAGGGTCACACCATCCAAAGTTAAAAAATTCCTAGAGAAACCTGATGCTTTACGTGGTGTGTTAATTCATGGAAGTGATAACAGTAGGGTTGATTTTTATGTACAAGAAATAATTGCTAATTTGGGTGAGTATTCAGTTCAGGTGATGGATTTTGCAATAGTGAATAAGTCACCCAGTTTACTGTTTTCTGAATTGGCAAACGTTTCGATGTTTACCAGCAAAAAATTAATTAAGCTGATAAATGTGAGTGGAGGTATATCCAAGGAGTTAAAAAATGTATTGGATTATAACGCAAGTGGTCATTATGTAATGATGGTAGCAAATGATCTTCCATATAATTCTGCGACTAAAAGTTATATGGAGAGTTCAAAAATTTTTGGTGTGATTGCTTGCTATAAGGACAGCAACAGCAATCTTTATGACATTATATCAAGTTACTTAAAACAAAATGATATAAAATGCACAAATGAGATAATCTACCATTTGCAATCTTACTTTAATCATAGCAAGCTGCCTATATGTTCAGAACTTGAGAAGTTAGTTTTATACTTAGGAGAGAGAAAAGACCTAAAACTTACTGATATAGAATTATGCTTTTCAACTTCCGGCAACGACTATGCTACACTTGATGATCTATGCTCTGCCATAGCAAGTAAAGATATGTCGCGTTTCATTAGAATTTCTGATGCATTGATATCGCAAGAAAATTTTTCACCGATAGCACTAATTCGCATTATATCAAATTATTTCCTACGCCTTGAAAACGTTTTGCTGTCAGTGCAAGGTGGAATGAGTGAGCAGGCTGCGATTGATCAGCTAAGCCCTCCATTGTTTTTTAAACAATTGCAGAGTTTTAAATCTCATTTGAAAAGTTTGCAACTTTCAGAACTTAAGAAGATCTTGGAAAAATTGATAAGCTTAGAAGTTACCTGTAAAAAAACTGATTTAGATCATAAAATGATTTTTCAACATGCACTGACAGGTAGCTGACTACTCGGATCCAGCCTTTCTTATAATTTCATCAAAATGTTGTATTTTAACATAAAATAGCTGCTTTTATGCCTACCAAAATTCATTCTTTAGTGTGTGTCTCATAAGTATTCTTTGCTAATAGGATATTTTCGAATATAATTGAATATAACTAGATAAAAATACAGATATGTTTGACATTTCAAAAATTGTAATAACACCTGAAATGTTAAAATTAGTTGCTGAAATTGATGAATTTAAAGGAGCATGGCAATTGTTTGGTAATTTAGCTCCAGAACGTTTACAAATGCTCAAGAAAATTGCAACAATTGAAAGTATTGGTTCTTCTACTCGTATTGAAGGGGCAAGATTATCAGACCGTGAAGTTGAGCAATTACTATCCAAACTTGATACACGCTCATTTCGTTCTCTAGATGAACGAGAAATAGCCGGATATGCGTATGTGTGTGAAGAAGTATTTCAAAACTTTAACAAGATGCCATTTACAGAAAACACTATAAAACAGTTTCACATCTGGCTTTTACAATTTTCATATAAAGATCAAAGGCACATGGGAGAATATAAAAAATTCCCCAATCATGTTGAAGCGTTTGATGAATCTGGAAAAAGCTTGGGCATAGTTTTTGAAACAGCCTCTCCATTTGATACAGCAACACAAATGCAAGAACTTATTTATTGGACTAGCCAGCAATTAGAGGTGAAATCGTTACACCCTCTATTAATTATTGGCATTTTTATAGTTACTTTTTTAGCTATTCATCCCTTCCAGGATGGAAATGGCAGATTATCACGCATTCTCACAACTTTCTTGTTACTAAAGTTAGGGTATATCTATGTACCTTACAGTTCCCTTGAAAGTAATAAGGAGAGTTACTACTTAGCTTTGCGTCGTACTCAACAATCCTTGAAGACGAGCAGCTATGATTTTAATCCATGGCTTATATTCTTTTTAAGGTCACTACAAAAGCAAAAATTTCATCTTGAACAAAAGGTGTCACATGAAAAAGTGTTAAATCTCTACTTACCACCACTTTCTGCTAAAGTATTAGCACTACTCAGCAAACATGGACGTCTTACAATTAAGGATTTGGAAAATATTACTAAAGCAAACTGCAATACCTTAAAGAAGCACGTATCTAATCTCGTAAAGAGTAATCACATCACTCAGCATGGAAAAGGCAAAGCAACCTGGTATGTAATATAGAGCTCAATAGGATATGTATTCATTTTGAATTGTTAAATTATTCAGCTATAGAATATAGATCACAGCTGTACAAACATTGTAGTTTGAGCCCACTAGATCCCAGTGCCCTATTCTTGTCATCCCAGTGCCCAGACACTGGGATCTCATTTTACTTTATAATGATGTCATGAAAGTAGCTGACACTGGGATCCAGAAAACTTAATTTCAACCAAATAATAAAGGCTAGATCCCAGTGTCACGCACTGGGATGACAAAAAAAGGAGCACTGGAATGACAGTAGTCCTACGTCATACCGCGATTCATTCGCGGTATCTTTTAGCATAGATCCCGCTAACAAGTAGCGGGATGACGGTTGTCAGGGTGTCATCCCAGTGCCCAGACACTGGGATCCAGAAAAGTTTGCTTGTAAGCAAGCAAACTAGCATAGAAAAACGTTTTCGATGAGATTGCAGAAAGGCTAGATTCCAGACTGGAATGACATCGTTCACTATGTACCATATTGCAATAGTTGTGGTCAAGGCACTGGGATCTGAAATTGCAGTGTTCGTACAGCTATAGAATATAGATCAGAAGTGACAGAGCTTAAAAAAAGGCCTAACATTCTTAATAAACGTAAAAAGCTTTATGAAAATCAGAGTTGGAGTAATAGGCTGCTTAGGCAGAATGGGCAAAAAAATACTCAATGAATTAATTACAAATACCAAAGTGGAAATAGCAGGTGCTGTTGCCCGTTCAGGTAGTAAGTACATAGATTCAGATATTGGACCAATTATAGCCAATCTAGGAATTAAAGTTACAAGTTCTATTAGTGGCATATTTGAGTCATCTGACGTTGTAATAGATTTTACAACTAAAGAATGTATGTTAGACTGCCTTAAAGCAGCTGTAAAATTTAAAACACCGCTGGTTAGTGGCACAACTGGAATAGAAGGTGTCGATTTGAAAGAATATGCTGCTGAAGTTCCAATATTATGGTCAGCAAATATGAGTGTTGGGGTTAATGTGTTGCTGAAATTGGTAAAAAAAGCTGCTGAGCTTTTAGGTAATGAATATGACGTTGAGATTTGGGAAATGCATCATAACTTAAAAAAGGATTCACCATCTGGAACAGCTATAGAACTTGGCAAAACAATTGCTAACGCTTCAAAAGTGGATTTTCAGTCCAATCAATATTTACATAGTGGTTCAAACATAAGGAAAAAGGGGGGAATAGGTTTTGCAGTATCTCGTGGAGGTGGAGTAATAGGAGATCACAGCGTGATGTTTGTTAATTCTGATGAACGGATAGAACTAAACCACAAAGCAATTGATCGCACAACATTTGCTAGAGGAGCTGTTCAAGCAGCAGTATGGCTATACGAAAATAAAAGAGAAATTCCGGGGCTCTATTCAATGCAGGATGTGATATGAGCAATACACGTGCCTCTGTTAAAGATTTAAATCTCTGGTACGGCTCTAAGCAAGTTTTATTCGATATAAATTTAAATATTTATAAAAGAAAAGTTACTACTTTTATCGGACCATCCGGGTGCGGTAAATCAACATTTTTGCGTTGTTTTAATCGTATGAATGACTATGTACCAGGTTGCAAAACTGTTGGTGAATTAGATATCGATGGGCTGGGTGATATATATTCACGCGATATGGATGTTGTACTACTTAGAGCAAAAGTTGGTATGGTATTTCAAAAGCCAAATCCTTTTCCAAAATCAATATATGATAATGTTGCTTGTGGGCCAAAATTGCATGGTATGGCGAAGGATAAGCAAAAATTGAATGAGATGGTGGAAAATAGTTTAACCAAGGTTGGTTTATGGGAAGAATTGAAGGACAGATTGCAAGATAGCGCACTCAATTTATCCGGTGGCCAACAACAGAGGCTATGCATCGCTCGCGCAATTGCAGTGAAGCCAACTATTTTATTAATGGATGAACCGTGCTCTGCTCTTGATCCAATGGCAACCAATGCAATCGAAAATCTTATACAAGAGCTAAAATTAAGATTTACTATAATTATGGTGACTCATTCAATGAAGCAAGCTAAAAAGTTATCTGATAGTGTAATTTTCTTTCATAATGGCAGAATTGTTGAGTCTGGAAGCACTCAAGAAATATTCGAAAATGCTCAATCTCCCTTAACAAAGGAGTATATCCTGGATCATTAAATTTCTGACCTTACCCAGAAAAAGTGGAGAGAAAGAAAAGAGTTTTTTTGGGTAAAATAAAATTTTGGAGGATTAGAAATGGTAAGAGAATATACAGCAGAATTCAAATTGGAAGCTGTTAAACTGGCAAATGAACAAAGAAAGGTAGGTCAACCAGTTGCAAAAGTAGCAAGAGATCTAGGAATAAGGGATAGTGTATTAGGAAAATGGATAAAGAAACACAACGAAAAAAAGTCGGCGGCAAATGCATTTCCAGATGTAGCACCTTATGACAAAGAGAGGTTTGATTTACAAAGCAAGAGTAACAAGGGAAAGAGACATTAAAAAAAGCCCTGGCCAGTCAAAAGAGTAAAATATTTTTTTTATATAGTAACTGCTATAAAGTACAGGAATTATGTAGGATTTTCTGCTAGTGGCTACTATAAGTGGACCACAAGAAAAATAAGCAGTAGAGAATCAGCAAATAAAGAGCTACTCGCAGCTATTCAAAAAAATATATCAAGTTTCTAAATGTAGATATGGAGCTCTAAAATTCATGCTGAATTGAAGGCTTTGGGTAAAAGTTGCAATTTGAAAACGGTGCAAAGTATTATGCAGAAAAATGACATCAGGGCTATACTGAGAAGAAAGTTTAAAATTAAAAAACAACAAACAGATAATAGAGCTGTAGCTCCCAATATACTAGATCAAAACTTTATTGTTGATCAACCAAATAAAGTATGGGATTACTTACATCAAAACCAAGGAGGGATGGCTATATTTGGCAGCAATAATTCTCACGTATGGTAGTTAATGAGTAGTGCAATAAATAAACAATTGGTTATGAACTCTTTATTAATGGCCATTAATAGGCGTAAACCTGTTAAAAATCTACTGCTGCACAGTGACCAAGGTTCACAATATACTGCGCAAGGGTATCAATATCTCTTAGCTGTAAAGAATATAGATGAGTAATAAAGGCTGTTGTTACGACAATTCTGTTGCAGAAAGCTTCTTTAGCTCATTGAAAAGAGAAATACTTATTGATACTTCACAACACTCTGCTCAACAAACTAGAACTGCAATATTTGAATACATAGAAATTTTTTATAACAAACAACGTCACTATTAACTATTGCATTCCAGAACAATTTGATGCATCATTCTTTTTGTAAAAAACATTCCACACTTTCTCTCCACTTTTTCTGGGTAAGGTCACTTTTCCACTGATCATATTTAATCGCCATAACTTTACTCCTACTTTAACAATATTTTAATTATCATATATTATGGCAAGAAAGTCAACCCTACCTAATTTTGCTTAGTAAGCACACTAACTATGAAACAATCTATATTACCATCAAAAACAGAATTTATATTGCCCACTTCATGTCCGGTTCTTAAATCCTTCACCATTTGATATGGATGCATAACGTACGATCTGATCTGATTGCCCCAGCCTATATCGCATTTTTTACCATATTCTTCAGCCATTTTCTGTTCTTTTTTTTCCAGTTCAATTTGGTATAAACGTCCTTTAAGTAATTTTAACGCCTCATCTTTATTTCTGTGTTGAGAACGACCATTTTGGCATTGAACTACAACACCAGTTGGAATATGCGTAATGCGTACCGCACTTTCAGTCTTGTTCACATGCTGACCGCCTGCTCCGGAAGCACGATAGGTGTCGATCTTTAGATCCTTTTCATCCACAGCAATATCAATTGAATCTTCTATCACTGGAGTTACTCCTACACTTGCAAAACTGGTATGACGTTTACCATTTGCATCAAATGGCGATATTCTAACCAGCCTGTGAATTCCACTTTCACTTTTTGCCCACCCATAAGCTTTTTCTCCAACGATTTTTATCATTGCAGACTTTATACCAACTGACTCTCCTTCTAATTTTTCTACAACTTCAACTTTAAAGTTGTGATAAATTTCTGCCCACCTTATATACATGCGCATCAGCATTTCAGCCCAATCATTGCTCTCGGTTCCGCCAGCTCCTGAGTGGATTTCTAAAAAGCAGTTATTATTATCTGCTTCACCAGTAAATAAGGACTCTGTTTCTTTATACTTGATTAATTTCTCTAGCTTAGCTAATTCATTTTCAACTTCAGAGAAAAATTCTTCATCATTTTCATCAATAGCAGACTTCATTAAGCTGATGGCATCGTTGTAATCGCTTTCCAGCTTTAAAAACGACTCTACGTCATTCTTAATTTTAGAACGTTCTTTTAAAACTTCTTGTGCTTTTTGGTTATCTTGCCATAGGTCATCATTCGACGCTTGGGAGTCAAGCTCTTCAAGACGCAACTTTAATTTTTCTATGTCAAAGACACCTCCTGATAAGAGAAATACTTTTATTTAAGCTTTGAAAGTGTTCAAGAATTTCTGGATAAGTTTTCATTATACTTTAGATTTCAATATATTTACTATCAATAACAATAACAGTAAACAAAATAGAAATTTAACCATATGATAGTTAATTTAAATAATTTCATTATACTTTAATGTTTAAGGAAATCAAGCGCGTATATTTATTAAAAAACAAGGTAAAGTAATGAATATTGAAATAAGTTCCCATTATGGTTTAGACAAAAAGGCTATTGATGACTTAATAGAGTCACTTGATAACGAGGAGCTAGAGAATGTTCGTAATATTGTAAAAACGATAGACAGTGTTCAGTTAGCTTATTTTTTATCTACTTCGATCAGTGATCACAGGGAGAAATTAGTTAATATCCTCGATCAACATTTGTTAAGTGATGCCCTAGTGCATGTAGTGCCAGATTTACAAATAGAGATCATAGAAACATTGGGAATAGAAAATACAGCAAAGTTACTAATGCTCCTTGATGTAGAAGATATAGTAACCATAGTGAAAGATTTAGATAGAAAGTCTGTAGAAAATATACTTTACTATTTGCCCAGCAAAACTCAGAAATCGGTAGAGGAGTTGCTATCATATCCAGAAGAAAGTGCAGGAAGGTTAATACATAAAGATATGGTTATAGCTCCATATTATTGGACAATAAATCAACTGACAGAATTTGTGTGCAACTATAAAAAAATACCAGAAAAATTTCACCAGATATTCATTATCAACTCAAAATTAGAGCCTATAGGCAGTATTAATTTAAATAAGGTAATATCTCACTCAGGAGACACAATAATAAAAGAGATAATGGATCATGACATAAAAATCATTAAAACTGGAATAGACCAAGAGGAAGTAGCAAGAATATTTAAAGATTACTCTCTATTATCGGCTCCGGTAGTAAATAAGAATGGTAAAATTATTGGTGTGATCTTAATTGAAGATGTGATAAAAGTTGTTCAACAAGAAACAGAAGAGGATGTACTCAAAATAAGCGGTGTATCTTCTAAAGCCGATATAAATGCCCCTATACATAAAACTATAATTAAAAGGCTACCTTGGTTACTGTTTAACCTCTTAGCTGCAACAATGTGTTCCATAGTAGTTGGCTTTTTCGATGATGTAATAAAAAGTTTTATAGTGCTGCCAATAATCATGCCGATAATTGCATCAATGAGCGGAAATGCAGGATCCCAAACAGTAACGCTAACCATCCGGGCAATCGCAACAAAATATCTAACTGAGCAAAATGCAAAAAGAATACTGATGAAAGAATTTTTAATAGGTCTTATAAACGGGGTGATCTTATCTACTATTTCATTAGTAGTGTTAGCAATAAGGTTTCACAACTTCAAAGTGGAGATGATTTTTGTGGTCTCCATGATTATGATGTCAATTATTGCAACGTTCATCGGAACTTTCATTCCTATAATGCTTCATCGCTTAAAGTCTGACCCTGCCGTTTCTTCTTCAATCCTAACATCGGCAACAACTGATATTCTCTCAGCTTTTATATTTCTTGGTTTAGCTACGATCTTTTTATTAAATAGCTAATACTATCTATAGCTATACCGCCGCGAACCGTCATGCCGCGATTCATTCGCGGTATCTCTTAGCATAGATCCCGCTAACAAGTAGCGGGATGACGAGAAAGGGGCTACTTGGATGACATTCTTCTTGGTGTGCCCAAATCACAATGTTCGTACATCTGTGGATTTATTCGCGGTATAGATATCGCTAACGAGTAGCGGAATGACGGTTTTTCAAATTGTCGTAAGTCAGTTTAGCTATAATATCAAGTTTCACCAACTATTTCTCTCTATTAAATAAGAATAAATTACCTATACAAAAATAGATTGGCAATATTTCAAGTCTGCCAAGCAGCATTAAAAACGATAGAAATAATTTTACTTCATTACTGAAAGAAGAATAGTGACCTGAAGGACCTATTAAGTTGCTGAACCCTGGACCAGAGTTTGTAAGCGTTGCAGAGACTGAACTGACGCTAGTTATAAAGTCTGCATTGCTTAAGTAAGACATCACTATTGATGAAATGGTAAACGTTAACATGAAAATTGCAAAAAATATAAAGACAGAGTGAATTTCATCATTCTCCAGGGTTTTTCCATTGAATTTTACTCCATTGTCTGCATCAGGGTTTAATAAAAGGTAAAAGTAATTTCTTATAGACCTTAAAAGAACAATCAAGCGGAAGATTTTGACACCACCACTTGAAGAACCACTACATCCACCAACAAAGGTGAGAAAAAAAGCTAAGACTGAAATGAAACTCCAATCTATATGATTACAGATTGCATAACCAGTTGACGTAATCAAGGAAGTGATGGTAAATGTGCTGCATCTAAATGATAATGACACTCCTAAATCAACATTTTTATACAACCAAAAACAAGCAAATAAAGATGAGATAGTAGCTATCTTAACAAAGTAAGAGACCTGTTCATCATAGCAAATGTCTAACCGTCTTATAATTTTTAAATAGCTAAGAAAAGGCAGAGAACCCAAAATCATAAAAATGATCGTTATGACTTCTAACATAGGGTTATTATAGTGCCCTATAGAATCATTATAGTTAGCAAATCCACCAGTTGATACAGAGGACATTCCGTGGCATATTGCATCAAACAGTGGCATACCAGCTAGATAATAGGAAAATATACATAACAAAATTAAGCCATAATATATTGCCGTAACATGAATCACTACGCTTCGCGTATTCGGCAACTTCCTTTTGGTAGCATCTGAATACTCAGAATAAAGTAAATTATTTAGGCTGAGAACCTAAAACATAGGAAAAACTGCAATTCCTAAAGTGATTACACCAAAACCCCCCATGCCATGTAGCATTGCTCTCCATAGCAGTATTCCTGGAGATTGTTTTTCAATATCATTAAATATAGTTGCTCCTGTGGTTGTGATGCCAGATATCGTTTCAAACAATGCATCAACATAGCTCAGATTATCAAAATAGAAAGGAATAGCTGCAAACAGAGACAAGGCAATCCAGGTGCAACTAGTAATCGCAAAAATTGCTGGCATTCCATGCAATCTACTTAATTTACCGAGTAAAATAAAAATTGCGCCAGATGTGCAGGTAATTATGAATCCAGCGAGGAAATTTTTCCATTTGTAACTGAGACATTTATTAGTAATAGCAGGAATAAGCATTGCTAAGCTAAACAGCAATAGGAATATTCCCACAATAAATACAATTGAACGCAAATTTTGTAAACGTTGATGATTTTTCATAGAATTACTTCCTCGCTATACAAAGCCATAAAAGCTACTCTAACGTCAAGCATTTTGTTGGCCTTTATTAACAGTTATTAACAATATACTTGATTTACTTGTAAATATGTGTGATAATTAAATTTTTATTAGAGGTAAGATATGGTTGAATTAACTGATATACAAAAAAAATTCGAGCTTCATTAATTATAGCAATTAGCAATAACTACCCTCAAAAGGTCCAGGGCATATTCGACAATAATGAATGTGATAATATACAAGCAGTTTTGAACCACGAGGGGATTGGGGCTGGTTACAAAGATAATTTTTTAGATTTTGCTATTATTGGTCTTGACGCTGGAGTTAAAGTTCAAGGAGAAATTGGAGAAAACGTAGAGATCATTAAACAAATTTGGAAAGTTGCTAATCAGAAAACTCGTGATTTTGTGTGTTGTCGTGCAATAGAGAGTTTTCGAGGATTTGGCCTTTATAACATACCTGCTCTTAAAACAGTTATTCAAGAAATAGAAGAGCACAAGAGGTAATGGATCTTGATATGGCACTAAGGCGTGCAATAAGAAGTCTTAATGTTGATCAAGTTAAAACAGCACTAGAGAATTGCGGTGAAGATGTAGAAAGTGTTTTGACGCGAAATGTATATTGGAGTGATGCTACTGATATTGATTGCTTGTTAATTTATCCTCTGATGGTTGACTATGAAAGAAATCTTGGCAAAGAAGAATTTGAAAAGATAAAAGAGATCACTAAACTTCTTTGGGATAAAGCTTCCCCTGATGTTCGTAACTTCTGGCTTGAAGACCACATGGTTAATAGAGAAGGTCAAAATACAGAAGATAACTATATAATAGGTTCTCTTGAAAAGCAACAAAAAGAGTATGCTAATATAGCTGGTGAGGGATGGCTTGAAGACTTTATTCAAGAAGTTAAGGGTTATAAAAAGGACAGAGAAATAAAGCTTAATGAATACAAAGGGAAGATCGCTCTAGGCGTTGTTGGACTATGCGTAGTTGGTGCTATTGCAGCCTATGTGCTGGCATATCCTGTAGTTGCATTAGTTTTAGAAGTTTCAGCAGTTTCAGCATTGGCTGTACTAGCTTATATTGGAGGAGTTTGTGAGAAATCAGAAAGTCCAAATACGAAAAGTTTGAACCCGGTTGTTTCTGGGTGTTGCAACAACGCAGAACTGCCTAATCAGTAATCCATTGTCATCCCAGCGCGCCGCGCTGGGTCTGACTACGCTAGAACAAAGAATATAAAAGAAACGTTGCCGTCACGTTATATCATAAACCTTTGCTGAAGCTTTCTTTATATCTTCACTTGAAAGTGGAATTAGACCAAGCCTAGATAGGTACCCATCTTCAATGCCGATCGAATCTATAATTTCTTTTACGAATTCTCTTAATCCATCAACAGTATCCAAGTGTTCCCTCTTTATGTAAAGGTATAGAGGTCTTGCTAATATATATTTTCCCGATGATATATTTTCGTAAGTTGGCTCAATTCCTGCAATTGTGCTCCCTTGTATTTTATCTTGATTCCTCATTAAAAAGCTGAAACTAAATATCCCTAAGGCGTTCTTGTTACTTTTCAATTTTTGTATTATTATATTTTCATTAATTCCAACTTCTATATACCTTCCGTCATCCCTTATATTACCACATGCTTTCTTTCTTTCTTCCTGATCTTTATAATTCTCTTTGAAAATTCTCGAGTTCATGCATGAATATTGATCAAGCATAATAGAATTAACCAAAGTTTCGTATGTACCTGTATTTTGATGTGGACCATAAATTTCAATTTCTGTTTTTGGTAAGGCTTGATTGACATTAGACCAAAACTTCTTATTATTTTTTACTAATTTATCATTTTCTTGAGAATATGCAGATAAAGTTTCAAATAAGTCCTTCTTTGTGAAATCAAATCTATGGCTTTGATTTGAATTTGCAATGACAACTCCATCATAGCCAATGATGATTTCTATCACTTCATTAATTTTATTCCTTTTACATAGTTCTCTTTCTACTTCCTTCATAGGGCGAGATGAAGTGGTGATGTCTGGAGTGTCTTCCCCTATTCCTGAGCAAAACATTTTGAATCCTGATCCACTTCCTATCGATTCCACAACTGGAGTCTTAAAGGAGAATACACGGTTGAACTCTTCGGCTATAAACGAGATAAAAGGAAAAACAGTTGAAGATCCAACAATTCTGATGTATTTCCTGGCATCAGCATTTGATAGCGGCGTGAATAATACGAATACAAAAATCAGGAGAAAGTTTCTAAGCATTATTTTTAGTTAAGAACATAAATCTAATTATTGTAATAAAAAATCAAACTGAAAAGCTTTAATTGCATGACAAAAGCTACAGTTTACATTTAAATTTTATTTTATATTATTGTAAGTATTACACAACTTTAAGGGGCAATTATGCCAGTTATGCCAGATAAATGGATAAGAGAAAAAGCTGAAAATTTTGGAATGATAGAACCTTTTGTGAACCACAAAAGCAGCAAAGGTGTTATATCTTTCGGACTATCATCTTATGGTTACGATGCAAGAGTGGATAATAAATTTAAAATTTTTACTAACGTTAATTCAGCCATCGTGGACCCTAAAAATTTTTCTGAGAATAGCTTCATAGATAAGGAAACAGACGTATGTATAATTCCACCAAATAGCTTTGTGCTTGCAAGTACAGTGGAATATTTTCGTATACCAAGGAATGTACTGGTCATTTGTGTTGGTAAATCAACTTACGCAAGATGTGGAATTATAGTAAACGTTACTCCCTTAGAACCTGGATGGGAAGGTCATGTCACACTCGAATTCTCAAACACCACTCCACTTCCTGCGAAAATTTACGCTAATGAAGGCGCATGCCAATTCGTATTTTTAAGCGGCGAAAGTGAATGCGAGAAATCATATGATGATATGAAAGGAAAATATATGAATCAGCATGGTATTACTTTGCCGCTGGTGAAATAATTACTGCTTTCGTTGTGAGCTACCAAACTGCTCTATAGACAATATTCCACTATCACCAGATAGCAAAGTTTGCGCTGATTCACTTTGCTTAAGATGTTTAATTGCTTGCTTTTTGTCAGTTCCAGTGCGCATACTGCAGCCAAGTTGGAAATCTATTCCATTTTCAACAATGTTACATGAAAGCTTCATAGCAGTAGCGAAACCTTCTTGTTTATTAGTAGCATTTCCGGTAACAACACCACAAGCAGTGAAGTTACGATCATTTCCAACTGCTCGCATCATCATTCCACCATCTCGTATACCATCATTATTTATATCCTTTGCTATAACAGTCTGGTCTACAAATCGCGTATTACCCACTTCTCGAGATATTACTTCTACAGTCGGTTGATTATGTAGTTGACCATTACTTACTAATGCTTGATTATATGCTGAATGGTGTTGTTCTGAATTACTTTGACTATTACTCCTTAGTTCATTTTGCTCGTGCTCTTCATTATTTTGATGTTGGTCAGTTCCTAATATGCTAGCTTCTTTTTCAACACGCTCATTGTATTCTTTATCATTACTTATCTCAACTTTATTTACTGGTTGACCTTGACTGTTTTTTATGTCTTTTTGACTAAACATGTCTTTATTAATGTAATAAAAAATAAGACCAGGTATCAGTGAAATTATTAGATTTAATACAATGCACGGAATTAAAACCACGGTAGCAGCTATATAGATTAGAGAGCTAACTATAAACTTTATTACTTTAGATAATTTAGAATCATCTTTTTGAACATTAACAGCATTCAAAAAAAGCATAGTTAAGCTAAGAGATAATGCTGTTATAGCAGTAGGCACGATGATTGGAACAAGTAAAAAAGCATTGATTAATTTTTTTCCAGAACTAGTTGGTTTAGTGCTATTATTCAGTGATGTAAGATAGTTTTGACCAACATTAGTAATCCATTTTGTACCAGACAAGACTCTTTTACTATTTTCTTCCGACCTTTCAAATTTCATTAGCACCCCCAGATTATAATACTAAATTGTACTAAAAATTAATATAAAATCAACATAAATTTTTCACTTCCGCACTTTTTCATTGTTGCTTACAATAACTATAGCTACACGGTTTACTTGTGTGCTTTTCTTAATTAAAAACTTCAACTATCCATTGTAAGCTGCTGAATTTCTTATCATAGTATCTGTCATCCCAGTACCACTTTCTTGTCATCCAAGTAGCGTGATACTTGGATCTTCTCTCAACAATTTCAAAAAAATCTATCAAAAGGAGGATTACCATGTCTACAATAATTTTATCATCAATTTTTGGTCAAGCAGGCAGCATTTTTGGTCCAATTGGCCGGATTATCGGCTCAGAACTCGGTGCTCTTCTTGGTGCACAGCTAGATGGGGCAATGTTCGGCCTTGATGCCGAGCAAAAAGTAACGCATGGTGCGAGACTAAAAAATCTGCAAGTTCAAACCTCAACCTACGGCAGAACGATTCCAATTATCTATGGCACTGCTCGTGTTGCAGGGAACATTATTTGGTCACAGCCAATAAAAGAAGAGGCGATAACCACCAAAAGCAAAATTGGAAGAGGTATGAACGTTACATATAATTACTACGCAACGCTTGCAATTGCGATCTGCAAGGGGAAAGTAGAAAAATTAAACAGAATCTGGGCAGATACAACATCACTTAGCTTTGATGAAATAGATTATACTTTTTACAGCGGCAGAGAAGACCAAAATCCTGATCCATTTATGTCATCAATTGAAGGAGAGGGGAATGTGCCGGCTTATAGGGAAATATCTTACATAGTCATCAAGAATTTTCCTTTAGCAGACTATAACAATCGCGTCCCGATATTTACATTTGAAGTGCGAACTGCATTAAAGCCCGTTGGGTTTTCAATAGCGGAAAATATTCGGAATATCAATATCATACCAGGTTCAGGTGAGTTTGTATATGATACAAAAATACAGAAGAAAATCGCGCAAGAGAAAATAAGCAGCAACCAATATATCCCATATGGGCTGGCGCAAAGGGTAAATCACAACAACCACACTAAAAAGAGCGATGCAATGCTTTCTTTGGATCAATTAAAAGAAGATTTGCCAAATGTTGAGTTGGTGTCGGTGGTAGTCAATTGGTTTGTGAATGATCTGAACATTAAAGATTGTAAAATATATCTTGCAGTTGAATTTCAAGATGATTCCGCAATATTACCTGATGATTGGCAAGTAGGGGGTGTAACCAGAGATAATGCTCAGCTAATTTCAAAAGATGCGAGTGGAAACCCAAGGTATGGTGGCACAGTTAGTGATGCAGCGTTGATAAGATATATAGAAGAGCTACACAGCAGAGGCTACAAGGTGATGCTCTATCCAATGCCCTTACTTGACACAAAGAACAAAGAGTAGCGAGGAAAATTGAGCGGGACCCCTGGGGATATAAGTGATTTTTTTGAGAATCAATATAACAAATTTATAGAGCATTATGCAAGCATTGCCAAACAAACTAAAGTGGAAGGGTTTATCATCGGATCTGAATTTGCGCAACTTACCAAAATCAGGGATGAACAAGGGAATTACCCTGCCGTTATAGAGCTAGTTAAGCTTGCAAAGCGAATAAAACTTCAGCTTGGAAAAGAAGTAACGGTAACTTACGCTGCTGATTGGAGTGAATACCATTCATATGATGGTTGGTATAATATGGATGAGCTTTGGTCTTCAGAGTACATCGACGTTATTGGCATAGATGCTTATTTTCCACTGACTGATGGTCCAGAGCCTCCTTTTGGTTATTCCGCGGAAGATGTAATGGGTGGTTGGAGCAGTGGAGTGGGGTATGATTATTTCTATGATTACTCAAAGAGTGAACCTGAAAAAGTAAAGTATAACGACAGCAGGTATGCGTGGAAAAATATAGAGAAATGGTGGAGTGAAACTCACATAAACCCCAGTGGTAGTAAAACGAAATGGCAACCAAAAATGAAAAAAATATGGTTTACTGAGTATGGATTTCCCAGTATGAACGGCTGCACTAATGAGCCAAATGTGTTTGTTGATAAAGGCAGCATAGAGAGCAAATATCCACGATATTCAAACGGAGAGGTGAGCTTTCTTTCGCAAAAAATTGCAATTGAAGGAACGCTAAAGAAGTGGCAAAGCTCGGAAATGGTAGAAAAAATGTTTCTCTGGGCATGGGATGCAAGGCCATTTCCTTATTTCCCCAATTTGTGTGATATGTGGACTGACTGCCATAATTGGCAGACAGGACATTGGATTCAGGGAAAGCTTTCACAGCTTAATATTTCCGATGTTTTATCGGATCTATTACAAAAAGCAGGTTTAAAAAGCGATCAGTTCGATACGAGTGATGTTAAAGAATTATTGTCTGGATATGTAATAAATGACCAGCAATCGGTACGTTCAATTATTAAAATGCTGCAAAATTGCTATTTTTTTGATGTGGTTGAACAGGACTCTAAACTGAAATTTGTCCAAAAGGGCAGGGGAGTTACGACTGAAATACCAATTGGTGAAACGGTTTTCAGTAACAATTCAAAACTTGCTAATATCAGTCAATTAGATTTAAACAATAAAGTTAACGTCGTTTATTTTAATCGCAATTTTGGCTATCCAATTGATGTTAAATATGCTGAGTTGCCAAAGCAAGGCGCTGCTATAACAGTTGAAATACCGCTCATTATGGAGGAGGGAGAGGCGCAAAATATCGCTGAGGTTTTACTTTATTCTTCGTGGCAAGAGAGAAATATATACAATTTCAAGCTACCGATAAAATATGCGTGGCTTGTGCCAAGTGATGTAATAACGATTTTAGACAGTGAGAAAAAACATACGGTGAGAATTATAAAAACGAAATTTGAAAGCATGTCCATTCAAGTAATTGGCGTTGGTTATGATCACTCTATATATAAGCTTTCTTTTCCTTCAACAAGGTCACTTATGCTGAAGGAATACCCTCCTTCTCATATCAGCAAAACCATCGTAGAAATGATAGATTTACCGGATATTAAAGGTAATAGTGCAAGCTTTACTTTAATTAGTGAGGAAAAGAATTGGAAAGGAGCAACACTCTTTATTTCGTACAACGATAAGGATTATAAGCCTATCGCAAACACAAACAAGCAGTCTACTTACGGATATGTAATGGAATCTACCGACGAGGGGCTTATAGTAGTGTTACGTTTTGGTGTATTGAGTTCTTCATATAACCATTATTTAAGTGATGGTGTCATTCCAGCGCTTGACCATATTTCTCCTGGATCCCAGTGTCTGGGCACTGGGATGACAGAAGAGGGTTTTACAAGCACTAATGTTAGTACTATAAATGTAAGCAATTTAGCACTGGTTGGAAAAGAGATAGTAAAATTTCAGAGTGCCGAACTTATAGATAAAAATAAATATAAGCTTAGCAACCTAATTAGAGGGCAAGAGGGCACCAAAGAGTATCAGCACACCGCAGGTGAAAAATTTACTCTGCTTGATGATTCAGTAATATCTTTCGAAGTGCAAAGGGGAAAAAAGTTTTACCTAAAAGCAGTGACTTACGGTGACTCGCTGGAAAATACGGAAGTGAAAGTGATAAATTCATTTAGTAATTGAAATTTAATAAAGTAAGTGCTAGAATTAATATACAGGTATTAATGGTAGAGATATAACATGTCAAAGGAAATGGTCAATGCGTTGAAAGCTGAAGTGAAGAAGCTCAAATATGCTGATTTCAAAGCTAACACTTGGGACGAAGTAATTTCTGGTGAGGGAACATATAAGGATCTTAATAGAACACACGGCCTTGCTATTAACGGACAAAAAATAACTAACGAATTTATTAACAATCTGTATTCAAAACATAAAAATCTAATTCTACGGGATGAAAACGGAAAAGGGAATTATCGTCCATTTCTCAGACAAATTTTTACAGAAATGTTTAAACACGTTGGTGCAACAATTCCCAATAACTCTGTTATTGAGGAGTTAATAAATAACTATTATCAGGGCGGATATACTCATTTTCTTCCTAATGATATGAGTCAAGCTCTTGGATCTTTTCATTTGTCAACGCAAAGCAACTGTATGACAAGAGAGTATATTATGGATTGTCGTGAACCCAATTGTATAAAGCTTAGTTTTAGCATGAAATATACAAAAATGCTTAACTATGATGATTGTACATATATCGAAACACCAGGTTTTTGCAGTTCAGCGGAGTTTAGAGGTTGTCCGGAAACTAGTAAATTCAAGCATATTCCCTCTTTAACATAACCCTACTCATAGCTAGGTATATGAAATTCTCAGTGGATGTTGTGAGTAAATCATACTCCTTCGATAGCCTTCTATTCCTATTAACCCAAGCAAAAGTCCTTTCTACAACCCATCTTCTTGGCTGTACTTTAAACCCTTGTTCTCTTGTTGGTAGTAGCTCAGGTGGCGTATCTTTGTGCACCCAAAATCTACATGGAGGCCTTTTAACAATTTCAATATCTATGTCATATTCTTCCTTTATGTGATTCTTTAAATTTCTTCCTTGGTATCCCATGTCAGCCCACATTTTTTAACTTTAGTATATTTTGTTCTCATATTGTTTAATGCTATTTTAATACCATCTCTATCATTTTCGTTAGCAGCGCCTACGTAACAACCTAGTATAAAACCCTGAGTGTCTGTAATTATATGCCTTTTTCTACCCTTTACTTTTTACTTCCATCATAGCTTTGATCCCCCCTTTTCTGTAGTCTTTACAGATTGACTATCTACTATACAGGCACTCGGCTGCTCATTCTTTCCTATTTTTCTTCTACTATATTTTGTAATTTCATAATTCATTTTCTCAAAAATTCCCTGCTTCTTCCATTGCCTGAACTGCTCATACACAGTCTTCCATAGCGGAAAATCATTTGGTAAATACCGCCATTGACACCCTGTACGCAATACATAGAAAATTGCTTCTAATATTTCTTTTTTGCTATACTTTGGCAGCCTTCCTCCTTTCTTGTATGATACTCTGAAGTGTTTTTCTATTCTTGCCCATTCCCTTTCGCTTAGATCTGTTGGATACTTTTTTCTCATCTTTACCCCGTACTAAAATTTCAGATATTATAGCCTTTTACTTGTTTCCGGACAACCTCTAAAACTGAAATGTGAAGATAAAAATGTAACATATGAAGATGGTAAAGTACTTCTTACCATTCCTAAAGAGCTAAAAAACTACAAAGTAAGTGGTAAGAATTTGTTTGATGTTATTGTTGAATATTTTCAGAAGCTTTGCGAAAAATTGGGCTTTAAATTTGAGACAAAAGTGGAACATAGCCTTGGTGAACCACTAAAGGTAGTAAGTGAGGCAAATGCATCTTCTGTTGAAGACTTAAAGCTTAAAGTGAATAATCAAAGGTAAGATATTGAAATTCGTGCTTTTCATGATTTTAGCTTAAGATTTCAGTGTCAAAGCACATAACTGTACGAACATTGTGATTTGAATCCACTAGGAGGGTGTCATCTAAGTAGCCTCCTTCTCCTGTCATCCCAGTGCCATGACTACTTGGATCCAGAAACTTAATTGCAAGTAAGTAAACTGCTTTGATGAAATTGTATAATGGAAACTAGATCCAAGTAGTCATGGCACTGCCCTACTGGATAGAGCCTTCACAGGCTTTTTCTTGAATAGCTACTCTTAATTTCAGTAGTTAATTTAATATACTAATGAAAAAAATACATTATAATTAAGTATATTTAATCCAGTAAATCATTAAGTGAAAACAGCTCTTTCGCAAAATATCATCTCTCTTATTATGATATTGTCTGTAGCAATTGTCGATATGGCAACTGACCTATACTCAGTTGCACTATCAAGCATTGCCAATTATTTTAAAGTAGAAGGCAGTGTAGTGCAGCTTACAATTAGCTTAAATCTAGTTGGATTTGCGGTATCTGGCTTAATTTATGGTCCATTATCGGACCATTATGGTAGGCGTCCAATGATGCTGATTGGTATGACAATTTTTACTTTGGCAAGTGTCATGTGTTATATAGCCGACAGTATTATGCTCTTGATACTAATTCGCTTCATACAAGGGGCAGGAGCTGGTGTTGCAGGTGTTGTTGGGTATGCAGCAATAAGGGATATGTACTCGGGTAGTGAATACTCGAGAGTAATTTCAAAATTAAATATGGTTGTGGCACTCTCACCTGGAATAGCTCCAGTGGTGGGCAGTTATATAATTTCACATGGGTATCATTGGAAATTTTTGTTTTTTATTATGTCACTCGCGGCAATTGCTATACTTATTTTTATCTACTTTAAGTTACAAGAAACACTCACTGTAAATAAAAATGAAACCAGTATAACTAACATAACTACTAATATCTTCAAGCAATATATATCAATATTTAGAAATTATCGTTTCCTTGGGTTTTCAGCCATTCATGGATTAACTTTCATGTGGCTTTGGGCATACATTGCTAACTACCCGTTCATATTTGAATCGATGGGCATTGAAGTACAGTATTTTGGCTACCTCATATCGATCATAGTCATATTCTACATAATTGGAACTTTAATTAATAGAAGGTATGTACCAAAAGTAGGGGTTAGCAAAATGCTAATAATAGGTTTGGTGTTACCGATAATATCCGATAGTTTATTGGTATATTTTTATTTCGCGGACAAGTTGAATATATTCATTCTTCAAACTGCTTGGATTCCAGCCAATATCGGACTTGCATTAATAATAAGCAATAACGTAACTTCTGCTTTAGAAACGATCAAAGGTATAGGGCTTGGTAGTGCAGTCCTCTCATTCTGCAATATGATGTTTGGGGCTATTGGAATATATATAGTAGGAAAATTTTTTCGCTATGGTATTTTACCAAATTTACTATTAACAATAGCATGCTCTACAATTGCGATTCTTATGTACAGCCAGCTCAAATGTACTGAAAAACACAGGGAATAACCATTATTTGCGTGATCCAGAGCTCATGGGTTATTAATGACTTTATCATGATAATATAATTTTACAGGGGGTGAGAGCTCATAGATTATTAACGACTTTATCATAACAATATAGTTTTACAAAGAGGTGTAGGATGAGTAATTCACAAAGTAGAGATAATTTTTTTAAGGCTGTTGAAAGAGGTGATATTGATGCAGTAAACCGTCTAATAAGTGAAGGAGCAGATGTTAAGGTAGAAAATGATAAAGAGGAGAGACTCCTTTACATATTGCTGCTGTATGGGGCCATAAAGAGGTAGTAGAAGCTCTATTGGACAAAGGGGCAAATGTTAATGCAGAAGATGAAGAGGGAAACACTCCCTTAGTTTTAACTACTGACGAAGAAATAAAAACTCTATTACAAAGCACAGCTAAATTACTTGAGGTTGCTAAAAGCGGTAATATTCAGGAAGTAAACAGTCTAATAAGTGAAGGAGCAAAGGTTAATGTAAAAGATCAAGATAACAAGACTCCTCTACATTGGGCTGCTGAAAAGGGCCATAAAGAGGTAGTAGAAGCCCTACTGAAAGTAAATGGGATCAATGTTAATGCAACAGATTGGTTGCAAGAAACTCCTTTACATTTAGCTGCTGTAAAGAACCATAAAGAGGTAGTAGAAGCCCTATTGGGAAAAGATGGAATCAATGTTAATTTACCAAATAACAAGAAAGATACTCCTTTACATTCTGTTCTTAAAAAGGACAACATAGATATAAATGTATTGAACGCTCTACTGGGAGCAGAAGGAATCAACGTTAATGCACAAGATGAATATGGCGAAACTCCTTTACATTTGGTCCTTAAAAAGGGCAATATAGATATAAATGTATTGAACGCTCTACTGGGAGCAAAAGAAATCAATGTTAATGCACAAGATAAAGATGACAGGACTCCTTTGCATTTGGCTGCTAAAAAGGACAACATAGATATAAATGTATTGAACGCTCTACTGGGAGCAGAAGGAATCGATGTTAATATAAAAGATAAACTTGCAGAACAGACTCCTTTACATTGGGCCGTTGTAAAGGGCCATAAAGAGGCAGTAGAAGCCCTATTGGGAAAAGATGGAATCGATGTTAATATAGAAGATAAACATGGAAACACTCCTTTCAAATTAGCCACTGATGAAGGAATAAAAACTCTATTGCAACCCGCAGAAAAATCTGATGATGGTTCAGCGGGTGGATCATCGACAGATAGTGAAGGGGGTCAAGAGGAAGAAAAACGAGTAGGTGATGATACTGAACTACAATCAGATAATAGCAAAGAAGGGGAAAAAACCAGCACCACCAGTGCAGAACAAGGAACTGATGTACAAGACAACGATGTAGGTCCTGTTGCTTCCACAGAACCTGCACAAACAGAAGAACAGCCGAGCTCTTTTTTTGGTAGTTTGTTTAGTATACTTATGAAGCCTTTTTCATTAATTGCATCATTTTTTGGTGGTTTTTTTTCATGGTTGTTTGGGTCTGACGAAGAAAAGTCTGACACACAACCTTATGATGATTCTTCTTCACCTGGGGTCGATCAATCAGTTGAACAAAATAATGGTGATCATAATGACCAGAGCAATGTGATTTGATAGTGATCTTCTACCGGAAAAGGTGTCATCCCAGTGCTTGACACTGGGATCCAGGAAACTTAATTGCAAGTAATGCATTGGGTTTGGTGAGTATGGGTTTTGCGTTATAGAATGAAGCACTTTTGGTGAATTTGTAAAGAAAACTAGATGCCAGTGTCAAGTGCTGGAATGACATCATCTTGGATGGAAATAACGTCACGTACTGGGATGACAAAGAAGAGTGGGCTTTCATATGGTTATGCAAGAAGTCTACTGAATGTAAACCAGTTTCTCACACACACATTTTACCACATGATCTGCGCTGATATTAAAATGCTCATAGAGTGTTTTATAAGGTGCTGATTCTCCGAAGCTTTTCATGCCAATAAATATACCGTTTGAACCTATATATTTATGCCAACCCATTTCACTTCCGGCTTCAATTGCAACTTTAATGCTGTCATTATTTAATATTGCCGCTTTATATTCATCGCTTTGCTCGTCAAAAAGCCTCCAGCATGGCATAGAAACAATCCTTGTACCTATACCCTTTTCCTGCAATTTCTCCCTTGCTTCAACTGCAATTTCAACCTCGGACCCCGTAGCAAATATCGTCACTTTTAATTCTTTTGAACATTCACACAAAATATATGCACCAAACTTCGATAAATTAGCAGATTGATCGATATCAGAGTAGAACTTGCGCATGTAACTTACGTTTTGCCTTGAGAGCGCAAACAGTGCTGGAGATTCTTTCTTTTCGAGTGCAATGCTAACACACTCCAGAGTTTCAACTGCATCGGCTGGACTAAAAACATATAGATTTGGTATAGCACGCAAAGAGGCTAAATGCTCTATTGGCTGATGAGTCGGGCCATCTTCTCCCACTCCAATTGAGTCGTGAGTCATGACATATATAACCTGCTGCTTCATCAGAGCTGAAAGACGTATAGCAGGACGACAATAGTCGGAAAATACCAAAAAAGTGCCGCCATAAGGAAGAATCGCGCCGTGAAGTGCCATACCATTCATACATGCTGCCATAGCGTGCTCTCTCACTCCATAGTGGACATAAGAGCCACTATAATTATTGCTATTTATTACCTGCATGTGCTCATATTTAGTGCAATTTGACCCGGTAAGATCAGCAGAACCGCCGATTAATTCCGGCATAGACTCAGTTAAAAGTTCCATTACTCTGCCGAAAGAAGATCGAGTAGCTTCGTTTGGCATTAGCTCACATATTTGTTTCTTCAGGTCAGCTAAAACACCAGCGATATTCTCTGGTAGATGTTTATCTAACCGTCTTTGAAGTTCTGCATGATACCCTGTCATCCCAGCATTCTCTTCTGTCATCCCAGTACTCTCTCTTGTCATCCCAGTGCTTGACACTGGGATCCATTCTTTTTCTTCTTTCCTGGATTCCAGCGTCATGCGCTGGAATGACATCGTGTAGTTTTGTTTTGCTCTCTCAACAGTTTTCTTCCAGGCATTTTTCACATCTTCTGGTACATGGAATGGTTCATAATTCCAGTTTAATTTCTCTCTCATCTGTTTTATGTCTTCCTCCGAAAAAGCACCACTGTGAGCAGAGGATGTGCCAGCACGGCTTGAAAATTTTCCGATAATAGTTTTGCAGCAGATCATTGTAGGTTTATCAGACTTTTTTGCTTGCTCTATTGCAAGGGATATGGCATCAAAATCATGGCCATCAATTTTGTCAACATTCCATCCATACGCTAAGAAGCGTTTCTCTACATCGTCAGAACAGGAAAGGCAAGTAGCGCCATCTATAGAAATATCATTATCATCAAAAAGAGCTATAAGCTTATTCAATTTAAGATGCCCAGCAAGTGATGCTGCTTCATGGCTTATTCCTTCCATAAGACAGCCATCCCCTAGCATCACATAAGTGTAGTGATTGATTCTAAACTGCTTTTCAAGTATCGATTCAGCAAGTGCCATGCCAACAGCAGCGGCAAACCCCTGACCGAGCGGGCCTGTTGTTGCCTCTACCCCGGAAGTCAAGCCGAACTCTGGATGACCTGGGGTCTTGGATCCCATTTGTCTGAAGTTTTTTAGCTCATCTACGCTAATATAACCTGTCAAATATAATATTGAGTATAGTAACATTGACCCATGACCGTTTGATAAAACAAAGCGATCTCTATTGAACCATTTAGAATCATCAGGATTATGATTCAGATATTTAGCAAACAAAACAGTTGCAACATCTGCCATGCCAAGTGGCATACCTGGGTGTCCAGAGTTTGCTTTTTGTACTGCATCAATTGATAAAAAACGGATGGCGTTTGCCATAGATTTTAAATGTGAATGATTCATGTGTTAATAGAAAAACTTAAAAATGAAGTATAAAAGATTATATCAGCAAAAACAAGTTGACACTGAGTGCTAAAATCCTTAATAATCTAAAGTTAAATCGTGAGAGTTTTTATATGACAACTGTTATCACTAGAAAGTATAGGATTAGCCGTAGACTTGGTGTAAATTTATGGGGTAGAGCTAAAGACCCAGTAAACAAAAGGAAATACCCTCCAGGTCAACATGGTATTCTTGGATTCAAGAAGTTATCCGACTTTGGTAAGCAGTTTGCTGCGCATAAGAAATTTAAGTTTTACTATGCGATTTCAAGTAAGCAGCTCAGACGTACATTTTTAGATGCTTATAACAGAAAGGGTTATACGGCTGATAATTTTATCGGTATCTTAGAATCGAGATTAAGTTCTGTTTTATACCACTCTGGTCTTGTTCCAACAATTTACTCAGCAAAGCAGCTCATATCTCACAAGCACGTTACAGTTAATGATAAGGTGGTTAACATATCGAGTTATCGAGTGAAGCCAGGTGATATAATAAAAATAAGAGAAAGGGCAGCAAAAATCCCTGTAGTAGTAGAGGCTGAACAAAAACAAGAGCGCAAGGCTCCGGATTATTTAGAAGCAGATAGTAAAGAGCATTCAGTGAAGTATTTGAGGTCACCTCAATATTCTGAGGTTCCTTATTCAGCAGACATGGAAGTCAATTTAGTAGTAGAGTTTTACTCTAGATAGATAAAAAAAGCCCGTGTGGCGGAATCGGTAGACGCAGCGGACTTAAAATCCGTGGGTTTTGCGACCTTGGGAGTTCAAGTCTCCCCATGGGCACCAATTTAACTTAGCAGATAAATACAAAAAAGTATGAAATGGCTTGATATAGAAGATATTGTAGAAGCTCTGGAAGAAAAATTTCCAGATGAGAATATAATTAGTATTAGATTGACTGAGCTTAAAAAAAAGGTATTGAGTTTAGAGGAATTTGATGATGATGAAAAACGCTGTAACGAAAAAATACTCGAAGCTATTCAAGCAGCTTGGATTGAGGAAAGATTAACTGCATAGCAATAAACCATACGCAAACGTGATTTCTATTGCAATTTGCATATTGATTATGCTATTTTTTGGATCTAGCCTGGCAAGTTAATAATAATTTAACCAATTACAATTAAAACAGCTATAAGGTTAATTATGAGGCAAAACAAAAATTTTTGAATGGAACGATCTTGACAAGTGCTACGTTGAGATAAATTTTGCATAAAAATACTGCTTTTACGGTGTGAGGCCAGAGAGTAGAGCCTTTGTAAAGCAGTTAGAAGGTTGTCATCTAAGTAGCGTGACCAGAGCTAGATTCCGCGAACACGCCGCGGAATGACGACTATGCAATATGCGTTGCGGAGTGACGATTATGGTCATACCGTCACGGTATCTCACAAACATGTAGCAGTAATGACAAAATCTCAAGTTATATGTATACTTTTATATTATCTACTTACTAAAAAAACAGAAAAATGCTCAAACGTAGCGGTCCAAAAAAATTAAAGTCTATAATTGAAAACTATGCATTAAAATGCATGAAAAATAAGATTAGTAAAAATGAAATACGTCTTATTTTAAACTGGCGAAATATAGTAGGGAAAGAAATAGCAGAGTGTACAAAACCGAAAAAGATCTCATATGCACAGAATATAAATTCGGGTGTGTTGCATCTGGTAGTAACAAATGGCAGCAAAGCATTGGAAATTCAGCATATGATTTCTCTTATAATAGAAAAAATTACGATATTTTTTGGTTATAAAGCAGTATATGGTATAAAAATTAAGCAAGAGAGTATTGACTATTTGACTATATAAGGTAATCTAAGTACATAGAATAATTTGGTATATTGAAGTGAGTAGAGTTTGTGAATTAACAAATAGAAAAAAATCTTTTGGTAATAAGGTATCACATTCGAATCGTAAAACAAAGCGTACCTTTCTTTTAAATTTACATAAGGTTACGTTGACAAGTGATATATTGAATAAAAAGTTTAGATTTCGTGTGGCAACAAGAACTTTGAGAACTATAGATTACAAAGGTGATTTAGATGCTTTTTTGCTCAACACAAGAACGATTAAACTAAGTGAGAAAGCGCAGAAGATAAAAAGAAGGTTGAAAAAAGTTTTAGTAAAGCAAGAGGTAGAGTTAGCAGTTTCAGATGCATAGCAAACCTCAATGGCTCAGAGCAAAAGCTCCGACCGGTGAAGTATTCAATGAGACCTTAAACATCGTTAAACTGCATAACTTGCATACAGTGTGCGAAGAGGCTGTATGTCCAAACATTGGTGAATGTTGGAATAAACGTCATGCTACTGTGATGATTCTCGGTTCTGTTTGCACTCGTGCTTGTGCATTTTGCAACGTTGCAACTGGCATTCCTGATAAACTAGATCCTCATGAACCAGAAAATTTAGCAAAAGCAATAAAAAAGTTAAACTTAAAACATGTTGTCATTACTTCCGTTGATCGTGATGATTTGCCAGATGGTGGCGCAAATCAGTTTATACAGTGCATAGAAGAAATTAGAAAGATAACTTCAGAAACAACAATAGAGATTTTAACTCCTGATTTTTTAAATAAGAAAGGAGCATTTGAAGCAATCGCTGTTGCATCACCTGATGTCTATAACCACAATATTGAAACAGTGCCGAGATTGTATGCAAAAATAAGACCACGAGCTCGCTATTTTCATTCACTATATTTGTTGAAGATGGTAAAGCAGATTAATCCTAAAGTTTTCACAAAGTCAGGGCTTATGGTTGGTCTTGGAGAAACAAAAGAGGAAATACTTCAGGTTATGGACGATTTGCGCAGTGCTGAGGTTGATTTTATTACAATTGGTCAATATCTACAACCAACTCCAAAACATGCAAAACTTGATAGGTATGTTACCCCAGAAGAGTTTGAGCATTATAAATACATTGCTTACTCCAAAGGTTTCTTAGTGGTTGCATCAAGCCCACTAACTCGGTCATCATACCACGCTGAAGAAGATTTTAACAGGCTCAAGGCCTGTCGTTGACATTTGTGTTAATTCAAATTAATTTTTACTAATTATAAAGGAGTTTTTACGTAATGTCTACTATAAAAATCGAGAAGAAATCACAATTAGTTAAAGAGGTATTCGATTCCGTGGCAAGTCGCTACGACACCATGAATGATATAATGAGCCTCGGAATGCACAGATTATGGAAAGATAAGATGGTAAATAGTGTGCATTTTACAAAAAACTCTAAGGTTTTAGATGTTGCTGGAGGAACTGGAGATATAGCAATAAGAGTAGTAAGAAAAGAGCCAAGTGCTAAGGTTACAGTATGCGATATAAATCAAAACATGCTAAACAGAGGACGTGATAAAGCTATAAATTCAAACCAAATTAATTTTGATTGGGTATGTGCAAGTGCAGAAAGTTTACCATTTGAAGACTCCGAATTTGATTATTGCACAATAGCTTTTGGCATTCGAAATGTTTCTGACCGCAAGAAGGCTTTAAATGAGGCGCACAGGGTATTAAAACCACATGGGAAATTTATCTGCTTAGAATTTGCCCCTATGCACTATCAAAATGAGATATTTACCAAACTTTATGACTTATATTCATTTAAAGTAATTCCTAAAATTGGCAGCATAGTTGCTAAAGACAAGAGTTCTTATGAATATTTAGTGAGGAGCATTAGAGAGTTTCCAACTCAGGCTGATTTTAAAATGGAAATTGAAGAGGTAGGCTTTAAGAATGTTGAGTTTCATAATATGAGCTATGGAATAGTGGCATTACACATTGGAACAAAATGAATATTAAACTCTGGTATAGAACGCTGGATTATTATCTCATCCTTCCAGTGTTTTTTTTGCTCACTATAAGCTTCATTCTTGTTTATTCAGCAAGCCCTGTAATTGCGCAGCGTCTTTCTCTACCACAGGATTATTTTATACGGCGCCATACAATTTATATAGTCCTGTCACTAATTACCTTGGTGACATTTTCTTTTCTCAACACAAGAACTATACTTAACCTCTCATTCGCAGGTTTCGCTTTATTTACTATTCTAGTAGCAACTGCGATAATACTTGGTATAGAGGTAAAAGGTGCGAAACGATGGTTACATATTGTCAAAATTTCTGTTCAACCATCTGAGTTCGTAAGGCCATTTTTTTCTGTTGTTATAGCTAGTATCTTGGCCAGCGAAATGAAGTTTAAAATACACATATCAATCATAATATTTCTGTTAGTTTTTGTGTTGTTACTTTTGCAACCTGATTTCAGTATGTCTATGCTTTTAACATATTCTTTTATCGGTCAAATGTTTATTGCATGTATACCATTTTTATACTTTCTATGCATAATAGGAATGGCCACAACTGGAACTACAATAGCTTACTTATGCCTCCCACATATAAAGCAAAGGATTTACAATTTTGTCTTTTTTACGCAGCGCGATAACTTTCAAGTCACAAAATCATTAGAAGCATTCAAAAGAGGTCAATTAACTGGAGTTGGACCTGGTGAAGGTAGCGTAAAAGCCTCTCTTCCTGATTGTCATACAGATTTTGTGTTTTCTGTTTTAGCAGAAGAATTTGGTTTGATTACGTGCTTAGCCACATTGATGTTATTTGGCATCATTTCCGCCCGCTTGCTTTACATTGCATATAGGGAAAATGAATTATTTAATCTGTTGGTGATTCTCGGTATCTCAATGCAATTCATCACACAATTCATAATAAACATAGGGGTAACATTGAGTGTTTTTCCTACCACCGGCATAACCCTGCCGTTACTTAGCTATGGTGGTTCTTCTCTTTTATCTTCGAGCATCGCACTTGGCATAATGCTGTCTTTCAGTAGAAACCAAGCTATCGCATTAAAGTTTCGTGAGCGTGTTATGCTTGGAAGGTATATGGACTAAACTTGTACCGCTCACAACTATTATTGGTATCCCTCCAAAATGGGTATCTGTTCAGATGAGTGGCAAAATAAGGTAGACGAGAAAAGCAACTATAGGAACAAATGGGTATCATGCAAGTAGCTGACACTGGTATCCAGTCCTTTTGCACAGTTCCATCAAAAACGTTGTAAAGCGCTTTCGTGTTTACCAACTTAGTGCCCAATCTGGATTCCAGACTGGGATGACAAAAAAAGGAGCACTGGAATTTTTGTTTCAGCATTAGCCATGCATCTGAACAGATACCAGAAAATATTCCACTGACATGCTGAACAACAAATACATCACTATGTCGTTTATCGCAAAAACTTATATTTTTCGTAACCATTCACACTTAATTCTGCAATTCTTTGATCTCACTCATAGAAAGACCAGTAGTTTGAGCTATGATATCAATAGAAACACCTGCTTTAAGTAGATTCTTTGCGACTTCAATTTCCCTCTCTTTTCTACCTTCCTCTTTAGCAAGATCAAGTCTGTATTCAAGAATGGCTTCTTCTTTGCGCAGATCCATTATTCTTTCTTCATAAGTTATTAGATCTTTTTCATTCCAGTGAAACTTATCTAATTCATCATATGCTAGCTTTATTATTGGTGATTTTTCCGCAATTTTTCTGAGATCTTCGTCCGTTGTTTCATCTGCATATTTGAAAAAAAATAGCCAACGGTCTACTACACTTTCTAGTTGTTCTTCTCTACTCTTAGGAAATTTTGGCAGCTCTATGAAGATAAATTGAAAATCTTTTAAGTCATGCTCATTGGTTTTTTCATCTCTTATGGTATGGCTAGATATATAGTCAAGCTTATCAGGGAATAAGGTACAATTTGAAATCGCGATAAAGAAAATCTTCTTTAAATCAACGTATTTACCAGATTTATCAGCTTGTCTTGAGTAAGCCTTAGCAGCATAAAGTTGTGCGCGTTTTTCAAAGCCCTTAGTTTTAGCGACCTGGTTAGGTAAGGAAGTAGTATTGCTACTACTCCCTCCCTTAGAAACGCAGCATGCAGGTTTCTCCACACTACGCTTGAGCCCCTTATCTAAGTCCTTCTTTTCTCGAACCGGCTTGTCCTTCATGATTCCTCAGAAAACATCATTCTTAATGGTGACACCAACAGCAGAGAACCTTCTCTTGAGAAAGAGCTTGCTAACATTTTTGTTTGTTTCACTCTTTCATCAAAATACTTTTTCCATTTTAAGTCAAGTGGATTTGCATCCGCCCTGATTTTAACATGTCGTCTGATAGGTATATCAATCAACCTAAGCAGTCTTAAATACCTTATCTCTTTCGGTTTGTTCTTGCATATGGGTGCAGCAAAGACCCATTGGCGTTGTTTCATTACCTTGAAGTAACGATTCTTTATCCAACGTAATCCTTTACGAGGATGTCTTTTCTTTGCCCATTTCCATAGAGCACACATAATTTCATGGTCTATTTTGTTAAAAGCTCTTTTCGCACACACATGGCTGTAGTAATTTTCCCATCCCCTTAATAGGGAATTGAGCAACTTGATTAGTACGGCCTGAGTGTTCGCTATGTTTGCCTTTATCAATGTACGTGCTTTATTAAGAAGTTTCTTAATACTTTCTTTTGAAGGTTTTATAATTAACTTCTTATTATACCTGCGTACATTACAACCAAGAAAGTCAAACCCTGTTGTAATAGATGTAATTTTTGTTTTCTCTTCGGAAAGGATAAGACCTCTCTCCTGAAGAAAGGACGATACTAGAGGTTTTACTTCATTTTCCAGTACTTCACGTGTGATTCCTGAAATGATAAAGTCATCTGCGTACCTGATTACATTTACTCCACTTCTGATTTTGCTTCTTCTTTTACTGCCAAGTTTACCAAATTGACTTTCCAATGATTTTTCAAGTCCATTTAGGGCTAGATTTGCTAGTATTGGAGAGATGATACTACCTTGTGGGGTACCTGCAGTTGTGGAATACAGAGTTTTTGATTCTAGGAAGCCAGCTTTTAACCAGCTATGAAGAATTTTCTTCTCCATAGGAATATGCTTCATGAGCCATTCATGGTTAATGTTATCAAAACACCCTTTAATATCACCTTCGAGTATCCATTGTAGTTGGTTACGGCTTGCCAGTAACAAGTGGCAAGCCACAGTAGCGTCTGCGCAGGATCTTTTTGGTCTAAAACCATAAGAGTGACGATCACTGATCGTTTCAGCTATCGGTTCCAAAGCAAACAAGTATAATGCTTGCATGGCTCTATCTTTTATCGTAGGGATTCCAAGAGGTCTTCTTTTGCCATTAGACTTACTGATGTATATCCGTTTTAGCGGAGAAGGTTTGTATCCTCTTTGTTTTAATAGCTTTATTCCTTGAAATTTTGTGTTGCAAGTTGACCATATTTGACGATCTACACCTGCTGTGTTTTTTCCTTGGTTTTCAGTTACTCTCTTAACCGCCAAAGCTTTGCCGCTAAAAGAGCGTGTGAGAAGGTGTTGTAAAGTTTTCACCTTACCCCATCTGCCTTGTTGGACAGCCTTAACAATACGCCTCTGTAGCCTCATAACAACTTTTTGGCATTTCTTCCAGGGTAACTGGTTCCATGCTTCGGAGTTATTGGTAGGTGCACTTACAGTTGTACTTGTAATCATCTGCTTTCCTACCTTAAGTGGTTAACAAAGTTTCTTGTCATGAAGGACCAAATGGAAGTCTGCTCGTTTTCACGCGAATTAATGTTACAAATTCTATCCATTTCGTTACAAAATGGCATTCGCTTTCTCCATTATCCTTTACCTGCACATCCATCAGCATTCCTTGCGGGTTGCCTGCCATATAGGCGAAAATACAGGCTTATCCTGTTCCTTTTGTCATACAATAGTGGGTTAGGTGGCTTCTCTATACCGGTGGAATTATTATTTGCGTACATCCAGAAATGAAAAATGTCACATTACCTTTTGGTCGGAGCTTATCAGCATCTTTAGCTCTTTAATCGTTACGATACTTATGAAGCTTCACTTACGTTCACCATACCACTAAGCCTAGCCCTCCAACCACATGATGCTTGTAGTTTATGCTTTCTCTCACGATTGAGCATCTTCTTTATCAAGAGGAGGTTCATTGTCCGCGTCGCTCGGCACCAACTGGTTACCCAATTCGCACTGATGCGTAGACTCAGATGGCAAAACATCTGGCTCAATAAGCTTTAGAATCCTTTCAGTTTCTTTCTGAATGAATTCCTCTCCTTTTATAAACAATATGACCGAAGGCTTTCAGGTCGCACCAAACCAACTATCAACCGCGGTAAGTCAACTCAGATCTATACGTTTGTTAATGGAAGGCCAATCAAGGATAATCTACTTATTGGTGCAATTCGATATGCGTATCAAGATTTTATTCCAAGTGGGAGGTATCCTTTTGCAGTGCTGCACTTAGGTATACCATACGATCAAGTAGATGTAAATGTGCATCCAAATAAATCAGAAGTAAGATTTCAGAATAAAAGGTTAATATATGAAATAGTGAGAAGAGGGATAATAAAAGCGTTGTTAATGAGAATAGGTACCTCTTCAGTGAGTGATATTAATGGATCTAGGTGTCAAGGTATTGGAGAAGAACTGAGTGGTTCACCTTTTGATGTTAGTGAAAGTCAAAGGAATAATGAGTGTGTTAATAATGGAAAAAGCAGAGAAGTAAAGGGTCAAAAAGAATTTTACGGAAGGAGGCCAAGTCCTTTTGAGAATCAGCTAATGAAAGAATTCAACTTGCCAAATGCAGGAGAAAAAGGCTTATCAGAACGGTCAGAATCATTTGACTATACTGATACACAGAGATTCCTACTACAAGCGGAGACTATTGCCCTAGAAAGGGAGCAAATTGATTTTATAGAGGATTATCCTCTAGGATATGCACGCTGTCAGGTCTACAATACTTACATTATTGCTGAGGCTAAAGGCAAATTAATTATAGTAGACCAGCACGCAGCCCATGAGAGGTTGATCTATGAGTGCTTAAAACAAAAATCAAGCATAAAAAGGCAAAAGCTTCTTCTTCCTGAAATAGTTGAGATTAAAAACCAAGCAGGAATGGAGATGGTTGAAATGTATAAAGATAAGCTTTTTGAAATGGGTTTTGGTATTGAAATAGAATCAGAAGATAAAGTAAGGGTGAAAGAAATACCTGCAATCTTGGGAACAATAGATATAAAAGAGATGCTAATTGAAGTAGTAGATAGATTAACAGAAATGGAAGATATGTTGCCAATAGAGGATAAGGTGAACAAAATGCTGGCCACGGTCGCGTGTCATGGATCGATTCGAGCAGGGAGAAAAATGAAGTTAGAGGAAATGAATGAGCTACTGAGACGAATGGAAGAAACACCGTATGCTGGGCAATGCAACCATGGAAGACCAACTTACATAGAAATGAAACTAAGTGATATAGAAAAATTGTTTGAAAGGAGATGAATTCAGTTTGTCAAAAAGGTTCCCAATTAAGTATACGTAATAGTTCTTCTGATTATGAAGTATAAGATGTGAGAAAAGAGAATAACTGCTCTAGCTTTTTAGACTACAAAGCAATAGGACAGGAAGTAAGAAATCGTAGATTAGCGAAGAGATATACTCAAAAAGATTTAGCGGGAAAAATCGGCGTAACATATCAAATAGTACTACAATATGAAAAAGGAACACGAAAAATTTCGATTGAGAAATTGTACGCTATAGCGGAAGCATTGTCAGTAAGTATTGTGGATCTCATTCCTGTATCAAATGAGAAAATCTATCTTGAAAATAAAGAAGAAGAGATACTAAATTTAATAAGAGAATATAAAAAGATTAGCGGTCAGGAGTTACGTAAGGTATTTTGCTTATTAACCAAATTTGCCCGAGTTGGTGAAGAAAATAGTAAAAAAACAGAGAGAATAAAAATTGCAAAGGGTCTAGTTAAAGAAGGAATTTCTATCGATATTGTCTCGAAAACAATAGGTCTCTCTGCTGATGAGTGTGTTGAAGAAAAGGTTGGTTCTATATACTGCAAAATAGGAAAGAAGATAAAAGAGTGGAGGATAGTGAGAGGGTATACTCAAAAAGATTTAGCAGAGAAAATGAGTACAACACGTGACGAAATAAGCAACTATGAACAAGGACGTGTGGCTATTCCACTGGAAAAATTGTATGCAATAGCGGAAACATTATCGATTAATATCATGGACCTACTTGAACTAACAGAGGATGCAGATGATAAAGTGGAAAATGAATTACCGAATTTAATTGAAGAATACAAAGAAATTGAGAGTCAAGAATTACGGTATGTGCTAATAAAATCTCTGCTTGAAGGCATACAAATTTACGAAGAGAAAGTGAAAAGAGCAGAAAAGATGAAAATTGCAAAAGATTTAGTTAAAAAAGGAATTTCTACCGATATTATTTTGCAAATAACAGGCCTCTCTTTGGACGAAATTCAACAAGTTTAAAATAAAAAATCATTATATATTAATATCTTTACTTTTTGATAAAAAAATAAGTAAAAAAGATTTAAAAATTGATTTGACTTCACGCAAAAGCTATGGCTTTATGCCAATGCTGATAAGAAAACAGCAGTAAATATCTAAAAAAAGTTTGTTGTTAGTGAAGGGTAAATTATATGAATAAAAGTAAAGAAGAAATAGAATTCAGAATATTAGAAAGCAAAGGCAAAGCTCTACTTGATCGTGAAATAATGGAAACATTTCTAAGTGCAGTACATGAAAGGCCACAAGCTCAAGAAATTGCTAAAAATCTGGTGCATACTTATGCAGGAGTAGGAAGGATTTTAGGTAGAGAAATGGATGATCTGAAAGTTATAGAAGGAGTAACTGATTCTGCAGTAGCAATGATTATGTGTGTTAAGGAAACACTAGAAAGGGTGCTGAGAGAAAAGCTCAAGGGAGAGCCAATAATGGACTTACAAGGGCTAGTAGAGTACTTGAACGTAAGTATAGGCCACTCAGAAAGGGAATGTGTAAAAATACTGTACTTGAATAAAAGGCGCCAATTAGTTGGAGAAGAATCCTATATTGGTGAAATGGAAAAAGCACCGGTGTACATAAAGGAGATTATAAGAAAAGCATTAATAAAAAATGCAACATTAATAATAATGTCACACAACCACCCTGGAGGAAGTTTAGAGCCGTCAGAAGAAGATCAAGCAGTAACAAAGAGCCTAGCAGCAGCGTGTAGTACTGTAAGCGTTAAATTGTTTGACCACATTATCATCACAAGTGGGGGCTATTTTAGTTTTAAGGAAAGTGGATTGTTATAGCAGAAAATATTTGCAAATCTACTCACTATAATTTATAATAAGTAATATAGTGTATAACAACTGAGTAATAAAGTTCGTTATACACTTAGAAAGTATATTTAATAGCGGAGGCTAATATGGTTAATAAAATAATTGTACCTTTTGGTGATAAGGAAGGAGGCATCTATGAGTTAAACGTTGATCTTGATAAATTATCAAAAGGTGAGATGTTAAATGCTATTGTAGGAATTGGTCGTACTAGCCAGCAACTCACTTCTACAAGCGATAAGTCGGGAATATTAAGTGGTCTTAGTTGTAATAGCTTTGTAAGCAAAATTAATAAGGCTAAAAAGCTTGGAGAGGTGCCTTTTCCTAGCAAAAACGTTCGCGAAAACAAAATCAACTACGGAAAAGGACTTGATTACATATATGGCACAAAACCTGTGAGCGATCAAGCAGATTATCCGGAAATGTTAAACCCATTTGCTTCATCTTTGCAAAAAATAAAGCCAAGTGCAAGCGAAAGTGAAAAGTTGAGCTGGTTTAAGAGTGCTGTGGTAGAGGCAAAGAACATAAATGAATTGCACAAAACTATAGACCAAGTACTAGCCTCTGGAGCAAGAATAAATGCATATAACGATGGGGAATGGAGCATTGCAGAGTATGTAGTATTGGGTACACATTTTCATAAATTTGATAAGACTGATCGAAAAAAGATAATGCGTAAATTAATGCTAAGTGGTGCAGATTTTCATGATACTTTATTGCAGAATAAACTAATAGGTGAAATCTATAATGAGCTACAGCCAGAAGTTCAGCCACAGATAGATAAGAGACTAGAAGAACTAGAGAAGGCTGGTGAAAGTGCTGTGCAAGAAGGAGAATTAATAGATGTTGAGATAGATAATACAACATCGTATATAGAATTTTCTGATGATAGCAAGGTAGAGGTAGCCAAAATACTGAGAGAATTAGGAAGTAATATTTTAAAAATTGGCAATGATGCAGTTGAGGTTAAAAGTGAGAAGGAAGGTATAAGAAACTATATCGATATGTCAGATGAAAGCTCTATTATATTAGAATTTCCTACAAGCATTGGTAAGCTAAATATTATATTGTACCACGATGTAAAAAAATATGATCAAGTACAATTGAGAGTAGAAAACAAGGAAATGTGGGCTGAATTACAAAAAATAGGAGAAGAAATAGGAAAAAACTGTCTCTTTGGAGGAGTAAAACTTAAAGAAGCAGTAGAGAGAGGTAATTTCACTAGGTGCGGCATATGGAGTGAAAAGCAGAAGGAAGTAAGTGAAAAATTGTTTTCATGGGCAGACAAAGTACGTGAAAATAGTAAAGAAACTTGTAGGGCACTTTAATTCATCAATTTAAAGGTTCCAGAGTCTGGCTATTATATCTGGAGCCTTTGAGCTATAGTAGAAAATATTATATGTATGGTTCTTTGCGTGGAAAAAATTCTAGACTATGAAGTAGGGGAAAAAGTGAAAAGTTGGAGGTTAGAGAGGGGGTATACTCAGAAAGATTTAGCTGAGAAAATTGGTGTAAAATACTGGGTAATACTGCAATATGAGAAAGGGAATCGTAGAATTTCAATCAAAAGGTTGTACGCTATAGCAGGTGCATTGTCAGTAAGTATTACCGATCTCATTACTGCATCAAAGGAGAAAATCGGCTTTAAAAATGAGGAAGGAGAAATATTAAATCTAGTAAGAGAATATAAAAAGATTAATGATCAGGAGTTACGTAGGATGTTTTGTTTATTAACTAAATTTGTCAAAGTTAGTGAAAAAAGTAGTAAAAAATCAGAAAAAATAAAAATTGCAAAGGGTTTGGTTAAAGCAGGAGTTTCTGTTGATATTGTTGCAAAAACAATTGGTCTGCCTGCTGATGAATGTATTGAAGAAAAAGTTGGTTCTATATACTGCCAAATAGGAAAAAAGATAAAAGAATGGAGGCTAGTGAGAGAGTATACTCAAAAGGATTTAGCAGAGAAAATGAATACAACACGTGACGAAATAAGCAACTATGAACAAGGACGCGTAGCTACTCCACTGGGAAAATTATATGAGATAGCAGAAGCATTATCGATTAGTATTACAGATCTACTAACAGAGGAAGATGAAGGTAGTAGAGTGGAAAATGAGCTACCTGATTTAATTAAAGAATACAAAGAAATTGAGAGCCAAGAACTACGTAATGCACTAATAAAATCTCTGTTTGAGGGAATACGTATTTGTGAGGAGAAAGTGAGAGAGATAGAAAGGATTAAAGTTGCAAAGGATCTAGTAAAAGGGGGAATTTCTATTGATATTATTTTGCAAGCAGTAGGTTTACCTGTTGATATAGTTTTGGATGGGTAGCTCGTGAAAAAATTATAGCAATAAAGTTTTTTTCTTAAATGGAGGATATATGTTTGTTTCTGCAAGCAATGTTAGTTATGGAATAGGGCAAAAAATAGAAAATTGTAGGTTAATGCGAGGGCATACTCAAATAGGATTAGCAAGCCAAATAGGTTTAACATACAAAGAAGTAAACAGCTATGAAAATGGGTATATTTCTATTCCAATTGAAGTATTATATACAATAGCAAAAGAACTATCGGTTAGTGTTACAGATCTACTACCTGAATCAGTAGTAGTAAGAGAGTATAAAGATGAAGACGAAGAAATATTCTATTTAACAAAAATATACGAGAATCAAAAGTTAGGCAAAATAGTACCTTCATTAGTCAGGTTTGTTCATATTAGCGAGAAAATTAATCAAGAAGAGGCAAGATTAGAGGTAGCAAAAAATCTAGTTAAAGAAGGAGTTTCAGTTGACATAATTTCCCAAGCAACGGGCTTATCTATTTACGAGTATGATAATAAAGAGAGAGAAATCTGCACTGATTCTATATACTACAGAATAGGGCAAAGAATAAGAGAATGGAGGCTAATAAGAAGATATACTCAAAAAGATTTGGCGGATAAAGTTGGTTTAACACTCAAGGAAATACACGAGTATGAAATAGGATACACTGCCATATCATTTGACAAATTATATCAAATAGCAGAAGGATTATCAGTGAATATTAAAGTTCTGCTGCCTAAAACAAATGAAGATAGTGAACTACTTAATTT
The DNA here is from genome assembly GCF_021378375.1 of Wolbachia endosymbiont of Drosophila innubila. Classification (NCBI taxonomy): domain Bacteria; kingdom Pseudomonadati; phylum Pseudomonadota; class Alphaproteobacteria; order Rickettsiales; family Anaplasmataceae; genus Wolbachia; species Wolbachia endosymbiont of Drosophila innubila. The sequence continues at coordinate 350,061 of NZ_CP076228.1, read as the reverse complement.
ACTAAGAAAAACTGAAGAGCAAGAATTAGTGAAGAAATTTTTATCTAGGGATATGAAGAATAGCAAAGAGAAAGTAAAAAAAACAGAAAAGATCAAGGTTGCGAAAAATCTAGTGAAGGCGGGTGTTTCTACTGATGTTATTTTGCGAGCAAGTGGCCTAACTGCTGATGAGTGTGAAAATTGAATTGTGTTAAAGACGATACTGAGAAACATTATATTAAGATATAAGTAAAAATGGTTATGTATTTAATATATCTATTCTGAAAATTTGTTTAGCTGACTCAACTGAAACATTTTCATAATTGAGGTAAAGTTTTGCTGCTAATCTGCCTGTTTGATGACTTTCTTTAACGTCTTCACAGCTAATACTGAAAACACATATTGCTAATGCTAGCAGAGAAGCTAGTTGGCACAGCCGTCAGTACTCCCGATTACTTTTCCTGATAATGTGATAGTATTCGCAAGTATTATCATATATTACAAAAAAATCAGTTAGAGGTTGTCCGGAAACAAGTAAATTCAAGCATATTCCCTCTTTAACATAACCCTACTCATAGCTAGGTATATGAAATTCTCAGTGGATGTTGTGAGTAAATCATACTCCTTCGATAGCCTTCTATTCCTATTAACCCAAGCAAAAGTCCTTTCTACAACCCATCTTCTTGGCTGTACTTTAAACCCTTGTTCTCTTGTTGGTAGTAGCTCAGGTGGCGTATCTTTGTGCACCCAAAATCTACATGGAGGCCTTTTAACAATTTCAATATCTATGTCATATTCTTCCTTTATGTGATTCTTTAAATTTCTTCCTTGGTATCCCATGTCAGCCCATTTTTTTAACTTTAGTATATTTTTTGTTCTCATATTGTTTAATGCTATTTTAATACCATCTCTATCATTTTCGTTAGCAGCGCCTACGTAACAACCTAGTATAAAACCCTGAGTGTCTGTAATTATATGCCTTTTTCTACCCTTTACTTTTTTACTTCCATCATAGCCTTTGATCCCCCCTTTTCTGTAGTCTTTACAGATTGACTATCTACTATACAGGCACTCGGCTGCTCATTCTTTCCTATTTTTCTTCTACTATATTTTGTAATTTCATAATTCATTTTCTCAAAAATTCCCTGCTTCTTCCATTGCCTGAACTGCTCATACACAGTCTTCCATAGCGGAAAATCATTTGGTAAATACCGCCATTGACACCCTGTACGCAATACATAGAAAATTGCTTCTAATATTTCTTTTTTGCTATACTTTGGCAGCCTTCCTCCTTTCTTGTATGATACTCTGAAGTGTTTTTCTATTCTTGCCCATTCCCTTTCGCTTAGATCTGTTGGATACTTTTTTCTCATCTTTACCCCGTACTAAAATTTCAGATATTATAGCCTTTTACTTGTTTCCGGACAACCTCTTAATAAAGTTTTATAGCTTGGTAGGAAATAGTGGGATCAGAATTTGAAGAAATGCTAAAGGAAATATTACAAGAAATTAATGATCAAGGCTTCAATAAAGATAATATAATTGATAAAATTAAGGATAAGCTGCAGGAAAAGGACCCACGCGTATACAACGGGTGGAAAGATAACAAGTTTGATATAGATCACCTGTTTTTACCAGGTATCATGTTGCGTATGATAGCTAAAGATACAAAATTAACAGGGTTCTTTATAGAATATGAAAGGACTCTTTTATATGTTGCTGCTGAACATGGGCACATACAAATAGTAGAAAATCTATTAGACAATGGAGCGAAAACCGGTATAAAAAATGGATATTGCAAAGAAGCTCCTTTACATGTTGTTGCTAAACATGTACACATACGAATAGTAGAAATTTTGTCAAAAAAAGAAGCAGATATCGATCTGAAAAATAGGTATGGGGAAACTCCTTTACATGATGCTGCTAATAATGGTCATATAGAGGTAGTAAAACATCTTATAAAAAAAGGGGCAGATGTTAATGTGCAAAGTAAAGTTGGAAGAACTCCTTTACATAATGCTGCTAATAATGGTTATATAGAGGTAGTAAAACATCTTATAGAAAAAGAGGCAGATGTTAATGTGCAAAGTAAAGTTGGAAGAACTCCTTTACATAATGCTGCTAATAATGGTTATATAGAGGTAGTAAAACATCTTATAGAAAAAGAGGCAGATGTTAATGTGCAAAGTAAAGTTGGAAGAACTCCTTTACATAATGCTGCTAAGCATGGACACACACAAGTAGTAGAAGTTTTACTAAAAAAAGGAGCAGATGTTAATATACAAGATCGAGGAGGAAGAACTCCTTTACACTACGCTGTTCAGCGTGGATACCCAAAGCTAGCAAAACTTCTACTAAATGATGGTGCAGATCCATCATTTATTCATAGATCTAAAGCTATAACAGCAGGAGTTGCTGTGGGTATATTAGCTGCCATTGTTACTCCATTAGCACTCGTTTACGCTACTGCATTACCTGCACTAGCAATAATTGGAATTACTGTAGCATCTGCACTGATAGTTGGTGGAATTTCCTATGGGGCTGCGTATAAGTCATCAGAGCACTCATTAAACAGTAAGCTAAGTGAGGTTAGATGCAGTAATGTTGATGGAAATAAACAAACTGTATAACCATAATTATTAGCTCACCACAGTAACCGCACCATGGCAGTGTTTGTATTTCTTTCCGGAGTTGCAAGGACATTTGTCGTTTCTTGAGACTTTGGGAAGTCTGCTATTTCTAGCAGAATGTAACCTATTGCCTATCTCTTGGTTGTCTGCCAACTTAAAGTGTGCTAAGCGGTGAATGGTGAGTTCCTTCCATTTTTCAAGCATTGACTCAAACATCAAGAAAGCTTCGCGTTTAAATTCATTCAGTGGATCTTTCTGCCCCATAGCACGTAAGCTTATGCTTTGTCTTAGGCTCTCTAGAACTGAAAGGTGTTCCCTCCATAAATGATCAAGTGTCATTATCATCATTTGCTTCACGATCGTATTCCACAAATCTGTAGTGTGCTGACTGTTGAAATATTTTTCTTTCTCAGTAAAAAATTCTTGTATCTTATCATTTATATAATTCAAAGCTTCTTGTTTATTCAAAAACTTTGCCAAGTCTTCTTTATCAAGCGTTATTCCATACCTTGTATGGAATTCTTTGACTATATTTTCAATATAATCCTCATAATAGCCACTTTGGATTATGCCTTCTACTACGCTCTCATTTACTTCGCTATATACTTCAAGTAAATCATTAATTTCGTTGCCTAAGATATTGTTTCTCTGTTTAAAAATAACTTTACGTTGGTTATTGATTACGTCATCAAACTTAAGTAGAGATTTCCGCACGTCATAGTTTCTAGCTTCAACTTTCTTTTGCGCTTTCTCGAGTGCCTTATTGATCCATGGATGATGAATAGCTTCGTTATTCTTTAACCCTACTTTTTGTAAAAAGCTTCTCATTCTATCAGAGCCAAATATTCTCATTAGGTCATCTTCGAGCGATAAAAAGAACTTAGAAAGTCCAGGATCCCCCTGACGACCAGAACGGCCGCGTAATTGATCATCTATTCTCCTGCTTTCATGTCTTTCGGTTCCAACCACACATAAACCACCAGCTTTTATAGCAATTTCCTTATCTTTTTTTACTCTTTCAACTATTTCTTGGTATTTTTTTTCTCTTTCATCAGCATTTTTTATCTTCTTTAGCTCTACCTTTGCGATCATTTCAGCATTTCCACCGAGTTGAATATCAGTTCCACGCCCTGCCATGTTAGTTGCTATAGTGATACTACCTGGCACCCCAGCTTGCGCTATTATGTACGCCTCTTGTTCATGATAACGAGCATTCAATACTGAATGCTTAAGAGAATGGCTTTGCAAAAGCGCAGAAAGCTTCTCAGAGTTTTCGATGCTCACCGTGCCAACAAGGACCGGTTGAAGGCGTTTGTAGCATTCTTCTATAAACTTCAACACAGCATTAAATTTTTCCTTTTCTGTACCGTAAATTTCATCATCAATATCAACTCTTTTTACAGGTACATTGGTTGGAATTTTTACTACATTTAATCTGTATATATCACGAAACTCTTCTGCCTCTGTTGCTGCTGTTCCCGTCATTCCGGAAAGTTTATTGTACATACGAAAGTAATTCTGAAATGTGACCGATGCTAAAGTTTGGTTTTCATGCTGAATTTCAAGATTCTCCTTCGCTTCAAGTGCCTGATGAAGACCATCGGAATATCTCCTGCCCTCCATCATACGCCCAGTAAATTCATCAATAATCACTACCTTGCCATCCTTTACTATATAATCTTTATTAGCAGTAAACAGCTTATATGCACGTAATGCTTGGTCTATATAATGAGTCATTATCATGCTGTCAGTATCATAGAGCGAGGAATTTTCAGGAATGAGATTGTATGACCTTAGTAGTTCCTCCACTCGTGAAATACCATCTTCAGTCAAGAATACCGTTCTACCTTTTTCATCTACTTCATAATCGGAGTCAACTAATTTGGTTACTATTTTATTGATATGCTTATATATCTGATTGTTTTCCTCAACCGGGCCAGAAATAATAAGCGGAGTGCGAGCTTCATCAATGAGTATTGAGTCCACTTCATCAACTATTCCGTAGTGAAAGCCTCTCTGAACCATGTCTTCTTGAGAAAATTTCATATTGTCTCGCAGGTAATCAAAGGCAAGCTCGTTATTTGTGGAATACACGATATCTGCACTGTAAGCCTCTTTCCTCTCTTCGTCTGTCAAGTTATTCGTAATAAACGCAACAGAAACCCCAAGAGAATTATATAATTTGCTCATCCACTCTGTGTCTCGTTTTGCAAGGTAGTCATTAACAGTTACGACGTGTACGCCTTTCCCTTCTAAGGAATTTAGATATGCTGCTAAAGTTGCAACGAGTGTCTTTCCCTCTCCTGTTTTCATTTCTGATATCATACCATTGTGGAGCACCATTCCACCAATCAGTTGAACATCAAAGTGCCTCATGTTAAGAAACCTTCGAGAGGCTTCACGCACAACTGCAAATGCAGGTACGAGAAGATCATTTAACGTTTTCCCATTTTTCAATTCTTGTTTGAATTCTTCAGTTTTACCAGCAAGCTCCTCATCAGATAAACTCTGCATTTCTGTTTCTAATGCATTTATTTGCTGAACAATTTTCCTAAAGGATTTTATTATCTTCTTATTTGTTGACCCAAATATCTTTCTTATAAAAAAGAATGACAACGTAAAAATGAAAAATATAAGAATGGCTGTCAAAATTAGCGGAGAATCTAGCATAAACTTAAGTAAAGTCTTATTTAATATGAGATTATATTACTAAATGCAGCCTACAGCAATTACATATTAGATTTGGGGAGTCTTTGGAAAGTCTTTTTTAAATCAAGAATTAAGAGTTTGCCAGGCAATTCCTACCCTCGAAGGCCTTTCTATCAACACATAAAGACTCTATTGCATTATTTTAGTGTTTGGTAATCTTTAATTCTAGATCAAACAAATTTATAGCAGCCTGTATGAGGTAACTAGTTATGCACGGTAATATCTACCAGCTAAAGGTATTGATGCTATTTTTGCATCGAGGAGTGCTCTATCAGCACTCTTTTCGCTTAGGTACAGAAATAGAAGAGGCCAGAAAATTCGATGATTTAGTATTTGAATGTACCCAAGGTAGTAAGAAAGTATACCGTTTTTTGCAGGCTAAACACACACAAGATGAAGATAACAAGAAAATTGGAGTAGGGAACTTACTTACAAAAGATAAAAGTGGTGAGTTTGGATTAGCAAAGTATTTTGTTTCTTACCTAAAGATCAAAAATAATCAAGATTTTGCAGATGGTAACCTGAAAGATTTTATTATCTGTACTAATATCGATTTTGATCTGGATCAAAGCACAGCACGAAACACAGTGAAGAAGTTGAGGGTAAAAACTTTAGGACCAAACGAGGAAATAGAAATTTTAGTTGAAGTAATCGACACTAGTGATGTCTTTTTTAAAGATGGTGGCACTAGATATAAGTTCTCTTATATTCACAATAACATAATTTCAGTAGTGCAACCAGCATTTGAAAGTGCTGTAGAAGAAGCGATGGAAGAATTAGAAGAGGAGATAAAAAAACTCCAAAACAAGCCAGATCAGAACTCAAAAAGGAAATTGGAAAGAAATCAGATGTGGCAACGTGAATTTGGACGAATGATGAATGAAGGTAGGTTGGAAGACAATATAAAAGAATTTTTTGATAAGTTAGTATTTGCAGTAAATCAGCCCAATGAAATAAAACTAGCGGATATTATCAAAAGTGAGCTAGGCGAGCAATTTAATGATATTGATAGACAGAATGTTTACGCTCGCTTCCAAGAAAAAATGCTAGATTGGTTGAAAGAAAAAGGGAGACGTTTTCTTACACATGAAGACGGAAGAGAATTCTTTCGCAAGATGAAAGAAGAAATCTTAGAGGTTGTCCGGAAACAAGTAAAAGGCTATAATATCTGAAATTTTAGTACGGGGTAAAGATGAGAAAAAAGTATCCAACAGATCTAAGCGAAAGGGAATGGGCAAGAATAGAAAAACACTTCAGAGTATCATACAAGAAAGGAGGAAGGCTGCCAAAGTATAGCAAAAAAGAAATATTAGAAGCAATTTTCTATGTATTGCGTACAGGGTGTCAATGGCGGTATTTACCAAATGATTTTCCGCTATGGAAGACTGTGTATGAGCAGTTCAGGCAATGGAAGAAGCAGGGAATTTTGAGAAAATGAATTATGAAATTACAAAATATAGTAGAAGAAAAATAGGAAAGAATGAGCAGCCGAGTGCCTGTATAGTAGATAGTCAATCTGTAAAGACTACAGAAAAGGGGGGATCAAAGGCTATGATGGAAGTAAAAAAGTAAAGGGTAGAAAAAGGCATATAATTACAGACACTCAGGGTTTTATACTAGGTTGTTACGTAGGCGCTGCTAACGAAAATGATAGAGATGGTATTAAAATAGCATTAAACAATATGAGAACAAAATATACTAAAGTTAAAAAAATGTGGGCTGACATGGGATACCAAGGAAGAAATTTAAAGAATCACATAAAGGAAGAATATGACATAGATATTGAAATTGTTAAAAGGCCTCCATGTAGATTTTGGGTGCACAAAGATACGCCACCTGAGCTACTACCAACAAGAGAACAAGGGTTTAAAGTACAGCCAAGAAGATGGGTTGTAGAAAGGACTTTTGCTTGGGTTAATAGGAATAGAAGGCTATCGAAGGAGTATGATTTACTCACAACATCCACTGAGAATTTCATATACCTAGCTATGAGTAGGGTTATGTTAAAGAGGGAATATGCTTGAATTTACTTGTTTCCGGACAACCTCTTAGGAGGCTTTCGATTTGAGGTGAGAAATCCAGTAGGATCGTTCACTGGAAGCACAGAAGAATTACGAGAACTACACAAATTAATACAAAAAAGTCAAGGTGTAGCCACAGTAATATCGCAACTGGTTTCTATTAGTGGGTTGGGAGGAATAGGTAAGACTGAGCTGGCCAAAAAATATATTGAAGAACACAGTAAAGATTATGACAACAATATTATATGGATAAAAGCTGAAACCCATGAAACCATGGTGCAGTCTTTTCTCAGGTTAGCTAGAGATCCTTTAGGCATTCCTACAGAAGATAGGGATATTGAATCTATTGTAAGAGACATATACGCTTTTTTCGCCAAGAGAAAAAGTCTCTTTGTTTTCGATAATGCAGAAGAATATAGAAGTGAAGGTCAAGATGCTGGTATTAGTCAATTCTTACCGTCCCACTTTTTATCATCTGATGATAATAAACCTAGTGTTTTGATTACCTCTCGTAATCAGAAATGGGGAGATATAAAATCATTAACATTGGGTGCATTTACTGAACCAGAATCAATAGACTTTATTAGAAAAGCATTAGGTATAAAAGATGGTTCACAAGAAAATGAAATAAAGAATTTGGCAGAAACATTACAGCATTTTCCTTTAGCTTTGCAGCAGGCAGTTGCATACATAAAAGAAAGGGATATAGCATTAAAGAATGTAGGCTTGAAGTTTGAAATTAGTGATTATTTAAAGAGATACAAAGAGGAAGCAGAAAAATTACTTGATTTTAAGTTTCCTAAAGACAGCGACAATAGCTACACCAAGACAACTTTTATAACCTGGAGAATTACTATTGATAAAATCAAAGATAACCCAGAGTATGGTCAGCAAGCCAAAGAAATCTTGGATATCATTGCCTATATTGCTCCTGACAACATTCCTGCAAAAATGTTTTTAGGGGTAGAACGCAATGAAGAAAAGTTAGGTGATGCTATCCAACTACTTAAACAATATTCAATGATCAACTCAGGAGAAGAGCAAAGCTCAGTCAATATCCACAGGTTAGTACAGCAAGTAACAAGAATAGAGTTAGAAAAACAAGGCAAAGACAAAGTTGTGAAAAAGACTTTTGAGTTACTGGAAGAAAGCTTTCCTTACGGCAGTGATAAATTAGAAGATTATGCTAAGAAACGACAATTATTGCCGCATTTAGAAGCGTTCTTATCACATGTAGATAATTGGCTAACAAAAAATCCTTCAGAAAAACAAACAATAGAAAAGGATTATCTTGTAAATTTGTTAATATGGATAGGCGATGGATATTTTGATTTAGATCCTAGAAGACAAAAGAAGTCGCTTGAACGGGTTTTACCTATCATCAAGAAACATTATGGCTCTGATCATTTTCAAGCTGCTATTACATTAGCAAACCTTGGCATTGCTTATGGTGCTTTAGGTGATCCTCAGAAAGAAAAAGAGTTGCTTGAACGGGCTTTACCTATCTTGAAGACACATTATAGCCCTGATCATTTCGAAGTTGCTAAACTGCTGGCAAACCTAGGTAACGCTTACGGGTATTTAGGCAATTATAAGAAACAAAAGGAATTGCTTGAACGAGCTTTAGCAATTCAAGAGAAACATTGTGGTTCCGATCACTCTGAAGTTGCTAGAACACTGGCAAACTTAGGCAACGTTTATGGTGCTTTAGGTGATCCTCAGAAACAAAAGGCTTTACTTGTGCGAGCTTTACTTACTTTTGAGAAACATTATGGCACTGGTCATCCTGAGGTTGCTAGAACACTAATAAGTTTAGGCACCGCTTATAGGGCTTTAGGTGATCCTCAGGAAGAAAAAGAGTTGCTTGAACGGGCTTTACCTATCTTTAAGGAATATTATGGCTATGATCATTTTGAAGTTGCTAAACTACTAGCAAACCTTGGTATCGCTTATGGTGCTTTGGGTGATCCTCAGAAAGAAAAGGAGCTGCTTGAACAGGCCTTAACAATTAAAGAAAAATATTACAACTCTGATCATTTTGAAGTCGCTATTACTCTGACAAACCTTGGTATCTCTCATGTGGATTTAGGTGACTATAAAAAACAAAAGGAGTTACTTGAACGGGCTTTAGCAATCAAAAAGAAACATTACAGGCCTGACCATTTTGAAGTTGCTAGAACACTGGCAAATCTCGGTAATTCTTATAGGGTTTTAGGTAATCCCCAGAAGGCAAAAGAGTTGCTTGAACAGGCTCTAGCAATTCGAAAGAAACATTACGGCCTCGACCATTTTGAAGTTGTTAAATTACTGGCAACCCTCGGTATCGTTTATGGCACTTTTGGCGATCATCAGAAAGCAAAAGAGTTGTTTGAACGAGCTTTACCTATTTTTGAGAAACATTATGGCTCTGGTCATGTTCAAGTTGCCAAACTACTGGCAAATCTTGGTATTGCCTATGGCGCTTTGGGCGATCACAAGAAACAAGAGGAATTGCTTGAACAGGCCTTGCCTATTTTTGAGAAACATTATGGCCCTGATCATCCGGAAGTTGCTAAACTGCTGGCAGAACTAGATGACATTTAGGTTTTTAGCAATACTGGATTAACAACAATTCATTTGAGCTACACTTCCAAAACTAATCTATTTGGATCTTCTATATAATTTTTTATTTTAACGAGGAAAGTTACTGCTCCTTTGCCGTCAACTATTCTGTGATCGTAAGAGAGAGCAATGTACATCATAGGTCTGATTTCTACTGCATTACCAACAGCAACTGGCCTGTTTTGTATTGAATGCATTCCAAGTATTCCAGATTGCGGAGGGTTTATTATCGGAGTGGAAAGAAGTGAACCGTATACTCCACCGTTTGAGATGGTAAATGTTGCACCTTCCATTTCTGATACTTGTAATTTACCCTCACGAGCTTTTTTGCCAAGAGCAACTAAAGTCAACTCAATTTCTGCAAATGACATCTGATCGGCACCCCGAATAACTGGTACAACAAGACCTTTATCGGTGCCAACAGCAACACCTACGTCATAGTAATGTTTATATATGATTTCATCGCCTGAGATTTCAGCGTTAATTTCAGCAATTTCTTTCAATGCTTGCACCGCTGCCTTTATAAAAAACGACATAAAACCAAGTTTTATTCCATATTTTTTTTCAAAGGCGTCCTTATATTTTGCTCTTAGATCCATGACATTCTTCATGTCAATTTCATTGAACGTGGTCAGTATTGCAGCAGTATTTTGCGATGCTTTCAAACGAGCGGCAATTACTTGCCTTATTTTGCTCATTTTTACTCGTTCCTCTCTTTGCTCTCCATTTACTACACTTTTTGGCAATTCATATTGTTTTATTGCAGGTTGTTCAGCTTTGTTCATATGGCCTATCACATCTGCTTTTGTTATTCTGCCTCCCATGCCAGTTCCTTTGACGCTTTCTGCACTGATTGCATTTTCTTCCATAATTTTACGAGCTGATGGAGCATCTTTTTTAGCAGCACTTTCGCTTTTATCTTCTTTTCTCGCTTCCTCTTTTACTTCTCCCATGGAAAGCTTCGCTAACAATTGATCAGGACTTATTACATCATCTTCTTTTATAAGAAATTCAGTTATTTGCCCTGAAGCTTCTGCAGTTAATTCGAGTGCTGTTTTGTCAGTTTCAATTTCAAAGATCAAGTCATCTACTTTTACTGCTTCTCCAATACCCTTCTTTATTTTTACTATACCTTCTGTAACTGATTCACCACCAAGAGTTTTTGGTGCTCTGATTTCTATAATTTTGCTCATAAAACAACTTCCGTATAAAACTTTCTATAGATTTATACATGAAAAGAGACATGTAATAAACTAATAAATTCATTGAGGCTCTTATCATTTAGAAGTGACAAACGGATAACATATTCCCAAATGTCATTCCAGCACGTGACGCTAGGCCATAAAAATTCCTTGACAAGCTTCGCCAACCCCCTTATCATGAAACTGAAGCTATTTATTTATCTTCGCAATCTGTGCAGGTTAATGACAAAAAACTTAGGGTATTTGGCGTCTCATGTTTAATTTTTCGCACTACGTGCATCGCATGTCTTTAAAAATTTCTGGGTTTTTACCTATATAAGCCGAAACGCGCTTACAAAGCGTTTAAGACAGCAAAAAACGTCAAATTGACAAGGAGAATTTGAATGCTAGCTACTACGGGGTTTCTTTGCCTTTTTCCTGCTTAGTAAATTTCTTAAACACTTGCGGTGTAGGTTAGTTGCAAGTTAAAAGCAGCTAAATCGCTCTTAATCAAGCGTTTTAGAATAAAAAAAACGCCGATATTTTAGTACATAGTAAATAGCCAACCACCACGGGGCTTCTTTTGCCTTTTTTTTTCGCTTGGTAAATTTTTTAATATTTATAGCTAAACGACAACCGTCATCCCGCTGCTTGTTAGCGGGATCTAGAGATACCGCGAATGAATCGCGGGATGACGGTTAAATAATTCGTCATCCCGCTACGTGTTAGCGGGATCTAGAGATACCGTGACGGTATGACGGTTCGCGGTGGTATGACGATAAGGTTTATACCTTGTCATGCAAGTACTAGAATCCAGTAAGCTTATTTATGCATATAAAAGGTTATTATTTTGTAAAGTCAAAGTTGCTTTTGGTTTTAAGTTAAAGTACAATAAATGCAAAGGTTTATATAAACTGGATCCAAGTAGTCAGCTACTTGAATGACATCAGACAAACAATCGTACACATGCTAGTCAAAATAGGTACCAGAGGAAGCAAGCTTGCAGTTGCCCAGGCTTTGGAAGCAAAACAAAAGTTGCTGGATTCTTTTCCTAACTTATCTATTGAAATTGTTAAAATAAAAACTTCTGGAGATAAGTATGCAAACGCAAATCTTGCTGAAATAGGAGGCAAAGGATTATTCATTAAAGAAATTGAGACTGAATTGCTCGAAAATAATATAGACATGGCAGTTCATTCGCTAAAAGATATGCCTGCGTTTTTCTCAGGGGGTTTAACAATTCCTTGTGTTTTAGAAAGGCTAAGTTCATGCGATGCGTTTATTTCTCATAAACACAATAGCCTTGAGTCTTTGCCACAGCAGGCTACTATTGCCACTTCTTCAATAAGAAGAAAAGTTCAGTTGTTAAATGTTAGACCAGATTTAAATATAGTACCGCTACGTGGAAATGTAACAACCAGATTGCAAAATCAAAGTTTTGATGGAATAATTCTAGCTGAAGCAGGACTCATAAGATTAGAAAAACATCACTTGATTACAGAGGTATTGCCACCAAAAGTTATGTTAAGTGCAGTGGGGCAGGGGGCGGTTTGTATTCAATGTAGAAGGAATGATGTAAAAATTATCGATCTTTTAGAGAAAATTAATAATAATATGTCTTTTATAGGAGTGAAATCAGAGCGCAGTTTTATGAAGACAGTGAATGGTTCATGTTTTACACCACTTGCAGCTTTGGCTGAATATGTGAGCGAAAATATGCTACACCTTCGTTGTATGTTAGCAAGTGGAAAAAATATATACTTCACTGAGCGCACTTCATTTATAGAAGATGCGGAGAAAATGGGTATGGATGCAGGATTAGAGTTGAAATCAAAATGCTTATAAGCTTACCTAAAGTACGTGGAATCTATCGTTATGATGTCTTAATGTCTAAAGCGACGTGGTTAAATGTTGGTGGACGAGCTGATGTATTATTTAAACCATGTGATATTGAAGATTTAACATACTTGATTAAAAATACTGAACTGCCAGTTAGCGTTATTGGTGCAACATCCAACATAATAGTGCGAGATAGTGGCATTCGAGGAATAACAGTAAAATTAGGTAAGGAGTTTGCATATATTAAAAGTAAGGGTAACAACTCTATTGTAGCTGGGGGAGCTGTGCTGCTCAGCAACCTTGCTCACTTTGCGGGAAATCAGCAGATTAGTGGGTTGGAGTTTCTAGTTGGAATTCCAGGAACAGTTGGTGGCGGAATAGAAATGAATGCAGGTGCATATGGTAGTGATATCGCAAGTGTTGTACAATCTATAAAAGCAGTGAATCTAGAGGATGGAAACCTATATGAGTTCTCCAGCGAAGAAATGGGGTATTTTTACCGTGGACATAGCCTAAAAGGAAATTGGATTTTTGTTGAAGCTGAGTTTAAAGGAGTAAACTCAGAGTATGAGCTTATACTGCAAAGGTTAAAGGAAGTTATTGAGAGGAAAAATAAAAGCCAGCCAATAAGAGGAAAAACTGCTGGGTGCATATTCAAAAATCCAAAAAACTACCGAGCATGGGAGTTAATTGATAAATCTGGCTGCCTAAGGTTAAATATTGGTGGAGCTAGAATCTCTAAGAAACATTGTAACTTCTTGCTCAATTACGATAATGCAACTGCATCTGACTTGGAAAACCTTGGCAACAAAGTAAAAGATGCAGTAAAGGATAAATTTAATGTTGAACTTGAGTGGGAAATAAGGGTTTTGGGTAGCTATTAGATAGTTTTTATAGCTTATGTATATTCGTTCAGGAGAACGGCAAATAAGGTAAACAAGTAATCTAAAAAAATAATCATAGAGAAACCGTGAGGTAATGTGGTTAATCTTGTAGAACTTTGCAAGAATCTAGAGAGAAAAATAGCAAAGTTATACCAATTCTCATTATTAGTGAATCAAATAAGCGATATTGTAGAGTTATTTAATTGTGGAGTGAGAAAGAAAGGCAATAGTATGGCTTTTTTTCCATTGTTATCTATCCGTTTATTGTGCAGTGGGAATTGGTATTAGCTGAACGGACACTATTGTTATACTATATCTTATATACAATTGTGCAATATGGACAATGGCAACAAATTTACTAGCGAAATTCAGTGATTTATGATTGATAATTAAAGTTCTTAATTAGTAACCGTTCACACTTAATTCTTCAATCTCACTAATAGAAAGGCCAGTAAATTTGACAATAGTGTTGACATCAACATTGTTAGCCAGCATTGCTTTTGCGACTTCGATTTTTCCTTCGATTTTTCCTTCCTCTTTACCGATTTTGATGCCTCTTTCTTCGCCAATTTGGATGCCTTTTTCAGTAGCAAGATCAAGTCTGTATTCAAGAATGGCTTCTTCTTTGCGCAGATCCATTATTCTTTCTTCATAAGTTATTAGATCTTTTTCATTCCAGTGAAACTTATCTAATTCATCATATGCTAGCTTTATTATTGGTGATTTTTCCGCAATTTTTCTGAGATCTTCGTCCGTTGTTTCATCTGCATATTTGAAAAAAAATAGCCAACGGTCTACTACACTTTCTAGTTGTTCTTCTCTACTCTTAGGAAATTTTGGCAGCTCTATGAAGATAAATTGAAAATCTTTTAAGTCATGCTCATTGGTTTTTTCATCTCTTATGGTATGGCTAGATATATAGTCAAGCTTATCAGGGAATAAGGTACAATTTGAAATCGCGATAAAGAAAATCTTCTTTAAATCAACGTATTTACCAGATTTATCAGCTTGTCTTGAGTAAGCCTTAGCAGCATAAAGTTGTGCGCGTTTTTCAAAGCCCTTAGTTTTAGCGACCTGGTTAGGTAAGGAAGTAGTATTGCTACTACTCCTCCCTTAGAAACGCAGCATGCAGGTTTCTCCACACTACGCTTGAGCCCCTTATCTAAGTCCTTCTTTTCTCGAACCGGCTTGTCCTTCATGATTCCTCAGAAAACATCATTCTTAATGGTGACACCAACAGCAGAGAACCTTCTCTTGAGAAAGAGCTTGCTAACATTTTTGTTTGTTTCACTCTTTCATCAAAATACTTTTTCCATTTTAAGTCAAGTGGATTTGCATCCGCCCTGATTTTAACATGTCGTCTGATAGGTATATCAATCAACCTAAGCAGTCTTAAATACCTTATCTCTTTCGGTTTGTTCTTGCATATGGGTGCAGCAAAGACCCATTGGCGTTGTTTCATTACCTTGAAGTAACGATTCTTTATCCAACGTAATCCTTTACGAGGATGTCTTTTCTTTGCCCATTTCCATAGAGCACACATAATTTCATGGTCTATTTTGTTAAAGCTCTTTTCGCACACACATGGCTGTAGTAATTTTCCCATCCCTTAATAGGGAATTGAGCAACTTGATTAGTACGGCCTGAGTGTTCGCTATGTTTGCCTTTATCAATGTACGTGCTTTATTAAGAAGTTTCTTAATACTTTCTTTTGAAGGTTTTATAATTAACTTCTTATTATACCTGCGTACATTACAACCAAGAAAGTCAAACCCTGTTGTAATAGATGTAATTTTTGTTTTCTCTTCGGAAAGGATAAGACCTCTCTCCTGAAGAAAGGACGATACTAGAGGTTTTACTTCATTTTCCAGTACTTCACGTGTGATTCCTGAAATGATAAAGTCATCTGCGTACCTGATTACATTTACTCCACTTCTGATTTTGCTTCTTCTTTTACTGCCAAGTTTACCAAATTGACTTTCCAATGATTTTTCAAGTCCATTTAGGGCTAGATTTGCTAGTATTGGAGAGATGATACTACCTTGTGGGGTACCTGCAGTTGTGGAATACAGAGTTTTGATTCTAGGAAGCCAGCTTTTAACCAGCTATGAAGAATTTTCTTCTCCATAGGAATATGCTTCATGAGCCATTCATGGTTAATGTTATCAAAACACCCTTTAATATCACCTTCGAGTATCCATTGTAGTTGGTTACGGCTTGCCAGTAACAAGTGGCAAGCCACAGTAGCGTCTGCGCAGGATCTTTTGGTCTAAAACCATAAGAGTGACGATCACTGATCGTTTCAGCTATCGGTTCCAAAGCAAACAAGTATAATGCTTGCATGGCTCTATCTTTTATCGTAGGGATTCAGAGGTCTTCTTTTGCCATTAGACTTACTGATGTATATCCGTTTTAGCGGAGAAGGTTTGTATCCTCTTTGTTTTAATAGCTTTATTCCTTGAAATTTTGTGTTGCAAGTTGACCATATTTGACGATCTACACCTGCTGTGTTTTTCCTTGGTTTTCAGTTACTCTCTTAACCGCCAAAGCTTTGCCGCTAAAAGAGCGTGTGAGAAGGTGTTGTAAAGTTTTCACCTTACCCCATCTGCCTTGTTGGACAGCCTTAACAATACGCCTCTGTAGCCTCATAACAACTTTTGGCATTTCTTCCAGGGTAACTGGTTCCATGCTTCGGAGTTATTGGTAGGTGCACTTACAGTTGTACTTGTAATCATCTGCTTTCCTACCTTAAGTGGTTAACAAAGTTTCTTGTCATGAAGGACCAAATGGAAGTCTGCTCGTTTTCACGCGAATTAATGTTACAAATTCTATCCATTTCGTTACAAAATGGCATTCGCTTTCTCCATTATCCTTTACCTGCACATCCATCAGCATTCCTTGCGGGTTGCCTGCCATATAGGCGAAAATACAGGCTTATCCTGTTCCTTTTGTCATACAATAGTGGGTTAGGTGGCTTCTCTATACCGGTGGAATTATTATTTGCGTACATCCAGAAATGAAAAATGTCACATTACCTTTTGGTCGGAGCTTATCAGCATCTTTAGCTCTTTAATCGTTACGATACTTATGAAGCTTCACTTACGTTCACCATACCACTAAGCCTAGCCCTCCAACCACATGATGCTTGTAGTTTATGCTTTCTCTCACGATTGAGCATCTTCTTTATCAAGAGGAGGTTCATTGTCCGCGTCGCTCAGCACCAACTGGTTACCCAATTCGCACTGATGCGTAGACTCAGATGGCAAAACATCTGGCTCAATAAGCTTTAGAATCCTTTCAGTTTCTTTCTGAATGAATTCCTCTCCTTTTATAAACAATATGACCGAAGGCTTTCAGGTCGCACCATCTCAATTATATACCTGTTCCCACTAGAATCTCTGCAAAGAACATCAACAATGCTTTGTTTATCAGAAGCAATTTCAGGGTCCATAATGGTGCTTAAGAATTCTACTTCTTGTATAGTGTTGACTTCAGTACATCCTAAAATATCGTTTAAAAAATGGATAAGAATATTCTTATTTTTTTCAGTGCCAAAGATTTTCTTAAATGTTAAATCTAACTTTGGATCGAGAAATTTAGAAAGAGCCATAGTAAAAATACTGAGAAAAGATTAATAATTATACACTATTATTAACAACTATTCAACCATATTTTTAAGTATAGCTATACCGCCGCGGCGCTAACACGTAGCGGGATGACGAGGTTATCGTCACGCTGCCACGAACCGTCATACCGCCGCGGTATCTCTTAACATAGATCCCTTACTTAACCGTCATACCTTAACATAGATCCCGCTAACACGTAGGGGAATGACGAGGTCATGCCGCCGCAAACCGTCATACCGCCGCAGTATCTCTTAGCCGCTAACAAGTAGCGGGATGACGGTTGTCGTTTAGCTGCAAACGTTAAGAAATTTACCAAATGAAAAAAAAGGCAAAAGAAGCCCTGGGGTTATTATCCGCTTTAAAATATTGGCGTTTTTTATGTTTTAAACGCTTGACAAGCAAGATTAAGCTGCTTTTAATTGCAACTAACTTACGCTGCAAATGTTTAAGAAGTTTACTAAGCAGAAAAAAAGACAAAGAATCCCCGAGTTAGCTAGTCTTTTACTATCTCTGTCGAGTATTGGCATTTTTTGATGTCTTGTAACGCTTTATAAGCGCGTTCAGCTTATTTAGATAAAAATCTAGATGTAGATGAAGTTTTGTAAAGACATACAGTATCTATATACTGCAAAAAATTGAACATGAGACGCCGATACATTAAGTAATCCTTACCTTTTAATCTGCAGATTGGCGAAAGCAAATACAATAGCTTCAATTTTATGATAAGGGGGCTGGCGGAGTTTGTCAAGTAAGTTTTTTGTTTCTGCGAGCTACTACCCTTTCTTGGTGGACTAAAATCACAACAGCTGCAGAACCTAAATTGCTTCATACTACACCTTTCCCCTTTCCCCTGAAACTAAAATCTATATACTTAACTTTAGAAACTTTAAAATAAGATGCGATCTAATATTAGGCAGTTATTTTACTATATAAAGCCTAATCTATCCTATTTTGTCATAGCTTTTATTGCAGTTTTATTTTCAGCCTTAACGATCCTCCTCTTTGGCAGAGGCTTAAGCAATATAATTGATTCTGGCACAGAGCACGATTTTACTACCAAACTATTAGTTGCAATACTTATAGTTTTAGCCATTTCTCTCACTGCATTTACTCGGTTATATTTCATTGGCATTGGCAGCGAGAAAGTTATCGCAAGAATCAGATATGACTTATATAGCAGTATCACTAACTTGCAACCAAGTTTCTTTGAGAACACAGGCGTACAAGATGTTATCTCAGCGTTAATTACTGATACCTCTGTGCTGCAATCAATAATAAACAGCAGCTTACTAACCATATTACGAAATTTTGTGATTCTGATTGGCAGTGTTGCTATGTTATTATATACAAATATACAACTAACTGCGTATGCAGCCGCAATAATACCTATACTACTCATTATCATGACCTCACTTGGAAAAAAAGTGCGTAGCTATGCACGCTTTGCCCAGGATAAATTAAGTGAGCTTGCGTCATTTAGTGAGGAAAATTTTAGATCTATAGTGACTATCAAATCGTTTGTACTCGAAGAAAATGAAAAAACCCGTTTTAAGGAGTATTTAAACTCAGTATCAAAATCATACGTAAAATTAGTACTCTTGCGTGCTATTCTAGTAACTCTAGTTATCACGTGTGTGATAGGTTCACTAGTTGTTTTGCTCTTTTTTGGTATTAAAGAAGTCTTAAGCAATAATATAACTATTGGAGAACTCTCCTCATTTGTGTTTTATTCAGCGCTTGCGGCAGGAGCTATAAATAATTTGAGCGATAATATCAGTGATTTACAACGAGGTCTTGGAATAGTAGAGCGTTTATTTGAATTTAAAAATATGAAAAGCTCTATAGTAGATGCCGATGATCCTATAAAAATTTATAGTGTTCAAAAAGGAATTTCGTTTAATGGTGTAACATTTTTTTATGCTGATAAGCCAGCATTAGATAACGTATCATTTTCTATAGAGGCAGGTCAAGCAGTATCAATTGTTGGACCATCTGGCAGTGGTAAAAGCACCATTTTAAAGCTTCTGCTCCGTTTTCATGATCCAAACAAAGGTAGCATTACTATCGATGGGCACAATATTAAGTCAATTGCGCTAAATGACCTCAGATCGTTGTTTGGCTTAGTGCCACAAGATCACATGATATTTTCTTGCTCAATAATGGAAAATATACTATATGGCAAACCAGGTGCCGAATATGAGGAAGTGAAGCAAGCAGCCATCAGCGCTTATGCGATGGAATTTATTGATAAGCTGCCTGATAAATTTGATACATTTGTAGGAAAAAGAGGATTAAAACTTTCTGAAGGACAAAAACAACGTATTGTAATAGCAAGGGCCATACTCAACAATCCTCAGGTTTTAATACTGGATGAAGCAACCTCTGCCCTTGATTACAAAAGTGAGAACCTCGTGCAAAAAGCATTGAGCAAGTTAATGCAAAACAGAACAACAATCGTAATTACACACAGGCTATCAACCGCACTCAAGACTGACAAGATTATAGTAATTAATCATGGAAAAGTAGAAGAAGTAGGAACTCATGACTTTCTAATGAGTAAAGACGGGCTGTATGCAAAACTGGCGAAGATACAGTGGAATTGAAAGAAAATTTAAATCATACCGTTAGTTGATATGCTAGATTTATAATTAAAATTATTAAATTTTTAATTTTATTATTTTATAATGGTTCCATAGTTATCCGGAAATTTCGTGATCTGTAGTTTCTTTCATTCACGTTATATTCATAGCTTGTTCTATCTTAATGTAATTCCAATTTTGACTGTATAGGAGGTCTCTATGTTAAAACATAACTATAGTGATAAAATCAATAATCGCTATTCATATACTAACAAATTTTCTTATAGTGATGAGGGTGTAGACGAGACGATCAAGGATAAAATCACAACTGAAGATCAGGTAGTAACTGATGATGTTGAAGAGCCTGATGCTGGTAATGATGGTTACAGCGAAGGTATGGCTTTCTCTTACCATGGTTACGGCAACGACTTAATATAAACTCTGATCCAGGAAGATAAAATAGTTAAGATAAACCTTCAACTAGTCCCACTTATTCACTATACTGCTATAGATTTTATAGCAATATAGTGAATGAACATTTTTAAGCAGATTTCCTCTCTAATCTTTAGTAAATTGAATGAGTTGAAACAAAGGGGTGTTATAAGCACAAGTGCAGCAAACTTTATCATAGAGCCTCCAAGCAATAGAGTCCATGGAGACATTTACACAAATGTTGCTATGGTGCTTGCAAAGCATGCAAAGAAGAATCCCATTGAAATTGCAGAGGTTTTAGCCAAAGAATTTGAACTTTTTGATGAAGTTGCAAAAGTGGAAATAGCAGGCTCTGGTTTCATCAACATGCACTTAAAAATAGAAGTGTGGCATGGAATTTTAAAACAAATAAATGAGCTAAAAACAGAGTTTGGCACCCTAGATATAGGGAACAATCAGGCCATTAATGTTGAATTTGTATCTGCAAATCCAACTGGTCCACTGCATATTGGTCATGCAAGAGGGGCAGTATTTGGTGACGTTCTGGCAAATTTATTGAAAAAAGTTGGTTATAAAGTTACTAAGGAATACTATATTAATGATGCTGGAGCGCAGATAGATACGCTAATTCGGTCAGTATATTTGCGGTATAAGGAAGCTCTGGGAGAAAAAATCAGCATCGAAAAAGGTTTATACCCAGGTGAATATTTAAAACCAATAGGGACTGGGCTGGCCAAAAAATATGGCGCAGAGCTTCTAGAAAAGCAAGATAATCAAGTGATTAGAGACTATGCTTTAAGTTCTATCTTAGAGATCATAAAGGAAGACATGAACTTACTTGGAGTAAATCATGATGTTTTTACTTCAGAGTATGAGCTACAAAAAAGTGGCAAAATTGAAGAGAGTATAAAGATATTGTCTGACAAGGGTCTAGTGTATGAAGGGTACCTGGAGAAACCAAAAGGCAAAGAAAGCGAAAATTGGACTTCCAGAAAAGAGATGCTATTTCGCTCTACAAAATTTGGTGATGACGTTGACCGTGCATTGAAGAAAGAGGACGGCAGTTGGACTTATTTTGCCTCGGATATCGCTTACCATTTTGATAAGATATCGCGTGGTTTTAACAATATGATCGTAGAGCTTGGTAGTGACCACGGCGGTTATGTCAAAAGACTCAAAGCAGTCGTCTCTGCGCTCAGTGATGATCAAGCAAAAATAGAGGTAAAACTGCATAATATTGTGAATTTTTTCGAGAACGGCAAACCTGTTAAGATGTCCAAAAGATCAGGAAACTTCCTAACAGCAAGAGATGTAGTGGAAGAAGTTGGCAGGGACATAACTCGTTTTATAATGCTAACACGCAAGAATGATATGGTCTTGGACTTTGATTTTGCTAAAGTTAAAGAACAGTCAAAAGACAACCCTATTTTTTACGTGCAATATGCGCATGCTCGTGCTCATTCGTTAATGCGTAATGCTCCAAAAGAGCTCCCAACAGCAGATCCTTCACTTTTAAGGACAGGTGGAGAGCTCTTCCTCATAAAAACCTTAGCAAAGTGGCCAGATGTGGTAGAAATTGCAGCAAGGCTTTGTGAGCCACACAGAATTACTTTCTACTTACTTGAAGTTGCAGAAGCGTTTCACGTTTTATGGGGGTATGGCAAGAGTGATTTAAACATGCGTTTCATACTGGAAGACAACTTAAACCTCACCGCTGCAAGAATGTTTCTCGTGCAGGCCTTAGCACACGTCATCGCTTCTGGACTTTCTATCTTCAATATAGAGCCTTTGGAAGAGATGAGTTGATTTTTTTATGCAAGATTGTTTTTTCAACGAATAGAGAAGTTGACAAAATTAAGTAAAAATGTTATAGTTTATAGTAGTATTTTCTGGTTAATATATGGCTCACAGTCAAAAAAAGCTCAATGTTAATGTAAGTTTTGACAGTAAATTGGCTCAGTATCTTACAGAAATGGCAGAGACTCAAAATAAAACTATTCCTGAAGTTTTAGTAGATTTAGTGGAAGAAGAGTTCGAAGAAGATGTAGAGCTATCCAAAATAGCTGACGATCGCCTCTCTGAAGGTGAAGAAGAAGTAGAGGATGATGAAAACATCTGGAAATAAAACTTACACTATAAAATTCTTAAAAAATGTTATTGAAAAAGAAATTCCAGCTCTTCCGGCAAAGATTAAATTAATGGTTCAGGAGGCCATAAAGAAACGCCTTACAGTTGATCCTTTTAATCTAGGAAAGCCTTTATGTCATAGCTTTAGAGGGCAATATAGGATAAGGGTTAGCAACTACCGTATAATTTACATCATAAATCATTCAGAACGTAAAGTACTTATTACTGCAGTGGGGTATAGAAAAAACATTTACAAACACAGAAGATTACACAATTAAAGATATAAGAAAGATCTCACCGCTGCAACTTGTCCAAGCCTTAGCACACGTCATTGCTTCTGGACTTTCTATCTTTAATATAGAGCCGTTAGAAGAAATGAGTTGATTTTTTTTGTTACAATATGTAATGATCAAAATATTATTCAAAGTAGGGTAAAGTTATGACGATCAGTTTTAGGGAGTATTCAACTGTATTCACTGAAGTTGCGGAACAGACAGATTTAAATGGAAATAACATAATTGAAAGAATAAAAGGGCATTAGCATAGATCCCGCTAACAAGCAGCGGGATGACGGTTGTCAGGGTGTCAGGCTAGTACCTTCTCTTGTCATCCCAGTGCCCAGACACTGGGATCCA
The DNA here is from genome assembly GCF_021378375.1 of Wolbachia endosymbiont of Drosophila innubila. Classification (NCBI taxonomy): domain Bacteria; kingdom Pseudomonadati; phylum Pseudomonadota; class Alphaproteobacteria; order Rickettsiales; family Anaplasmataceae; genus Wolbachia; species Wolbachia endosymbiont of Drosophila innubila. The sequence continues at coordinate 326,818 of NZ_CP076228.1, read as the reverse complement.
GAAAAGTTTGCTTGTGAACAAGCAAACTAGCATGGAAAGTGGTTACAACATTTTCGATGAGATTATATGGAAAACTGTATTCCAGTGTCAAGCACTGGAATACATCACAGGGGCACTGGAATGACACCCTTTACGGGCTCTTAAATTGCAACTATAAATGTTTAAGAAATTTACCAAATGAAAAAAAAGGCAAAAGAAGCCCCATGGTGGTTGGCTATTTACTATGTACTAAAATATCGGCGTTTTTTTTATTCTAAAACGCTTGATTAAGAGCGATTTAGCTGCTTTTAACTTGCAACTAACCTACACCGCAAGTGTTTAAGAAATTTACTAAGCAGGAAAAAAGGCAAAGAAACCCCGTAGTAGCTAGCATTCAAATTCTCCCTTGTCAATTTGACGTTTTTTGCTGTCTTAAACGCTTTGTAAGCGCGTTTCGGCTTATATAGGTAAAAACCCAGAAATTTTTAAAGACATGCGATGCACGTAGTGCGAAAAATTAAACATGAGACGCCAAATACCCTAAGTTTTTTGTCATTAACCTGCACAGATTGCGAAGATAAATAAATAGCTTCAGTTTCATGATAAGGGGGTTGGCGAAGGGTGTCAAGTAATTCCGTTCCTTATGGGTAAAAAAAGAGAAACTCTAAGTTGCAGCCGCACAATGTTTCTCTTTTCTGCTGTTGATGATTATTTCGCCTATTGTAACTGCCACTAGAATAAAGCAATAATATACCTGTGTTAATAAAGAAATAGGTGATACAGAGGCGATGCTACCTGCTAGCAATAGTTGGGAACCATAAGGTAAGATACCTTTTGTAGCACAAGCAAAAACATCTAATAAGTATGCGCTGCGATGTGGCGCAATACTGTGTTTTTGTGCAAGCCTTTTTGCAATGCCACCACTTAGTAAAATAGCAATGGTATTATTGGCAACTAAGGTAGTAAACATAGACGCAATTCCTGCTATCACAAATTCAGCTTTAGTTTTTGTGATATTGCTTTCATCGATGAGTTTATGCAACGCTTTTTGACCTTGCTTGTACATTATATGGCTCAATCCACCGATAAATAGAGCAAATATCACTATTTCGTTTACTTTTGTGAAACCGTCATACACGTCATGAGGAAATTGAATGATAGCATAGTCAAAAAAAGTTATTCCTAGCACACCAGCAATAATTATGTTTATAGTTATTGTTACTAAAGTGGCGACTTCAAGCAGCCCCATGATTATTAAAGAAATGTAAGGAATAATTTTTATTATAGAATAATAATCTAAATTTGATATAGAAATAATTTTTGTACTATTTGAGGCAACTGCTAGGTAGATGAGTGTTATAATGCTGGCAATAAGTGCAACTTTAGAGTTTATTTTAAGTTTATCTTTTGCTGAAGCTTCCTGTGAAGAAACAGATGCAATGGTGGTATCAGATATCATCGAAAGGTTATCGCCAAACACGGCACCACCTACTACAGTTGCAGTTCCTATTTCGAGACCAAAAGCTCCACTTTTTGCCAGATTAACAGCTATAGGTACCATCAGCGCAACAACTCCCATAGATGTGCCAATTGCAGTTGAAATAAAAGCAGAAGCCAAAAATACTCCAGGCAGCAGTAATCTCGCTGGAAGGAAATTAAGAATTAAATTAGCAACAGTGTCTGCGCTACCGATTGATTGAGTCACCGCAGAAAATGCTCCAGAAAATAAAAAAATTAAACACATAGTAAGGGTGTTTTTGTCACCCATGCCCTTGATAACAGTATCGATGTTATGCTGAATTTTATTTGTACCACGTGAGACAGCAAAAAATAGTGCTGGTAATAAGCAGATTACTGGTGAAACCTGATGAAGTGGATTATCAGTTCCGATAAAAGAAAAATAAGCACCACTTCCAAGATACAAGATTAAAAAAATAATCAAGGGGACAAAAGCTGTCATTTTACTGTACCTAAACTTATAACTATAACTATAACTAATTAAGTGGTTTTAAGCAAGTTTGGTTTTCACTAGTTCTACAGGAAGTCAATAGCAGAGTTTTAAACTTCATATTTAATCTACTAAATAAATAGCACATGTAGCTTATTGCTTGACAATAGGATCTAATTGTTGTCTAGATTCCAGCATCACGCGCACAACTGTACGAACATTTGTTTGCGAAGAAATGTTATAGCTGGTTTTGCCTCAAACACAAAGATGTCATCCGAGTAGCTGACTACTTGGATCCAGAAAATTTTGCTGCGAGTAAGCAAATTTGTTTGGTGAGCATAGAAAGTGGAATGTGTAAGCGCAGCCTCAACAGGTTGTCATCCAAGTAGCTGACTACTTGGATCCAGATTGGATACTGAGTTGGTGAGTATAAAAGTATAGCTAACGCGAGCTCTACGTCATACCGCCGCAGAATAATTAACCGTCATACCGCGATTCATTCGCAGTATCCCTTCGCGGTATCCCTTCGCGGTATCCCTTAGCCGCTAACAAGCAGCGGGATGACGAGCTTATCGTCATGCCACCGCGAACCGTCATACCGCGATTCATTCGCGGTATCTCTAGATCCCGCTAACAAGCAGCGGGATGACGGTTGTCGTTTAGCTATAAATATTTAAGAAATTTACTAAACAGAAAAAAAGGCAAAAGAAGCCCCGTAGTTGGCTAATTACTTATATTATACTTTCAAGTATGGCGTTTTTTTATTCTAAACGCTTAATAACCGCGATTCAGCTGCTTTTAAATGCAACTAACCTTAGCTATAAATGTTTAAGAAATTTACTAAACAGAAAAAAAGGCAAAAGAAACCCTAGGGTAGCTAGTTATTCACTATCCATTTTTTAAGTTGGCGTTTTTTTATGTTTTAGACGCTTTATAAGCGCGTTTCAGCTTATGTAGGTAGAAGTTTGATAAAGACATAAGGTGCACATAGTGCAAAAAATTAAACATGAGACGCCAGATACGTGAGTTTTTTTGTCATTTAATCTGTACAGAGAAGATAAATAAATAGCTTCAGTGTTTATGATAAGGGGGCTGGCGGAGTTTGTCAAGCAAGTTTTTTATTTCTAGCGGTTGTTGCCAAAAACTATACAAGAAGTCTATTGAAATTACGTATATCAATCGTTGTAAAATCACACAATTGCTCTGTAGAGCTATGCCCTGTAATAATTACTATACCATTTTGCTCAGAGCGTATTGAGATTAGGTTCAGCACTAATTCACACGTTGCACTATCAAGATTACAAAATGGTTCATCTATCAGCCAAACGTTTGCATTAGAAATCAAGAGGCGAGCAAGCGCAACTCTCCTTTTCCAGCCTGCAGAAAGTTCGCCATATCTAATATTAAGTACAGGTTGCAACTGCAAGCAACAAATAGCTGCCACAATCAATTCTCTAGTATTTCGTATTCCTGCCCAGAATTCTACGTTTTGAGCAACAGTTAAGCTATCTTTACAGGCATTCTTATGGCCTATATAGACCATAGAAGATATATAGGATTTTGGATCATCATATATATCTTTTCCGCAGTGCCTTATATTGCCTGATACCGGCGGTAAAAGTCCAGATAAACTTCTAATTAAGCTGGTTTTACCACTACCATTTGGACCAGTGATTAGAATCTTTGATTTTAGCTCAGCTTTAAAACTGAGATTCTTAAATAGTACCTTATTATTACGAGTGCAGGATAAATTTTCACATTCAAGCATGGATTATCTGCCCTTTCCCTTATGTTTACCTTGAGTTGAAGCCTGAGCTTTTACAAACAGCTCCCAAAATCCTTTCTGTCCGCCTTCTCTATGTATCAATTGTGCAAAACGCTGCATTAAACCATTACCCATCATAACCATCTTTGTCCATTTACCTACCGGTTTTGCTATGTCAACTATTTCTGGATCTTCTTTATAAACTTGCACATCTTTTTGCTTCTCACGCAGTATTTCCTGTTGTTTCATCAACTCTTTTTGCTTATTTTTTTGATATAATTCATTGAATTTTCTGTCTTCTTCCCACTCTTCTTTAAAAACTTTTCTAGGAAATATGATTTTTCTAATGCGATTTTTGTATATTTTTCTCAAAAAGAGAAATACTTTGACTATAGCAAGTAATGCTATACTATATATAATAATTTGTCCGAAAGACATTTTCTGTACTCAGCTTACGCCACATCATATTATACCATAATT